>CAJCBL010000210.1 GCA_903960515.1 uncultured Verrucomicrobiota bacterium
CCGCAGCTCGACAACGCCACCAGCCTGCGCACCTCGATGGGCGGTGAGATTTTGTTTGGCCGGCTCGACCAGCTCCATGGCCTGCCCTGCCGCGTGCTGGCCATTCTCGGACTCCAGGACGGCGCCTTCCCCCGCGCCTCGCGCCGCCCCGCCTGGGATCTGCTCACCCACCGGCCGGAGCGCTGGGACGCGGATCCGCGCAACCAGGACCGGCAATGGTTCCTGGACGGAATCCTCGCGCCGCGCGAACGCCTCATCCTGGGCGCCTCCAACCGCAGCCTGCGCACCGCCAACGACGGTCCACTCTCCTCCTGCGTGGATGAACTGCTGCGCGTCGCCGCCGCCAGCGTTGGCCGCTGCCCCAGCTGCGAGTCGCTCGAAGCGCAGCTCGTGGTGCATCACCGCATCCAGCCCTTCGCCACCGAATATTTCACCGGGGCCGGACCCCTGCCGCATTCGTTCAATACCGACGCGGCGCGCATCGCCACCGACATCGCCCACGCCAGCGAGTCCGAAGCGCACCCCTTCTTCGCCGCAGCGGCCAACGATGCCGCCCCAGGCTCCGGTGCCACGCGCACCCTGCCCCTGGCCCAACTCATCGCCTTCTGGCGCGACCCCGCAAAAGCGTGGTTGAAGGCCATGCAGCTCGAGATCCAGGAGGATGAGGCCGACGACACTACTCTCGACTTCGCACCAGTTTCCCTCGACGCACTGCAAGCCTACCATGTGCGCTCGACCGCGCTGAACACCCGGCTGGCTGCGGCCGGCCCCTCCGCCGGAGTCGCCAGCGCCCGGCTCGCTGCCGACCGAGCACTGCCGCCCGGCGCGCTGGGCGCCTTGGCGTGGGGACTGCGCGAAGGCGAAATCGGACCTCTCGCCAGCGGGCTCGCCCCGCTGCTCCCACAGGTCGCGAAAACGTCGCTCCGCTTCGCCCTCACCCCCGAAGTGACCATCACCGGTGAGATCCAGCTTGGCCACTCACCCGGCTCCACACCGTGGGTACTCACCTATCGTACAGGCAAATACGAGGGCCGCGCCAAGTACCAGTTGGATGCCTTCATCCAAACCCTCGCCGCGGCGCTGCATCTCGACTGCCCGGTGGGCTGTAGCGTGCTGGGCCTCGACCTGCCCACGCCCAAGCAACTGCCGGCAATCTCGCCAGCCGAGGCCCGGCTCCACCTCACCGCACTGGTCAGCGGGTATTCGCAGGGTCAGCGCCAGCCGCTCAACTACGCCCCCACCGCCAGTGCCAAACTCGCCGCCGCTCTTGCCAAGGGCAGTGACGAGGTGTGCGCCCTCGCGCAGGCCAGCGACAGTTGGGATACCGAGGGCTACGGCCCACAGCCCGCCGGCGAAGGCACGACCCCCGCCGCAGCCCTGGCGTGGCGCGACTCCGACGCCTTCGCCCCCCAACACGCCGAGGCCTGGCTCCATTGGGGCCGCACCATCGCCGCCCCCTTGAGCGCGTGGTGGGAAGGCCGGCCAGCCCCAGCCGCTCCCAAGACCGAGCAAGCCCATCCCTCTACCCAAACGGACTGATCCACCATGCCCACCTTTTCCGAACTCGCTTTGCTCGGATCTCCTTTTGCTCCCGGCCTCACGGCCATCGAGGCCAGCGCCGGCACGGGCAAGACGTATTCCATCAGCCACTTGGTGCCTCGCCTGCTGCTGGAGGGCCACCTGCCCGACCTTTCCAAGCTGCTGCTGCTCACCTTCACCAAGGATGCCGCACGCGAACTTGCCGAGCGGGTACGCCGGGTGCTCACCCGGCTCGCCGCGCCGGCCGAGTCCGATGAGGGCACCCGGTATCCGCACGTTGCTGCGCTGCGCCAGCTAAGCGCCGCCCCCGGCCCCCGGGCCCGCCTCGAGCGCGCGCTGCTCGATCTCGATCTCCTGGCCGTCTCCACGATCCACGCCTTCTGCCAACGCACGCTCCAGCAGGAAGGCAGCCTTTGCGGAATGCCGGTGCTGCCCGAGGTGACCACCGAGGACTCCGAGTTTCTGACACCGATCGTGCGCGAACTCTGGCTCGCCACCCTGTCGACCGACCCCGCCTTGGCGGCGCTGGCCACGGTGCAGGGTTGGGGGCTCGACGGCGCACTGACGCTGATCAACACCCTGCGGCGGGCCCAGCGCCCGCAGCCCGAGCCAGTGGTGCCGAAATTCGCGGCATTGCGCGCCTCTCTCGAAGTGCTCTGCCAAAAGCTCGCCTCGGAGAAGCTGCTTGCATCGGTATCCGCGCTCCTCGGTCGGGTGACCGAATGGAACAATGGGGTGGAGAATTCCGCCGCCGCCCTCGAGCGCATTCACCCGCTACACGCGGGAAATAATCAACAACTCGCCTACTGGCAGAGCGTGGCTTCGGCGGCTGAGTTGCCCCGCAAGATCACCGCGCGAAAGAAGGAGGCCAAGGCGCTCAAAGCCGAGGTCCAGGAGAACCTTTGGTTCGCTGCTCTCACCGAGCTGCAGTCCGTGGCCGCTCGCCTGGAATGGTCCTGGCAGCAGCAGCTCGCAGCCGAGGCGCTGCCCAAACTCGCCCAGGTCATGGCGCAGCGCCGCCTGATCACTCAGGACGGTCTGATCGGCGCGCTCTACCACGCCCTACATCGGCCGGGCTCCGATGGTGCGGCTCAATCCGACCGGCTCGCCGCCCACCTCGCTGAGCGCTACCACGTGGCCCTCATCGATGAGTCTCAGGATACCGATCCGCGTCAGCTCGCGATCTTCCAGCGGATCTTTCTCGCACCGGCACACAGCCGCCGCCTCATCTTCGTGGGCGACCCCAAGCAGGCCATCTACGGCTTCCGCGGCGCCGATCTTTCCAGCTATCTGGCCGCCCGGGCGCACGCGGATACCGGTTACAGCCTCACCCACACCCACCGCGCACCGGAGCCGCTTGTCGCCTCGATCAACAGCCTCTTCGCGCGCAGCGGCTCCTTCCATCAGCCGGCCATGCCGTTCACCCCGGCGGTTTCGGCCCTGAACTACGACCGCCAACTGCTGCGCGGTGAAGTCCCCTGCTCCCGGCTGGAGGCGTGGGTTGTGCCGCCCGAAGCCGGTGCCGCCTTCGCATCCAAGGGGCGCCGCGAATCGACGCTCTCAGCACGGGTGGCCTCCACCATTGTCGAACTGCTTCGCATCGGAAAACTGCGCACGGTTTACACCGATGCTCGTCCGCCAAAAATCGAGCCCGTCACGCCGGGCGACTGCGCCGTACTGGTCGCCACCAACGCCCAGGCCCAGGCCATGGCGGAGGCCCTTCAGTCCCGCGGTGTGCCGGCCGTGGTCAACTCCGGCTCCGACGTCTTCGCCACCGAGGAGGCCCGCGAGCTCCACACCCTCCTGCTGGCCGTGCTCGATCCCCGCCGCACTCGCCGCCTGCGCAGCGCCCTGGCCACCCGCCTGCTTGGGCTCGACGCCGCCGCGCTCGCGTCCCTTGAAACCCCGGACGCCGCAGGCGCCCAGCCCTCGGTGTCGTGGCTGAGCCAATTCATGCGCTGGAACGAGCGGTGGGTGAAACACGGCCTCGCCACCCTCCTGGCCGATTTCGACCGCCCTGAGTCTCCAGTCACCCACCGCCTCGCGCTGGTGCCATTGACCGGCGAACGACGCGCCACCAACTACCGCCACCTCACCGACCTGCTGCTGGAGGCCAGCCGCGAGGAGGCGCCCCGGCCCGGGGAGATCGTGCGCTGGCTCGGTCAGCAAATCGCGAGGGCGGAGGACCGCTCGCAGGCGGAGGAGCGCCAGTTGCAGCTCTCCAGCGACCGCGAAGCGGTCCAAGTTGCCACCGTACACAAGGCCAAGGGCCTGGAGTATCCCTTGGTCTTTTGTCCGTATCTGGCCGCTCCGCTCATCGAGAGCAAAGGCGTGGCCCAGCTTCCCGCCGCGGCCGCCGGCGGCGAAGCCAGCCAGGCGGACCTGCTGGTGAACTTCGCGCTCCTCGACGACACGGCCAGGGCCGAGCGATCCCGCCAGCAACTGGCAGCGCAGCTTGAGGAGCGCCTGCGCCTCACCTATGTCGCCGTCACCCGGGCACAGGTGCGGGTATGGATCTGCAGCTACAGCCCAGCCAGATCGGATTTGGGCAGCCCGCTCGACTGGCTGCTGCGCCCCGAGGCCGAGGCGGCCACCCACCCGGCGTATTCCACCGCCTGGGTCGCCCTGGCCAAAGGCAACCGAAGCGCACGCCACAGCGCAGCGCTGCAGGCGCTCGGTGCCCAGCGGGAGGATGCGGCGCCAGCCTCCGGGCCCGCCCCGCTGATCACCTTCCGTGCGCCCCCACCGGAGACCAGCGAACTCCATTTGGCCAACACTCCTGTGCCCGGCACTCCCCTTGAGCTCACCGCTCTCGCCAGCCCGCCCGTGCCGCCGAGCTGGCAGATCACCTCCTTCTCCACTCTCACCAAGGAGAAGCACGCGCATGGTGCCCCACTGGCTACAGACTCAGGGGACGAGGCTGCGGACAGCGCTCCCGCGCCAGTGGAGCCCGGTGCGCCGCCCCCGGAGTTTCTCTCCGCCCCTGCCGGGGCCGCCGTGGGCACCGCCGTGCATGACTGGATCGAAACTTGGGATATGAGCCCACCGGATCCCGCGGCCCTCACCCGACACCTCGCCTCTGCCCGCCTGCCCGCGCCGGCGCCCGACCAGCCCGCCTGGGAACAGTCGCTGGGCGGGCTCTTCGCTGCGTTGCGCTTGATCCGGTTGCCCGGCTGTGGGCCGTACCCACTCCATGAACTTTGCCCGGAGCCGCATGGCTCGGAGTGGCATTTCCACCTCCCCCTGGCCGGCGAGCTCACCGTGGGGGCCCTCGCCCGCTGCTTCTCCGAGCACTCCGCCCCCGAGCACCGGGTCTATGCGCCCATGCTCGCCGCCCTCTCGGAGGACCGCTTTCACGGCTTGTTGCAAGGATACATCGACCGCCTGGTCCGCCACGATTCCACCTGGGGGGTGATCGACTGGAAGACCAACCGCCTCGGGCCCACGTTGGTCGACTACGACGAGGCCGCCCTGCTGCGCTGCGCCATGGAATCGCATTACCTGCTACAGGCCCACCTCTACCTGGTCGCACTGCGCCGCTACCTGCGGGCGCTCGGAGTGGCCGACACCTCCGTTGCAGGAGCCTGGCTCGTATTCCTGCGCGCTCTCGCTCCAGACCAGACCCGCGGCGTACTGCATATCAACCCGCCCGCAGCCATGCTCGACGCACTCGACAGCCTCTTCGCCCCAGCCGCCTGCCACGCAACATGAATTCCTGGACCTCGCCCGCCACCCTCTCCCCTGAAATCGAGCTCCTCGTACGCCGCTGGAATCTGCCCGCGCAACGCGTGGACGAGGTGAAGGCATTGCTGGAGGCCCACGCCGAAGGCGGCACCGCCTTGGCGCTGCCCGCCGCCGCCCCCGCCGTACCGGCGGAGTGGGGATCGGCCTGCCAGTTGATCGAGGCCGCCGCGGCGCCCGCCAGCGCCACTCCCCCGGCCGCCACGCCGCTGGTGCTGCGTCACCATGCGGGCAGGGCACACATGCAAGCGTGGCGCTTCTTCCAGGCCGAGCAGACGATCGCGCGCAAACTGCTCGAACGCGCCGCCCTCCCTGCACCCGCGCTCTCGGGCAGCCCCGAATCGCTCGTCGCCGAAATCGGCCCAGACCAGGTAAACGCCCAACAGGCCCGCGCCATCGCCTGCGCGCTCAACCACACCCTGGCCCTCATCACCGGCGGCCCCGGCACCGGGAAAACGCATACCCTCGCCCGCCTGCTCGCGCTGCTGATCGCCGCCACACCGGGAGGGCGCGTCGATATCCGCCTGGCCGCCCCTACCGGCAAGGCCGCCGAGCGCATGAAGGAGGCCGTCGACGCCGCTGCGGACCACCTGCCGGCCACCCTCTCCGCCGCCACCAAAGAGGCGTTACGGGCCACCGCCGCAGGAGCCTGCACGCTGCACAAGCTGCTGGGTTTCAACCCCGGCACCGGCCTCTGTCGCTACAACCAGGCGACCCCGTTGCCTTGCGACGTGCTCATCATCGACGAGTGCTCGATGGTCGACACCCTCCTGTGGCAGGCGCTGCTCACAGCCCTGCCGCCCACCTCGCGCCTGATTCTGCTGGGCGACCCCCACCAGCTCGAAAGCGTCTCCGCTGGCGACGTACTGGGCTCCCTCGTGCGCCAGGCCCGCGCCCGCCCGGCCTCCGCGCTCGCCCGCCTGTGGGTGGAACTCACCGACAGCCACCGCTTCCGCAACCGGGCCGGCATCGGGGCGTTCGCCACCGCCGTGGTCAACCTGCGCGCCGAGGAAGCGCTGGAGTTGCTCGGCACACACCGCAGTTCTGGCGATGGGGCCGTGCCCGCCGATGGGCTGTCGTGGCTTGGCGACCACGCCGGGCGCTTCCATTGGGAGCGGCTGCCCGCGCCGGTGCAGGCGGCCCTGGTCTCGGTGGCCGGGGCGACCACGCCGGCAGCCGCGCTGGAGGCACTCTCCAGAGTGCGCCTGCTCACCGCGCATCGCGACCACCAGATGGGCGCCGCCGGGCTCAACGACGCCATCCAGCGCGAAGTGCTCCGCCGCTCCGGCATCGCGCGCGCCCCGAACCAGCCCATCATCGTCAACCACAACGATCCGGAAACCGGACTCACCAACGGCTCGGTGGGCATCATCATGGAGATCGCCGGAGCGCGGGCGGCGTATTTCCCGGCAGCGTCGAAAGCGGCGCCGCCGCGCAGTATTCCGCTGGGCCAGTTGCCCGACCACAGTCCGGCCTGGGCCATGACGATCCACCGATCGCAAGGCAGCGAGTTTGATCAGGTGGTGGTGGTATTGCCCACGCACGAAAGCCCGCTCGCCACCCGCGAACTCATCTACACAGCCGTGACCCGTGCGCGCCAGTGTGTGCATGTATGGGGCGGCGAAGCCACGGTGCGCGCCGCCCTAGGCGAGCGAGCGCAGCGCTGCACCCTGCTCGAAGCGAGTCTCTAACGGGAGCGTTGCCCAAGTGGGCCGCGGCCTCCGGCGGAGCGGTAACCGGAGGTCGGAGCGCCGTGGCGGCAACCTAAGCCGTAACCATGCAATCGTACCGCTTTGCGCTCTGGAAGCGCACTAACTCCGGTGTCAGCCGTAGGAGCGTGCTAGCACGCGATCGGCGCTCTGAATCGCGTGCTAGCACGCTCCTACGAATGAATGGTTACGCCTAAGGCAGCGCGCAGAATGCAGAAGGCGGAACAACGGAGGGCGCCGGTCTACGTCTCTTCACGTACGCGACAGGGGCCTATTTGCCCTAGTCAGAATCCACCGGCTCGGAGGCCGGCTGCTTGGACGCTTCGATAGCCCGATACCAGAGGTCCAAAGCCACAGGAAATAGCAGGAAGCCTCCGACTTGGAAAAGGATGCAGCCGACCGCGCCGGCGAGCACCGAACAGCCAAACAAGTGGAATTGCATGAGGTAAGTATCGTATTTTGAGGCCGAAAAGCTCTCGGGGGTATCCCTCATTTGAATCCTGTTTTGCGGATCGCCCTAGCCTAGGGCGTTCGGGGTGTACCCCCTAGAAGGAGGGAATTTCGGCCAGTTGTACCCAACTCTAGAAACACATCCGTCACCTTACTGCCAATCGCGCAGGCCGTAGCGGCCCAGAAGCTTCGCCAGTTCGCCGGAGGCGCGCATGGACTTCACTCCAGCATCGAGTATCTCGGCGTAGCGGCGCCCCTCGTCGTTGGGCGAAAAGGCGATGTAGATGGGGTCGGGGGCGTTCTTGAAGACGATGCGAAAAAGGCTCCGGTCGAGATTGTGGGCACGCAGGTACCAAAACAGGACAGGCTCCGACTCGGCCAAGACGTCGATCTCGCCGGCCTGCAGTTGCTTCATCAAATCGGCGAGCGGGTTGTCTCCCTCGGCGCAGACCACGCCGCTGCCCTTCTTGACGGCGCTGGCGATGTAGGCGTCCAAGGCCGGCCAATAGGCATAGCCCTTGATCACCCCGAACTTGATGTGCAGGAAGGAGGCAAGGTTGTCATAGGTCCATTTACTATCGGCGCGAGTGACCAGGCTGATCGAGATGATACCGATGGGCTCGGTGGGCAGCACCAGACCGGCGCCCTCCTCCTTGTTGGCGCCGATGGCACCGCTCAACCGACCTTCGCGCACGGCGGGTAGTGCCTCGGTCCATGGCATCACAGAGTACTCCACCTTTATGCCCTTGGGCTCGAAGATGGCCTTGGCCAGTTCGATCACGTAACCGGGTTTCGCGTCGGCGGGATCGCCGTTGTAGGGCATCCACTGGTCGGCGCAGAGGTGGACCACTCGATCCTCGGCCAGCGCGGAACTGATCGAGCACGAGAGAAGAGCCAAGGCGAGTGCGTAAGGGAGTTTGGGGAACATGCTAACCTGACTCATCGGCTGTTTATGGCGGTTCTGGACTGTAAATATCGGCTAAGTTGCCCAACGCAGGCCGGTAGCGCAGGTGCCGGGAGCCCGTACCATAAGCCGTAACATTTCCCCCGAGGCGGTGGCGCCAGTCGATCGCCAGCGGTGTTGCAGGGCCACCGTGGCACTACGCCAACGCCTCACCGCCGAAGGATGAACGCAGAAATCGAGCAGAAATAGTGAGCAAGTATCGCACAGTCTAAACGGTCCGAACGCAAGGTCCTATCCTATGATCGGATTGAATGGTCACGCCCGGGTGGCATAGCTATTCATCGATTCAGGGCTCCGATCGCGCGTAAGCATTCCCCTAGCTCGGGCAACGTGGCACTTGGCCCCACAAGAGCGAAATCCCGCCTTACACGAATGGTACAGTTGAGTGGACGAATCCTCTTGCTGGAGCCCCACCCCGGGGGCGCTGCGCGAGTGGTCCCTTGTTTCGCTTGCGGATGGAGCGAAACCGGGGGCTATCCAACCGACTCTACATAATGGTCCTGGGCCCGCCCCCCCCTCCAGCGCGCCGAATCACGTGCGCGGCAAGGACTCTGTTTGCGGATATTCGCAGCACTCGGCCCCCCCTTGTGGCGGTGCCAGAACTTGCGAAATATAGACCTGCGACCAAAGCGCAGGAATCCACCTTCGCCGCCGCCACGGCGATTCCGACATACCGCATATACAGGACTCGGGCCGGCCGGAGTTGGCGGCGGCCGGCTAGCTCAATGCGTGGACTGCGACGCCGAGGGGTCCAACATCCGCTCCCGGTACGACGAGGGCGATTCACCGGTGATCGAGCGGAACACCCGGTTGAACTGGGACAGCGATTGGAAGCCCACTTGGAATGCCGCCTCGCTCACCCGCACATGGGGATTGAGCAGGAGGTTTTTAACCTTCTCCACCCGCACCCGCGCCAGAAAGTCAGTGAAGGTGAGGCCGGTGGCCTGCTTGAACATTTTGCAGAAATAGTAGGCGCTGGTATTCACCGCCTTGGCGACCTCGCTCAGGCGCAGATCCTCAGCCTGATGCTCCTCGATGAAGGTCTTGGCCCGCTGGATCATCGGCGACTCCCCGAGCTGGTCCTTGACGATGAGCTGGTTGCTCAACGTCCCCAGATGTTGGGCGAAAATCTCCAGCAGCCGCACGATCGACTCGTACTGCTTGCGGGTGATCACCCGGGTCTGGAAATACGCCTCCTCCAGTCGCTGCAAATCCACTTCGGTGCCCCATTTGAGCAGCGCGCCCGCCGTCTTGTTGAAGTCGCCGTTGATGGGCTGGTGCAGCAGCACCTGCCCGGTTTGCAAATACGCGATGGTGTTCTCCCCCACTCTCACCGGCACCGCCGTCTCGCACAGTCCGGCGAAACAGCGCATCGTCTTGGTCTTCACCCCGGCCTGCTCCTCCACCCGTTTGCGCAGGGTAAGGCAGGCGGCGCAGGAATGGTTCGACTGGCCCAGCAGGACACAGAACGGGTTCTGGTCGCGGTTGTCCCCCATGGCCAGATGCAGCGAGTCTAGCGCTCGCAAGCCCAGCGGCAGCCCCGTGGTATCGCGGAAGGCCCGGGCATAGTCGCGAAAGATGTCCGACCGCCGAAGCAGTTCCACCAGACTCTGGCTTCGTTTGGCGGGGGTAAGTTTCTCCTTCATTGGGCGGGTGGTAGCGAGCCGGCACCGTAGGCGGGCGTGGGAGACGGGCGCAAATCTAAATCACAAAATCTGCGTAGGGTTAACCAAAGGTTGCGCAGTGCCCAAAGACCGGTTTCGCTAGAATTGAACGCTTCACCAAAAATCCATGACCGCACCCTCCTCCTCACCCTGCTGCTGCTCCCAGCGGCCCGCCGACCTCGACAACGTGATCGCCGCAGCCCTCTCCAAGGCTCCGACCACCAACGCCAAAGTTCTCGCCTTCGTGCGCGAGAACGCCGAACTCTGCCAGCCCTCCGCCATCGTCTGGGCTGACGGTTCGCAGGCCGAATACGACCGCATGATCGAAATCATGGTCGCCGGCGGCACCGCCATCCGCCTCAACCAGGCCAAGCGCCCCAACTCCATCCTCGTGCGCTCCGACCCGACCGACGTTGCTCGCGTCGAGGACCGCACCTACATCAATTCGGTCAACCCGAAGGATGCCGGCCCGACCAACAATTGGGAGTCGCCCAAGAAGATGAAGGAAATCCTCCTTCCCCTCTTCAATGGCTGCATGCGCGGGCGCACGATGTACGTGATCCCCTTCTCGATGGGCCCGGTCGGCTCCCCGCTCGCCCACATCGGCGTCGAACTCTCCGACTCCCCGTACGTGGTGGCCAACATGCGCATCATGACCCGCATCGGCACCGCAGTGTGGACCGCCCTCGGTGACAAGGACTTCGTCCCCGCCCTGCACTCGGTAGGCAAGCCCCTCGCCGCCGGCGAGAAGGATGTCGCCTGGCCCTGCAACCCCACCAAGTACATCTGCCACTTCCCCGAAGAGCGCTCGATCATGTCGTTCGGCTCCGGCTACGGTGGCAACGCCCTGCTGGGCAAGAAGTGTTTCGCCCTGCGCATCGCCTCCAACATCGCCCGCGACGAGGGTTGGATGGCCGAGCACATGCTCATCCTCAAGGTCGAGAATCCGGAAGGCCAGTCCAACTACGTCTGCGCCGCCTTCCCCTCCGCCTGCGGCAAGACCAACTTCGCCATGCTCATCCCGCCCGCCGAGCTCAAGGGCTGGAAGGTCACCACCATCGGTGACGACATCGCCTGGCTCAAACCCGGAGCCGACGGCCGCCTCTACGCCATCAACCCCGAAGCCGGCTTCTTCGGCGTCGCCCCGGGCACCTCGTACGAGTCCAACCCCTCCGCGATGGATACCTGCAAGAAGGACACCATCTTCACCAACGTCGCCCTCACCGAGGACGGCGATATCTGGTGGGAAGGCATGACCAAGCAGGCCCCCGCCAAGCTCACCGACTGGACCGGCAAGGAATGGACCCCGGATTGCGGCCGCGTATCCTCGCACGCCAACTCCCGCTTCACCGCCCCGGCGCGCAACTGCCCCTGCATCGACACCGACTGGGAAAACCCCGCCGGCGTTCCGATCTCGGCCATCATCTTCGGCGGCCGTCGCCCCACCACCATGCCGCTGGTATTCCAGTCGTGGAACTGGTCGCACGGCGTGTACCTCGGCGCCACCATGGGCTCCGAGATGACCGCCGCCGCCGCCGGCACCATCGGCCAGGTCCGCCGCGACCCGATGGCCATGCTGCCCTTCACCGGATACAACGTGGGCGACTACTTCGCCCACTGGTTGAGCATGTCCAAGCTCGCCAAGAACCCGCCGCAGATTTTCCACGTGAACTGGTTCCGCAAGACTGCGGAAGGCAAGTTCATGTGGCCGGGCTACGGCGACAACACCCGCGTGCTCAAGTGGATCGTCGACCGCGTAAACGGCAAGGTTGCCGCCAAGGAGTCGCCGATCGGCTGGGTGCCGTTCACCAAGGACATCGACATCAGCGGGCTCAAGGACTTCAACACTGAGAAGCTCGAAGCCGCCCTCGCGATCAACATCGACGAGTGGAAGAAGGAAGTTTTGGGCCACGAAGAGCACTTCGTGAAGCTCTACACCGCGCTGCCCAAGGAGCTGGTCTACCAGAAGGAACTGCTCACCTCCCGTCTCTGATCGTAACCGCGATCTGAATCTCGAAGCCCGGAGCGCCCTGTGCGCCCCGGGCTTTTTTGCGCCCAGCCGTGGGCAGCGCGGTACACCGCTCGGCCGCTCAGACCGCTCCGCCGAGCGCACTCGCTTGGGAGGGCGCAACCCGCTCGGCAGCCGCGTCGCCAGCCCAAGGAAAGCGCGCGCTTTGCCCTTAGGATGCCCCCAGCCGTAGCGACGCGCGCAAGAGCGTGGGTTCCCCAGGCGCCGTCTCCGCTTTCCGCATAGCTGAAGCGCGGAGCGATCCAGCCTTCCCGTGCCCACCCGTAGCTGAAGCGCGAAGCGATTCAGCCATTCAGGGGTCCGCCTTCCTCCTTCCGCCTTCATCATTCTGCCTTAGGTCCGCCGCCTTCCGCCCCGTTTGCGACGCGCGCAGGAGCGCGGGTTCCCCAGGCCCCGTCTCCGCTTTCCGCGTAGCTGAAGCGCGGAGCGATTCAGCCTTCCCGTGCCCACCCGTAGCTGAAGCGCGAAGCGATTCAGCCTTCCCGTGCCCACCCGTAGCTGAAGCGCGAAGCGATTCAGCCATTCAGGGGTCCGCCTTCCTCCTTCAGCCTTCATCATTCTGCCTTAGGTCCGCCGCCTTCCGCGCCCCAATTCGCGGCCCCAACTCCATGCCCGAATGGCCGGCAAAAGGGCGAACCGCTCCTCGCATACGTCGCCCTCGGCGGAAGTTTCCCTTGTGTACGAATTTCCCGCACGGCAGCGTGGGTCATGTTCTTGGATGCCCCAAAATTCCGTAGCCGGATCAGTGGTCTGGTTGTTGCCTTGTCTCTCTGCCTTCTGCTGCCGACACTCCACGCCCAAGCTCCCACGGAGAATCTCTGGACTGGTGCCGTTTCCAGCCAATGGGATGAGCCCGGCAACTGGAGCTTAGGCCACGTGCCCTACTCTATCGAAACGGCCCGCATCGACGGCGGCAGCGTTTCGGCAGGCAGCATCGGCTGCGTCGCGCTCATGCTCAACTCCGGCACGTTGACACTAAATGGCGACCTAAACGCTCTATCGGCCACCATTGCACAGAACGCCTTTTTGATCGTTGAAAGCGATGTCACCCACCGATTTTCCGGAACGGTGAACAATAGCGGGTTCATTCGTTGGGAAAACGGCAATATCGAGGGGCCAGCCGACAGCGCTTCCTTTGGTACTATTCTTAATACCGGCGTTCTCGAAATTCGCTGCGATAGATCCATCGGGCCCAACCTCAATTTTGGAAACCAAGGAGCTATCTATAAATCCGCAGGCGGCACCCCGGGCACCACAATCTCAGCCATGTTATCATCCAGCGGGCTGATCCTTCATCATTCAGGAACCCTTGTGATCGAGCACCCAGTCTCCTACTCCGGAGACACCCAGGTCGACAACGCCGCCGTCTTCTGGAGTCGCGCAATGGACTCCGCCACAATCACCCCGAATGCACGATTCTGGGGTGACGGCGATATTCGATTCGAAGGCAACCATTCAGGCGTCCTCAACGGAAAGTCTCGCCTGGTCATGAGCATCGGTGGCGACCTCACCATCGCCAGCGGCAGCACCGTCACCATCGGCAATCTTGGCGATTCTGGCAGTGTCAATATCTCCGGCACACTTACCAACCACGGCACTGTTCTGTGGCAGGGCAACAGCATCGAAGGAGGTTCCGGTGGATCGGGCACCGGCCATATCATCAACGCCCCCGACGGCATCTTCGACATCCAGTGCGACAACTCCATTTCCACCAACATCACCTTCGACAATCAAGGCTCGCTCCTCAAATCCGTGGGCACGCCTCCCACTGGTTTTCCTCCCTCTGGTAGTTGCTATATCTCCGGCCCGTTCACCTCCACCGGTTCGATCGCCATCAACACCGGTTCGCTC
>CAJCBL010000211.1 GCA_903960515.1 uncultured Verrucomicrobiota bacterium
GTGCTCAAAGTCCGACAGGCTCCTAGGGGTATTCGATTCCGGCACAGGCATCGCCGCCGACCATCTCGACAAGGTCTTCGATCCCTTCTTCACCACCAAGGAAGTGGGCAAGGGCACCGGCCTTGGCCTGGCCACCGTGCTGGGCATTGTGCAGGCTCACCAGGGCTTCGTGGAGATCAGCAGCAAACCTGGCGCGGGCACACAGGTGCGCGTCTATCTCCCGGCGGCCCCTGGCGCCACCGCCCCGGTTGTGGATACCGAATCGCCCCCCCTGCCCCGGGGGCGAGGTGAGCTCATCCTTATCGTGGACGACGAGGACAACGTGCGCCGCCTCACCCGGCGCATACTTGAGCATCAGGGTTACCGTGTCATCGCCGCAGGCGACGGGGCTGAGGCGCTGGCCCGTTTCCAGCAGCACCGCGAATCCATCCGGCTGATCCTCACCGATCTGATCATGCCCTTCATGGACGGGGTGGAGTTCATCCGTGCCGTGCGCCAAATCGATCCGGGCGTGCCCATCGTCGCCGTAAGTGGCGCAGCGGCGGACCTCAGCCAGAAACTTCCCGAGCCGGCTAGTATCAGCGCGTTTCTACCCAAGCCATATTCCCCAGCCAGGTTGCTCCAAACCGTCGCCGCCGCACTGAAAGTCACGGTGTCTCCGCTGTGACCATTCAGTGCCCTCCGCATAACGCGTTTCACCAAGGAGGCTGAAGTTGGTGACGGCTCAGCGGCGAAAGACCTCCAATAGGCGCAGGGGCGCCCCATGGGCCATCGCAGCTCTGCACGGCCTCGCCCGGGCGCCAACCTCTCATCACCATCACCGGCCGGCCGGGGTCGAGCGCGCGGATTACCCTACCCAGCAACTCTCGCGCAGGAGATGCTGGGCGTAGGCCACCAATACGGTGCGCCCCTGGCCCTGGAGCTACGCGGGCGGGCTGTCGCCAAGCGGGGCGGAATCGGGCGGGGCAGGAACCTGTAGGGGCACATCAATGCCTGGCAGGAACACGCGGAATACGGCCCCGTGGCCCGGTTGGCTCTCGACCTCGATGGCGCCGGAGTGCGCGCGCACAATGCCCAACACCGCAGCCAGGCCGAGCCCTCGTCCGGTAAATTTGGTGGAGAAGAACGGGTCGAACATCCGTTCCTGGATGTCGCGGGAGAGTCCGCAGCCATTGTCGCCCACCTCGAGAATCACATAACGCCCGGCCGGCAGTTCGGGCGCCAAGTGGGCGCGGGACAAACGGTCCGAACTGATCTGGGCCTGGGTGGTGGACACACGGACCACGCACCCATCGGGGCCCGCGGCCTCGATGGCGTTGAGAAGCAGATTCATCGCCACTTGCCTGAGCTGGCTGGCATCGGCTTGTACACGCGCAAGCTCGGGGGCGAGATCGAGCTGAATGTTGTCGTGGCGACCGGCGGTGCGACGCACGAGCTCGACGGTCTCTCGCAGCACGAGATTGAGGTCCACGGGGTGCACCGAATACCGGCCCTGGCCCGAGTAGGCCAGCATCTGCCGGCAGAGTTCGGCGGCGCGATGGGCCGCAGTCTCGATGGCCTGGAGGTTATTGGTGATGACTGCGGATGGCGCCAAATCGAGGCGAGCCAGGGAGGCGTTGCCCATGATGATCATGAGCAGGTTGTTGAAGTCGTGCGCCACACCGCCGGCGAGCACCCCGAGGCTTTCCAACTTCTGTTTCTCACGCAGGCGCACCCCAATCCGCTCGTGCTCGGCCGCATCCCGAATTCTTTGACTGATGTCGCGTTGCACGCCCACCCAGTGGGTGATCCGGCCGGCGGCGTCGCGTATGGGCATGACTCGGGCCTCGACATGGAAGGTGGTGCCGTCCTTGCGGTAGTTAACTAGTTCCGACGTGAAGACCTCGCCGCTGGCCAGCGCAAGGCGCATCCGCCCGATCTCGGCCGGGTCGCTCTCGGGTCCCTGAAGCAGGGAAGGTGAACGGCCTACGGCCTCCTCGGCGCTGTAACCGGAGAGACGGGTGAAGGCTGCATTTACAAAAACGATGCGCGGTCCCGAAGAGCCCTCCGCCCCAGCGTCGGTGATGACGATCGAGTCGTAGGAGTTGAGAACGGCGGATTCGAGCAACTGCAGCCGCTCGGCATAGGCCGGCAGCGCAGAAACGACATCGCATGCGCCTTGAGCATGGGCGCAGTTTTCAGAAGTGGGCACGTGTGGTGGGCCTCCGGGGGCGCAGCGTTGGTAGACGCGGGGCGACCATGGAGGCGGTGAGTGAAATGTGGAGTGGTAGGCTGAATGCCGGCCGGAGAACCGGCGCCAGGGAAAGAACAGGCAGTGGGCGGCAGGTTATGGGGAAAACGCGGCGCGCAAACCCGAACTGTGAAACGCCCCCACCCCGGCGAGCGGGATTGCCACGGCGGTGGAGGGTCCCGTATGCCTCGGTTTCCATCCATGACCGAATCCGCCCCCGCCGCTACCGTGCCACTGTCCTCCGACCAGATCCGCCGCTTCGGCGCGGTGGGTCGCCTGCTGGGTAGTGCCGCCCTGGATAGGCTCGCTGCGGCAAGGGTCTGCGTGATCGGCCTGGGCGGGGTGGGCTCGTGGACGGTAGAGGCGCTGGCCCGCAGCGGGGTGGGCGCACTCACCCTGGTCGATTTCGACGAGGTATGCGTCACCAATGTCAACCGACAGTTGCCCGCGCTCACCGAGACTGTGGGCCGCCCCAAGGCGCAGGTGCTGGCAGAGCGGGTGGCCGGCATCAACCCGGCCTGCCGCGTGGAGCCGGTGGTCGAGTTCTTCACAAAGGAAAACTTCGAGCGCCTCCTCGCGCCGCGCTACGACTTCGTGGTCGATGCCACCGACAGCCTCCAGCACAAGCTGCTCGCGATCTGGCAATGCCGGGAGCGCGGCCTGCCGGTGCTCACCGTGGGGGCGAGCGCGGGCAAGCGCGACGGCACCCGGGTGAGGGCCGCCGACCTGTGCGAGTCGGCCAGCGACGCGCTGCTGCGCTTTGTGCGCAAACGGCTGCGCGAGCGCCACGGTTTCCCGCGCGCCCAAGGCGAGCACTTCGGAGTGCGCTGCGTGTTCTCGCCGGAGCCCCCGGTGTATCCGTGGGCCGACGGCCGGGTGTGCGCCACCCAGGAGGCGGGCAGCGCGGCGGAGCTCGATTGCGAGAACGGGCTGGGCAGCGCGACCTTCGTGACCGGAGCCTTCGGTTTCGCGGCAGCCGGCGAGGTGGTGCGACTGCTCACGACTCCACCCGGCGGAGACCCGCATCAGGAATAGGTCGCTCGGGTCCCTCGCGAAGAAAGTGCCGCTACGGTGGCTCCCGCTGGCGGCCCCCTGCCTCGACCCACTCCCCGCCGAGTCCCCTCGCAAAAACGGCTTCACTTTGCGCCGCTTTCGGCCGTTCTCACAAACGTGAGCAGCACCTCGCATCTCTTCTCGTCTCGCGCGGAACACCGCGCCTGGCTCGCCGCCAACGCCGCCCTGCCGCGCGGCTTCCGCGTGGGCACTACGCGCTTCGACTTCATGCCCTTCGAAGTGCCCAAGCCGGCGAAGATGACCGTAACCCTCATCGCGCTCGACCAGCCCACGGCCGACTTCGCCGCGATGTTCACCAAAAACGCCTTTCCCGGCGCGCCCGTGATCGTCGGGCGCAACCGCCTGGCCCAGCCGCGGCTGGGGGCGATCATCGTCAACAACAAGATCTCCAACGTCTGCGCTCCCGGCGGCGTGGATACCTCCGAGCGGCTCTGCGCGGCCACCGCCCAGGCGCTGGGCCTGGCCGCCACCGAGGTGCTGCCCAGCTCCACCGGCGTGATCGGCTGGCGCCTGCCGGCCGACCAGATGATCGCCGCCCTGCCCCAGGCCGTGGCCACGCTCAA
This sequence comes from uncultured Verrucomicrobiota bacterium, assembly GCA_903960515.1. Classification (GTDB taxonomy): domain Bacteria; phylum Verrucomicrobiota; class Verrucomicrobiia; order Opitutales; family Opitutaceae; genus CAJCBL01. The sequence continues at coordinate 3,868 of CAJCBL010000211.1, forward strand.
GCCGGGCTCCATACTGCCGGCCGCCGAGGGGATCGTGACCACCGACTTGTATCCGAAGATTCGCCGCGCCGACCTCGCTGGCGGCAGCATCGTGGGCATCGCCAAGGGCGCCGGCATGATCGAGCCCAACATGGCCACGATGCTCGTGTATGTGCTCACCGACCTCGCCGTGCCGCGCGACACCCTGCGCACCATCCTCGCCCGCGCCGTGGACCGCAGCTTCAACCGGATGAGCATCGACAGCGACACCAGCACCTCGGATACCGTGGTGCTGCTCTCCTCCGGCGCTGTGCCCTGTCCTGATCTCGCCGCCTTCGAGGCCGCGCTCACCACCGTGTGCTGCGACCTGGCCGAGGATGTGGCCCGCAACGGCGAAGGCGTGCGCCATGTGATCCGCGTCACCGTGAAGGGAGCACCCACCGAGAACACCGCCCGTGCGATCGGCAAGAGCGTGGTCAACGCCCCGCTGTTCAAGTGCGCCGTGGCCGGCAACGACCCGAACGTAGGCCGCCTGGTGCAGGCGGTGGGCAAATACGTGGGCGCCTGCGAGCCGGGCATCCCGCTGGGCCGCACCTGCATGAGCATGGGGGGCATCCCCATCGTGGCCAACGGCGAGTTCGCCCTCGATCCCACGAAGGAGGCCGCGCTCATCGCGCACATGAAAGCCGCCGAACTCTACGCCAGCGCGGAGCCCAAGGACGGAGTGTACTCGCCGCCTGTGGACTTTCCGCCGCACGAGCGCTGTGTGGAGGTCGAGATCGACCTCGGGGCCGGCGCCGCCAGCGCCACCGTGATCGGAGCCGATCTCACGCACGAATACGTGAGCGAGAACGCCGACTACAGGAGCTGAGGCCGGCTCGCGCCTCACTCCACCGGTAGCGGAGGGACATTCCTTTGTAGGAGCGTGCTTGCACGCGAATCGGCGCGCAGAATCGCGTGCAAGCACGCTCCTACGACAAACTCCGAATCGGCAATCAGTCGGTGGTGCCCGCGATGCGGCACAGGTGCCATATCAGAACGCTGGTTCCGCGCGCTCCCTACGGCAGCCGCTTGCCCTCCGCGTTGTAGGTGCGCGGCGGGCCTGCGTTAGGAAGGGAGAGCTGGAAGGTGCCCTCCCATGACAGTTGCTTCGGCACGATCGTGTAACCCTTCGCAATCCGGGGAACATAGTTCGCCAGCGGGCCGCCCACCGCCCCCGACGCCGAATCGTAGGAGAAGGTCACCGACATTACGTTCTGCTCCATGTAATACTGCTGCGCTGCGTTGGCGATATGGCGGGCGTCGTTGTCCATCGTCTTTCCGAGCGATTCGGTCCGAACCTTGGAGAACGCCGGAATCGCCATCGCCGCCATGAGCCCGCCCATCGGCACCATCACCACGCCCATGTAACCCATGATCAGGCCGGCCAGCGCCATGCCGCCGCCGAGCAACGCGCCCTTCGCCTGCTTGATCCGCGACTGGGCTACGTGCCCGCAGATGATCGCCGGAATCATGAATACAAAGAACAGCGGGAAGATCACGATGGTGCAGATGCCGCACACCAGGCTCACGATCGCCAGTCCGCAGTTCTCCCGCGTGCCAGTGTACGCCCCTGGCTCTCTGCCTAGAAGCGGCGGAGGCGTCCCCTGCGCCAGATCAGGGAAGGCGGCGGGGATGGTTCTCCACTCCGCCCATCCCTCGCGCCAACACAGGTCGCTTGGCTGCACCTGCCCGCAGACGATCATCGCGCGCACCTCGGCCTCGTTGATCGGACCCTGTTTCACTCGATTGACGGTGATGAAGTACATCGGTGTTTGAGAGTTGGAGGTGCGGGGGGCGGGTTGGGCCGATGCCATCACCGCCTCCGCCCTCTGGCGACGCCGAAAGTTCCGCGCCCGCACTGGTGCCCAGCATTTGATTCTGCGCACGTCGCAGAAGCGCGGCGCTCAGGAAGCGGGCATGGGGTTGGGGGTTCAGTCCCAAAGGTCTAATCGGTCGGATCCGACCGATTAAACCAATCCCGCCAGCCTACAGAGAACGCCACACCAGCGCGGTGAGCGCACACAGCACCACTCCCACCGCTATCGGCATCAGGGCCGACACCACTGTCCACTTCGCGCTGCGCGTCTCCTTGTAGATTGTCCACAGCGTGGTCGAGCACGGGTTGTGGCAGAGGCTGAAGAGCATCAGGCACACAGCCGTCATCGTAGTCCAACCACCAGCGAGGAGAAGTTCGTGCAAGGCCTTGCCGTCCGCCTCGAACATCACCCCGGTACCCGCACCCGCAGCACCCACCACCATAGAGGTGAGCATCGCCACCGTGGGTATCACGATCTCGTTGGCGGGAATTGCCACGATGTAGGCCAGCAGGATCACGCCGTTGAGCCCCATCGCCAAGCCCACCGGATCGAGCCACTCGATCAGCCACAGGGCGATCGGCCGCTCTCCAACATGGACATTGCCCACCAGCCAGATCGCCGCGCCCGCCGGAGCCGCAAACACCACCGCTCGCCAAAGCACGAAGAGAGTGCGGTCGATGAGCGAGGTGCAGAGGGTGCGCCAGATCTGGGGCGGCCGGTAGGGCGGCAACTCGAGGTTGAAGAAGCTCGCCTCGCCCTTGAGCACGGTGCGGCTCAACACCCACGACGACGCCAGCGAGAGAAAGAACCCCAGCATCATCACCGCCGCCACCGTAGCCGCCGCAGCCAACCCGCTCCAACGCTGCGGGGCCAGCGCCCCGATGAATACCGTAGCCAGCATGATCTGCGTGGGCCAGCGGCCGTTGCAGAGGGCGAAATTGTTGGTGATGATCGCGATCAGCCGCTCGCGAGGCGAGTCGATGATCCGGGCTGCCACTACCCCCGCAGCATTGCAGCCGTAGCCCATCGCCAGCGTGAGCGACTGCTTGCCGTGCGCCCCCGCCGACTGGAAAAGCCGGTCGAGGTTGAAGGAGATCCGAGGCAGGTACCCAAGATCCTCCAACAAGGTGAAGGCCGGAAAGAAGATCGCCATCGGCGGCAGCATCACGCTCACCACCCACGCCGTAGCCAGATACACACCGTCGACCAGAAAGCCTACACCCCACCCCGGCAACCCCACCACGGTGAGCGCTTCGCGCAACCAAGGCTGCACATGTCCCCGCAGGAGGTGAGCCAGCCATTCCGAGGGCACATTGGCCCCGGTGATCGTCAGCCAGAGCACTGCGGCAAACAGAAGCAGCATGAGCGGGAACCCGGTCCACGCTCCGGTCAACCACCGGTCCACCCGGCTCTGCCAGACCAGCCGGGCCGACTGCCCCTCGCGCTGCACGCAGCCGTCGGCGATGCGTCCGGCCTGGCCGTAGATCGCCTCCGCCAACAAGTCATGGAGATTCGGAGGCAGCCGCCAGCGCAGCCTTTCCACCATGTCGAGCAGCGCCTGCACCGGCCCGGCCACGGCCTTCCCCGGACCCTCCGAGCGTGCGGTCACCTCGCCCAGCGCAGCGTCGCCGCCTGCGGCCAGCTCCGCCAGCCGCCCGTCGGCGGCCGCATCGAGCAGCCCGCGCTCCCCGGCCAGCATCCGCAATCCGATCCACTCGCGCTGCGGCAATCCAGGAAACGCCGACGCCAGCGCAGCCTCCACCGGCACAAGTGCGCACTCCAGCTCGGGCAGATCCAGGCGCAGCGCGGGGGGCCGGCAACGCACCTCGCCACCGGCCACCTGCGCTACAGCCTCCAGCAGCTCGGGCAACCCGTCGCCCTGCCGCGCCGAGCACGGCACCACCGGCACGCCGAGTTCCCGGGAGAGCTGGCGCACATCGATATCCACCCGATGGGCACGCGCCTCGTCCATGAGGTTGAGCGCCACCACCACACGTCCCGAGATCTGCAGCACCTGCAGCAGCAGGTTCAGGTTGCGCTCCAGCGCAGTGGCGTCGACCACGACCAGCGTGACGTCGGGCCGGCCGAAGAGGATGAAGTTGCGCGTGACCTCCTCGTCGGCCGAAGCGCTGAGGAGCGAATACGTGCCGGGCAGGTCGACCAGCCGGTAGCGCTTGTCGCGGAAGGCGAAGTCGCCCTCGGCCCGGGCGATGGTCTTGCCCGGCCAGTTGCCGGTGTGCTGGCGCAGGCCGGTGAGGGCGTTGAATACCGTGCTCTTGCCCGTATTCGGGTTGCCGGCCAGGGCGACCACAAAGTCGGCATCGCCCGTCTGCACACCGAGCCGGCGAAGGGCGGTGCGCCGCGAGGGGCAAGCCTCGCAGGCGGGCGGCAGTTTAGGCGCAGCGCCAGGAATGGGCGACGGGGTGCTCATAGTTTGGTCACGCCCTCCCCGGCCTCGATGAGGATCTCCTCGGTCTGCTCGCGGCGCAGGGCCACCAGGGTGCCGCGCACCCGGAAGGCGATAGGGCTGCGCAATGCCGCCGTGAATTCACGTACGATCCGGGTGCCGGGCAGCAGCCCGAGGTCGAGCAGCCGTTGGCGCGCCCGTCCCCGGATCACCGGCGCCAGCGCCGAGATCACACCCTCACCACCGGGTGGCAGGTCGGCCAAGCGCCTCCGGCTAGTTGCGACACGGCCCGCGGCCGGCGCGGCCACATGGACCAGGTCCGCCTCGCCCAGGCTGAGCATGAGAGTGCGGCCGTCGGCCTCGATGTGCATGCCGTCTACGGTGCGGCCGGCGCAGTGCACGATGGTGCCGGGGGCCAGCCCAGCGCGGTGGAGATTGGCGTAGAGCGCGGGCGGCTCGTCCTCCAGATGGACGATGAGCGCCGGCTGCGCCTCGGGCCAGTCGAGCAGAGTGGGCGCGGCGGCGGGGGAAAAACGGCCGTCGCGATCGGGGATCGGATCGCCATGCGGATCGAAACGCGGGTTGCCCAGCGCATCGGCCAGGGCGTTGGTCTCCTCGGGGGTGAGTGCATGTTCCGCCCGGTCGGCCACCGCATGCCATTGTTCCGGGGCCATGCCGGTCTCGCGCGCCAGGCGCGTCTCCAGCAACCGGTGCGAGCGCAGCAGATGCCGCCCACGCATGCGGCCCGCCTCGGTAAGTTCGTAGCGCAACTCCGCCCGCACCACCCAGCCGTCGCGGGCAAGCTGCTCGATCGTGCGGGCCAAGCGGTCGCGAGGCGCTTCGAGGGTGCCGGCCAGCGACTCCAAATCGTCGACCCGGCCCTCGGCCTCACGCTCGGCCAGCCGCTTGAGCACATCGTCGCCCAGTGCGTCGTGAGGCGTAGGCAATGGTGATGTAGCGGCGGCCATAACGTGTAGCAGATGCTACAAATTTCCGGTTGGTCAAGCTCGGCCTCTCCGCTCTAGCCTGCTGCCCATGCCCGCCGCACCCCGTACCGCCCGAGCCGCTACCGCGCGGGGCAAAGCCCGCCCCAGCCCCACCGTGGAGGCGCTGCGGCAGACTCGCGCCGCCCATGCAAACGAGCTGGCCGAGGACTATGTGGAGGCGATCGCCGCCCTGGCGCTGCGCTGCGGCGAAGCGCGCTTGGTGGACCTGGCCCACGAGCTCGGAGTCACCCATGTGACGGTGCACCGGGCGATCCTGCGGCTGAGTCGCGCCGGCCTGGTGACGAGCGAACCCTACCGGGCGATCTTTCTCACCGAGAAGGGCCGCACCCTCGCCGAGGAGTGCCGGCGTCGCCACGAGACGGTGTTCGCCTTCCTCTGCAGCCTGGGGGTGCCCGAGGCGGTGGCCCGCCGCGATGCCGAGGGCATCGAGCATCACGTAAGTCCGGAGACGCTGGCGGCCTTCACGCGCAGGCTGCCAAAGGGCTGAGGTCGCCGGCAAGGGGCTTGGCTGAGCCGCCCCAAAGTCTTGGTACGAGACAACCGCGGTGGCCTGAGCCGTAACATGCAGTCGTACCGCGTTGCGCTCTGGTCGTGCACGAACTCCGACGCCCGCCGTAGGAGCGTGCTTGCACGCGATCTGCGCTCGGAATCGCGTGCAAGCACGCTCCTGTTACGACTGAACGGTTACGCCTGAGCCAGCGCGGGCAACAAAAAGCGCGCCGGGGGGCCGGCGCGCTTGGAGTGGAAAAACTAGAGCGGGTTCAAACCGAAGCCGGCTCGCCAGCGGCCAAGCGGCGCGCCTTCAGTTCGGCCCCGATATTGGCAACCTTCACCTCGTTGAGCGGGTAGAACATCACGAGAACAATGGCGATAACGCCGAAGATGGAGGGATAGAGGCTCATCAACATCTTCAGGCCGTGCAGGGTTTCCGGATTCTGCGCGACGTTGGCCTGGAACCCCACCATCGACAGCAGCCCCAAACCCACGGCAGCGCCGATCGCCCAGCCTTCCTTCTGCGAGAAGATCGAAGCAGAGAATACCAGCCCGGTGGCCCGGCGCCCTGTCTTCCACTCGCCATAGTCGGCGGTGTCGGCGTACATCGCCCAGATCAACGCGCTGAGCGGACCGCCAGTGGCAGAGCCGATCAAGTTGATCCCGAGGATCAGCCATACCTGGGTGGGATCGAGGAAGTAGTACGAAGCGGTGCACAACACAGCCACGACAAACATCGAGATGAAGGCCACCTTGCGACCGACCCACTTGGCGTAGAACGGCACCAGGAACACACCGGCCAAAGAGGCGAACTGCCCCGAGGTGTTGAAGGCGGACACCAACCACTCGAACGAATAGGACTTCACCACGCCGGTGAAGGGCATCACGACCGATTGGGTGCCCACGTAGTATTTGAAATAGTGGGCCGACACGCTGCTGCGCACGGCAACGAAAAGGATGAAGGTGATCGTGGTCGCCAGCAGGATCAGCCACGGACCATTGGTCACCAGATCCTTCAGATCGCGACCAACGGAGGTCTTCTGCTCCTTGGGCGGGCTAACCCGCTCGCGAGTGTTAAAGAAGACCATCAGGAAACAGGAAACCACTACGATACCAACGATGACAAAGGCCAGCATCCAGCCGCGCTGCTCGTTGCCGCCGCCGAGCATCTTGGAGAGCGGCAACAGCGTAAACGAAATCACAGCACCGGCGGCATAGGCGCACATGAACTTGATCGAAGAAAGCGAGGTGCGCTGATCCGGGTTGTCCGAGATCACCCCGAGCATCGCCGTGTACGGGATGTTGATGGCGGTGTAGAGCAGCATGAGGGCGTTGTAGGTGACGATCGCCCAGATCAGCTTTCCGGTCTGGCCCAGATCCGGCGTGGTGAACGTCAATACGCCGGCCACCGCCAACGGCACGCTAAACCAGAGCAGATAGGGGCGGAACTTGCCCCAGCGCGTCTGGGTGCGATCGGCAACCATTCCCATCACGGGGTCGAAGAAGGCATCCATGCTTCGGCTCAGGCCGATCATCCCGGCTGTAGCCAGGGCGCTAAGACCAAAGACGTCGGTGTAGAAAAACGTCAGGTACGCCATGAAGGTCTGCCAATAGAGTACGGAGGCGAAATCGCCCAAGCCGTAGGAGAGCTTCTCGGTGAATTTTACTTTGTGGCCGGACATGTGTTTTACCCAGGGGAAGGAGTTGAGGGGATGGATTAGCAGGGGGTCAAACGGCCGAGAGTGAGCAGCGGCCGAGCGAAAATCCACCCCGTTCTTTCCCAACTTCGCTCCGGCCCCAAGCTCAGCATCCGGGAGCGCTGCCTGGGCACCTCGCGAATTCGTCGGAGCGGCAGCAGTGCGCTGCCGCCTCCACTGCGTTTGGCTTCTGTATGAACGAGGGCTGTACGATAGCCGTTCCGCTACGCTGCCCGGGCTGAAGGCAATTAGCCACGACAACGGCTCTGGAAGCGTCGCTACTGGAGGCGGGGTACGACCATCACTTGTGCCCGTTCGGAGCTGACCGGTACGGAACCGAGGTCCGGCCCAACAAGCGGACTGGACCGTCGAGACTGAATCGTATCCATGCAATCCCACCGCGATCCCTCGGGCAGTGCCCCGACTCCGTGGCCGCCGCCGGAGCGTGCGTGCTCGCGGTCTGCGCTCAGGATCGCGTGCAAGCAGGCCACGACGGCAGAATTGGAGCGACTAGGGGGACCGCCGTAGGCTAAACAGCCCTACCATCGGCCTTATGCACTCCTCACCCCGCCTTATACCCTAAACCCTCGCTCCCGCTGGGGGCGGCGCTTCCTCCCATAGCTTCCCGCCAACACCAGCCTGCCACCTCAAGTGCGGTATCCATGGAGCCCGCCCCTAGGGTGGAGCCGGGCGTGAAGACACCAAACCGACGGTCGAAACATGGGGAAAACCCCCTAGTTCCCCATTCGGCGGCGGCCCATCTGTAACAAATCTGCGAATGAGGAGTATTGACAGGCCGAAGCCGATTTGTCCATGGTGCGGGCATGATCCGTATCTCAATCGCTACTCTGTCCGCACTCACTGTCGCCGGGTTTGCCCATGGCCAAATCGTTGACTGGGATTCCACCACCGCGTGGAGCAATGGCACCAGCACCGGTTCCTACAACAGCCTCAGCGGCGCCGGAGCCAAGTTCTCCGCGATCACCCCCCTGACCTACAACTTCGGCAACGGCCTTACCGCCCTCGTCTCGGCCTCCTTGGACGCCGGCACCGAGTGGCAGGTTAACGCCTCGGTCTACGGTGGCACCGGCTGGGCCCCCCGCGTTACCGGATCCGGCAACTATGCGCTTGGCGTCAAAAACGGCACCACCACCACCGGCGGTGAATTCACGCTGACTTTCAGCCAAGAAGTACTGCTGAATTCCTTCACCATCGGTGATATCGACACAGGCGGCAACGTGCCGGACCTTGTCGAGGTGAACTCCGACTCCGGCAAGCTTTCGGTTTTCGACGTGGCTGCGACCGCCCCGAGCTTCACCAGCCTTTCCGACACCAATCTCCGGTTCACCGTCATTGGCGTCAATGGCGTCAATGAGATAAACTTCACGGAAAGCGCCACGTCTGGTTGGGCGTCGATCAACAGCGGCGGGATCTCGCTCAAGACGCTGACGATCTCGTTGGAGAACGGAACCGGCAACCACGGCATCTGGTTCGGCAACCTCGAGGTGACCGCGGTTCCGGAGCCCTCGACCTACGGCCTGCTGGGTGCCGCTTCCCTGCTCGCCCTGGCCGCCTATCGCCGCAGCAAGAAGGCCTGAGTAGCCCCTGATACTCGATTTTGATCGGCCCCTGTCGCCCGGTGTACCCGGGAGGCAGGGGCCTTTTCGTGCCCCAATTGGATGGAGGCGCCGATTCTAAGGCGTGACCATTCAGCGCCCACCGCAAAACGAGTATTTGCCCCGGACGGGAAGAAACACCGACGCTGTTTCCTAGGAGCCCCCACCCAGAGCCGAGCCGTGGGCCTGATCTCCGAGCAAGACATCGGAAGCACGCCTGCTCCTGGGCCGATCACTGGTGGTTTGGCTCTCGTCACTCGACACTCGGCGCTGGTCTGCATGGTCACGGCTTAGGCCAGGCCCTTCGCCTTGCGCGTCACGGGTTCCGCGTCACGCCCTTCAGCTTTCGCTCATCACTCCACCCGCGCCGTCGCCGCAGCGTCCGCAAACTGGATCTCCAGTCGCTGTCCCGCAACCAACTCCGCACGCCGCGCGAGCGGCCGTCCGGCTTCGTCGCGCACAATGGCAAAGCCCCGGTTCAGCACCGACAGCGGACTCGCGGCCTGCAGGCGTTTCGACAATCCCAGCAACCGCTGGGACTCGAAGCGCACGCGCACTTCCGGCGACACCCGATCCAGGCCGGCCCGGGCCGCCGCCAGCGACTCGCGAGGGCGCACGACAGCCTGCCGAAGCGCCGAGCCCAAGCGGTTGCCAAGATCGTCGCACCGTAGCCACGCCTGCTCGATCTGCGCCGATGGCGAGAGCAACCGCAGGTGATTGCGGGCTGCCTCCAGCCTGTCGTACGCCCGCTCCAACGAATCCGTAGCCAGTTCGTCGAGGCGCAGGGCCGCCGCCGCCGCGCGTGCAGCACCATCGAGGAACTCGCTGGAGATCAGCTCGGCCGCGGCGCTGGGAGTCTCCGCCCGCACATCGGCGGCGAAGTCGCAGAGCGTGAAATCGATCTCATGCCCGACGGCCGAAATGATCGGTATTCGGCATGCAGCCACCGCGCGCACCAGCGGCTCCTCGTTGAAGGCCCACAGGTCTTCGAGGCTGCCGCCGCCGCGCCCGATCACGAGCAGATCAAAGCGAAGACCGGGAAGCGGAGACCGCAGGTCGGAAAGGTTGGAGAGAGTTTCGGTGGGGCTAAAGTCCAGCAGCCCATCGCTCGCAGCCATGACCTCGCGGCGTTTCCGCCCTTTCCGGGGTCCGCTCTCGACGCCGTGCGCTTCGCCTTCCGCCTTCCCCTCACCAGTCTCAGGTTTCCGGCTTCCGATTGCCCGTTTCCGGTCATCGGTATCCTCCCTCCGGTTTCCGGTTTCCCGTACTCCCTGCGCCAGCTCCAGCATCGCGACCATCTCGGCCGCAGCCCCTTCGCCCTGCACCTTCACGGGCAGGACAACGAGATGCCCGCTCCAGCCGCGGCGCTCCAGAATCCGGATAAAATCCTGCACCGCGGCACCCGTTGGCGAGGTGATGAAGCCGATCGTGCGCGGCATCGAGGGCAGCGGCACCTTGTTGTCCGGGGCAAACAGCCCTTCTGCGGCCAGTTGCTGCTTGAGCCGCGCAAACTCCGCCTGCAGCCGCCCCGCCCCGTCCCCGACCACGGCGCGCACGACGAGCTGATACTGTCCGCGCACCTCGTACACGCTCACCTGGCCGTACGCCACGAGCTGCTGCCCGTCGCGCAGCACCATCGGCGAGCGCTCCGCGTCGCCACGGAACATGACTGCTGAGATCTGAGCCCGCTCATCCTTGAGTGTGAAGTAGCAGTGGCCGCTCGCCTGCACCCGAAGGTTGGACACCTCGCCGCGCACCCACAGCGCCGGGAACGCCCCTTCGAGCAGCTCTTTGATGCGGCCCGTAAGCTCGCCTACGGAAAGCGCCTCCGCCCCGTCGATCTCAGGCTTGGCCGCCATTGCGTTTCGTGAACTTGCGCCGCAGCACCTGCACCAAAACCAAAGCCGCCACAAGTACGAGAGCACCCATGACAGCCATGCCGCTGCGCCCCTCCATAAGGGCCTTGCCGAAAACGATGAAGCCCGTGCCCATCACTGACTGCACCGCCATCGACACCGCCATGTAGGTACCGAACCGAACGCCGGACAGCCCTAGAATATAGCTCTGCAGGCACAAGGGCGGCCCGGGAGTCACCCGCATCAACACCGCAACCGTGAGCTGATTCTCCGGCTTCACCTGCGGCACCCGGAAGCGCGTATGCGAAAGCACCCACTCCACCGCAGGCCTCAGGGCTCGATGCGCCAGCCAGTAGCTGAGCGCGAAGTTCAGCGAGAGAGCCGCCCACGCGGCCAAAACCACGCCCGGCATCGTCAGTTGTTCCCCAAACGCCTCCCCGGCGGTGAAGTAGAACAGCGAGATCGGAAACCCGAAAGCCGGCAACACCGCCATCGCACCAAAGTACGCCCAAGGGCCTGCTCTGCGGATCAACTCGAAGCCCTGCCCCGCCAGCCCGCGCACATCGACCCCGCGCATGAGCAGCACCGCCACGGCGCCAAGCGCCAAACCGGCGATTCCTAGTTTAACCAATACCGAGACAGGCACCTTGGCCGGGGAGGACATGCCCGCCAGTTCGCCGCCGCCGCCGCGCACCGTCAACGTGCTTTCTGCACACCTCCGAGTAGCGCGCTGTGCGTAGCGAGCCTCTGCCTCGTGGAGATGTTGCCGCTTCCGCCGTTTTCGAAGTGTCGGCAGGCGGCTGCCCGCAGGCGCCCCCTGCGCCGTAGTTGGTGGGCGATGCGATTGATCCACCCGGCGCTACCGGCGCCACCGAATGGTGGCTCTCGCAGGTCCTCGCCGAACGCCCCGCTACGCACCGCCCGGGCCGCGCCCAAGGGTCACTCCCCGCCCGCTTCGAACCCGATGTCGTCGAAGTAGAAGCTGCAGTCCACGGGAGCCTTCGCCATCATGCCCATTTGCACCTCGCACACCTTGGTGAAATCGAAGCCGGGAACCGTCTGCAGATCCGCAAGCGGGATCACGACCCTGTGCCAAGCTCCGTCGTGCAACTCGGGGCAATAGTTGATCAGACGCACCTTCGCGGTGTGATGCTCAGGCGTATCGAACACCTCGCCACCGCAGAGCAGATTGATCAGCAGGTCGCCGGCCTGGCCCGAGCGCTTCACCCAGAAGACGAAGTTCTTCATCGTGCGCACATCGGTGCCCTCGCGCTTGGCAAACCCCACCCAGTTCCATCCCGCGCCCAGCCACTTCTGGCCCTTGGCTCGCATCTCCAAAGCGGTGTTTCCACTGTGTGCCACCTCTGTTTGGGGCTGCACCGTAACAAAGCCCCCACCGGTGACATTCGTCCAACCCGCCCCCTTGGCCTCCCGCTCGCCGTCCCATGCAACAATCTGTACGACCTCCCCCGCCGCGAGGCCGCAGACCGTCGTCATCAAGAGTGCCAGAACCGGCACCACAGCTTCGCGTATCGTCATAGGGATGCCCCAGCTTGGCCGCTGGCGCCTTCCGCTCCAAGCGGAAAGCGGGCACGTAGCCATGCAACGGGTTCAATCGGGGGGGCGAACACAGATCCAGCGGGCTCGCAGCAGCAAGCCTCACCCCATTCATCATTCCGCCTACGCCCGATCAAAGGTTTTGGGCACAGAGTCCACAGAGACAAGGCCTGCGAGCACTGTGGAGAACGCGGAAACCTCGCGGCGGAATGGAGGAACCGAGGTTTCGCCAATTTCCGAAAATGGGCGAGCCAAGCGCTCTTCACTGCCACACTCAGCCACTTCTCGTTGCTCACCCCGCTTCCTCTGCGACCCGTCTGAACGGCCCTTTCTGAGTTCAGCCTTGAGCATCCAGCCTCTTCCTACGGCTCGACGTACACAGGCAATCCGGCCCAGACGAGATCGAGCAGCGTGAGCGCATCCCAGTTGGCGAGACGAAAGCAGCCGTGCGACTCGGTGCGACCTACCTGCTCGGGGTTTGGCGTGCCGTGGATCCCGTATCCAGGCCTGTCGAGCCCGACCCAAGCCAAGCCCACGGGATTGTTCGGCCCGGGGGGGACAACCAACTTGCGTCCGAGCTCCTGAGCCTCGGCCGACTCAGGAAACACATCGGGGTCGAAGGTGTAATTAGGGTTCGGTGCCACGACAACGACGTGCAGCTCGCCCACTGGCCGCTTCTCCACCTTGCGCGCGATGCTCACCGGAAAATGCGCGATCAGCCGCCCTTCGCCGTCGCGCGCCTGCAGGATGCGCTCGGCCAGCTGCACATGCAGGCTGGCAGCCTTGGCACGTGGGGCGGTGCGCGCAGCCGCCGGTACAGTCACCACCGCGCCGGCCTGAGCGTGATCCCAGTCGAAGTCGGGATTCAATTTCCGCAGGAGTGCGGGATGTGCCCGGGCACGCTCGGCGACAAGTTCCAACAGGGTCTCGTAGTCGAGCGCCGACTGCTCGGATTTCCCGAGCCAGGTAGTACTCAGCGGCTGGAGTCGCGCGAGGTCGGCGGCGGTGACAGTCACCCGGGCGGTAGGAGCGGCGTCGAGGGGCAGGGCCACGCAGGTCTGCTCGTCGAGGCAGTTGGTTTCCGCCAATCCTTCCTCCGACTGGAATGCATGCCAGGCCCACGCCGTCTGCGTGCCGAACACTCCATCGATCGAACCGCAGGAGTAGCCGCGCCGGGCAAGGGCCACCTGGGCATCCAGCCACGACCCCGGCTGGCGCGGATAGGTATTGGGAGCTTGGAATTTCACGGCCACCGAGGGTGCCGGTTTGGCGGCAGCGACCGCGACGTATCCTCGCGCCGGTTGGGCCGCAGGGCCGGCCACAGTCGACGGTTTTCCAGGTTTCAGGGCAACGGCCTTGCCCGCCCTCTCAACGGCAGGTTTGGCGGCAGGGACAACAACCCTCGCCGCTTGCTCTGGCGCTGCAGTCGGTTTGGCCCAAAACGGTTGATCCGTTTGGAGTAGATACCAAGCCCCGGCGCCAAATGCGGCAACCAGCAGCATGGAGGCGACCCAGGATCCCGAGGAACTCTGCGAGCGGGACGCCGCTTTTCGGGGACGAGGGGTTTTGGTACGGCGTTTGGCCACGCGCCCGAGAGCAACGCCGCACAAAGCCCCGGGTTCAAGCCTGTAGGGCATCGCTGCGATGGGCACTTGTGTGCACGCTGCCCAAGAAGTCCCGCCCATCGCCGGCCTAGTCTGGTCAACGACAGACAGAATTCCGCCATCTACGCCAATTGGATTTCGGCCTTGCCGGCAGGGGTGTAGGGGCGCGCAACACCGGGACTCCTCCGAATAGGAGAAGGACCAGGTCCACGATTACAGACCTGTCCCTTCTGCCACTCAATCGATAGAGCGCTGGCCGCCCAATCACTTAGCCTCGGCCCAGGATTGGCGGTGGATGGGCA
>CAJCBL010000212.1 GCA_903960515.1 uncultured Verrucomicrobiota bacterium
AATTTTGGCCAGCTAACCAATTGATCTCCAGTGGCCTACGATGCGAGAGCGGAGTTCGCGTATTTATATGACATGACGAACCCATCTGCTTGTTGGTATGGTATCCGCGACAGTGTCCGAAAAGCCGCCCCCCTCGGCAACTGGCAACCCCCAAACACGACAACTGCTTCGAGTATGAAAACTGTTCCCCGTTTCGATATAGGCAGGCTTCGCGCCTGTGTTGCGGCCCTTGGGCTCACAGCGCTAATCGCATTGATTATCGGCCTCGCCACGCCTGCCGTAGGGTCCACTGGCCGGCAGTCCGCCCCAGCGGACCAGCCTAGCGGCTCCGAGGCCTCCGTTGTGGATGGAGCCATAATGGTGCCCTCCGCAGTAGCCATTCCAGCCGCGCCGCCCTCGGACCTGTTCATCTGCACCGGCGGCCCGGCCACGGACAACTTCGTTGCCGATGCGCACTTCTCGGGCGGCACGGTTCCCTCCAAGTCCTCGGCCCTCATTGACACGTCCCTGCTGGCCACTGTGATCCCGCAGACGGTTCTGCAGAGCGAGCGCTACGGTGCGATGATCTATACCATCCCCGGGTGCCTTGCGGGTAAGCCGTATACAGTCACCCTGTATTTTGTCGAAACGTGGGCGACTGGAGCGAGCCTCAGGACCTTCAATGTGGGGATCAACGGTACTTCGGTGTTGAGCAACTTCGACATCTTCGCCACTGCGGGTGCCATGTACAAGGCCGTACAGAAGAGTTTTGCTGCCACAGCCGATGCGAGCGGCAGGATCGTGATCGCCTTCACCAACGGCTCGGCCAACAACCCCAAGATCGACGGTATCGCTATCACCACCCCGCCGAACGCCCTGCCGACCATCACCACGATCGCCGACCAGAGTATCGACTGCAACGCTTCGACTGGCGCGCTCTGCTTCACCGTAGGTGATGCAGAGACGCCCGTAGCCAACCTGACTCTAGCGGCCAGTTCCTCTGCCCCGGCTATTGTTCCGCCGGCCAATATCGTACTCGGCGGCAGTGGTGCCAACCGCACCGTTACTGTAACCCCCGCCGTCGGCCAGTCCGGCACAGCCACCATCGGAATCAGTGTCGGCGATGACAGTGGCGGAACCAGTGCCTCGCAGTTTAAAGTCCGTGTCCAACCCAATCAGTTTCGCCCCCATAATTTCATCGACCGTAACGGCGACGGAATCCCCGATGTCTGGGCCGCTCTCTATCCCAACGCCGGCGGCATCGCGGACGACCCCGATGGTGATGGGCAAAATAACATAGAGGAGGGGCAGGCCGGCACGGATCCCTTTAGTGGAGCCAGTCGCTTTAGCGCAGCCGCTGCACTCGATAGCTCCGGCAACTTGGTTGTTCGCTGGTTTGGCATTTCCGGTAAGCACTATTATCTCGAAAGCTCCACTGACCTGCGCAACTGGTCGCCTCTAGCGGTTGATCATATAGGCAATGGAGCCGAAATCTCCGTTATCGTTCGCCCCTCCAACAGCCCGGCTATCGATGCTTGCTCCTTCTGGCATGTAGTGAGGTTCGACATGGATACCACTGGCGGCGGGCTCACCGATTGGGAGAAGACCCATATGGACTTGGTGGCAACCGTGGCCGCTATCGATGGGGCGAACGGTAGGATCCTCAGCCCCTTTGACAGCAGGTACTTGGCCAAGGGCGACAGCCTAGCCTTCGCTATCGTGCCGGCCGCTGGCTATGCAATCGACCAAGTGCTGGTGGATGGCCAGAGCGTGGGCGCGGTAAGTGCCTATACGTTCAGTAATATCAGCGCCGGCACCCACAGCATAGCCGCCACGTTCAAGCCTGACGGTGATATTCGAGTAAGCCCGACCGTTGTCGACTTGGACGGCCCCTCGACATTGACCGTCTTCACGATTGGCGCATGGACTGCCACGAGCGACCAGCCTTGGCTCATGGTCACTCCGGCCTCCGGCGTTGGCAATGGGACCATCACCGTAAGTGGCGGCCAAAATATGGGCACCACCACCCGTTATGCAGTGATCAACGTGAATGTTCTGGGCGGAAGTGTTCCGGTTCACGTCACCCAGCAGCCCGTTAGCAACTTGGCCCTTGGCAAGACCGCCATGGCGTCCAGCACCGAGGGCACTTATACCGCGTCCAATGCGGTGGACGCCAGTGCGACCACCCGTTGGTCCAGCCTTCCCACCGATTCGCAGTGGATCGCGATGGATCTCGGCGGCGTATTCTCGATCAAACAAGTCGTGCTCAAGTGGGAGAATGCTTTCGGCAAGGCCTACAAGATCGAGGTTTCCATGGATGGAGCGCTTTGGTGCCCTATCTATTCGACGATGAATGGAGCAGGCGGCGTGGAGACTTTGAATGTTGCAGGCGGGGGGCGCTATGTGCGTATGAACGGCTCGGCGCGTGGCACTTCCTGGGGCTATTCGCTGTTTGATTTCCAGGTCATCGGAAAGCGAGCGGGCCACTATCTGAGCGTTTCTCCTGCGACTGTGAACGTGCCGGCTTACGGAACGGGTGCTAGTATAGCGGTGAGCTCCGATATGCCATGGGCGGCGACCAGCAGCCATGCGTGGCTCACGGTGGTACCGGCTTCGGGCACCGGTGATGGCAGAATCACATTGACGGCTACATCGATCACCACGGGCAGTCGCACGGCGACGGTTACCTTCACAGCCCCCTCCGATCCGAGCCTGACGCAGGTCGTAAGCGTTACCCAATCCGGTGACGGCGTTGTTCCCTTGGCAGTCAGCATCAATCCCTCCATTACCTACCAGCAGATCGAAGGGTTTGGTGGAACCGGGGGACGGAAGGAGGTTTGGTACGCTGCGGACCAGAACGATCTCTGGTCGGACCAGTTCGGCGCGATGGTGATCGACGACCTGGGTGTCAATATCGTGCGCACTGCATGGACGGCTGTTGGGTATTACGACGCCAGCAGACCGATAGAGCCCCAGATGGCATCGGATAGCCGGACCTACATTTCGTACATGTCGAAGCTTGTGACGTATGCGCAAGCGCACAATAGATCGGTAAAAGCCATCGTCACATTGTGGTCCCCGCCGGGTAACCTTAAGGACAACAACAACATCAACAATGGCGGACACCTCCTGCCAGCGAAGTATCCCGAATTCGCCAAATGGATGGTGGGGTGCCTGGACATGTATGCCGCTGCTGGAGTCGAGGTTTATGGCATCAGCCCAACTAACGAACCAAAAGATGCCACGTTTTATGAATCCTGCCTGTATAGCCCGCAGGAATATATGGACATGATCAAGTATGTGGCCCCGGTCATCAAGGCCAAGTACCCGAATGTTAAGATCATGGGACCCGAGTCGATGGTATGGGAGTTCGCGTCCGGGCCAGGCACCCACGAGATCGCAGTGATGAACGATGACCAGGCGAACAAGTGCATCGACATTTTCACCACCCACTTCTATGACAGGGATATCTTGACGGGGCACAATGATCCGGCCAACGAGGTTGCCTATTCCAAGAACTACTGGGCCGCACTCAAGGGCTCCGGCAAACCACTTTGGGAAACGGAAGTCTGCGGCTGGCAGCCGAACTGGCAGGAGGCTCTTCTGATGGGGGGATCGATGCACACGGCGCTTACCGTGGCGAATTTAGGCACCTATCTTTACTGGTCGTTGGGCTCGTTCGGAAGTCCTGGTACCGTTCCGGAGGCCTTGATCTACGGTGAGCAAAAGGGGCCACTCTTTCATGTGTTTAGGCATTTCTCGCGCTACATCCAAGAAGGATATACCCGAGTGGACGCAAATACTTCCGAATCTCAGCTCAAAGTGTCTGCATATATTCATAAGGATCGGAAGGAAATTGCGGTGGTTCTAATCAATGAGAAGGACACCGCATTGACCATCCAGTTGAACGGAGTAACCGGCGGCGGGCTGAACCGCGTAAGCTCGGACGCGAACGGATACGCCAGGGAACTGGGCAGCCTGAACGCTGCGGGCGATCCGATCGAATTGGCACCCAAGAGCATCACGACCCTGTATGGCAGTTACTGATTGAGGAACCTCAAGCAAAGGGGCCTGGTTAGCGAAGTGAACCAGTCAGTGGCTGCTGCAGCAGTGGCCGCTGACTGGTTTGTTTGTGCGGAGTAGCCTTGCTGTGGGCATACCGACGTCGAAGACATTCTGATCGGCGCAAAACGGAGGTCGCCGAGTCGCCGTTACTGAGGAAGCCCAATTTGCCGCAGGAAATGACTCCGCCGACGAGTGCTGGGGACGGTATCTGTCCGCTTTCCGCGTCGGGGCATAGAAGGGTGGGGCGGAGACTATGCGAGACAAAGCACGAGGGTGCCAAAAGCCGCGGCATTCATTCTAAGTCGCGTTCAAGATGAGACGAATGCCGAGCCCATGTAGGAGCGTGCATGCACGCGCTAGGGGGGCATCTTGAAAGCGAACTCGAATCATCTCATCCTGAATGGCGCCTAGTGTATATAGCCCTCTTCACCTGGTCGCGCGCGGTCAACGGCTTCCCTTTTCGGGTTTGAGACGGATATGCTGATAGCGGTGGAAGCCGAGCAATGCCGGAGCCCAACCCTCCACTGAGGGCTGTATCAAATAGGGCCTGGTGCCGTGGAAGAGCGGGGCTATGGGCAGCTCCTGGAGCAGGAGCTCCTCGGCTTGATGGTAAAGGGCGTTGCGCACGGCCGGATCGGCCTGGCTGGCACCGGTGCGCACGAGGCGGTCGTACTCCGGGCTGGCCCAGCCGGTGGCGTTGTTGCCCCCGCCGCTAATGAACAGCTCCAGGAAGGTGCTCGGCTCCACGTAGTCGCCGATCCAGCGACCGAGCGAGATCTGGTAGTTGAAGCGGCGCTCCTCGCTGAACCAGACCTGCTTCTCCTTGGAGGCGAGCGCCACGGTGATGCCGAGTTCGCGTTGCCACATCTGTTGCATCGCCTCCAGCAGCTTCTGGTTGAGCTCGGAGGCGAAGTACATCGCCTCCAGCGCCGGGATACCGCGGCCCTCGGGGTAGCCGGCCTGGGCGAGCAGCCGGCGCGCGGTGTCGGGATCGAAGGCGATCCCCGCGGGCGGCACGTAGCCCGGGAGCTCGGGCGAGAGCAGGCCGGTGGCGGGGCGTTGGCCGGCGAGGGCGACCTTTTCGACGAGAGAGCGACGGTCGATCGCCAGCGTGAGCGCTCGGCGGATGCGGGGATCGTCGAGGGGCGGGCGGGTGGTGTTGAAGCGCAGAAAGTCGCTCTCCAAGAACGGATCCAGGCGCAGTGACTCCGGCTGGCGGGTACGATAGTAGGCGATGCGCGCGGCCGGCAGATCGCTGGTGAGGTGCAACTGGCCCGTGCGGAAGGCCGCTTCCTGCACGCTGGCCTGCTCGAAGGGGTAGAAGACGATCGCAGCGAGCTGGGCCGGCTCATGGAAGAGGGGGCTGCGGCGCGCCGCGATCTGGCGGTTCGGTGACCACTCGGTGAGGACAAAGGGGCCATTGCCCACGAAGTGCTCCGGGCGCGTCCAGCGGCGCGCGTTACCGGCGGCCGCGAGTTTCTCCAGCAGCGCCCGTGGCACCGGGAAGGCGACGGGTAGGGCGAGGATGGCGGCCAAGTGCGGGGTGGGGCGCTCAAGCTCCAGCTCCAACGTCAGCGCATCGATGGCTCGGATGCCGAGCGTGGTGCCGGCGGGGAGAGCTCCGGCATTGAAGGCCTGCGCTCCTCGGATCGGATAAAGCACGTAGGCGTATTCTGAAGCCAAGGCAGGCGAGAGGGCTCGCTGGAGCGACCAGGCGAAGTCCTCGGCGGTGAGCGGCGAGCCGTCCGACCAACGCAGACCGGCTCTCAGGTGAAAGGTCCAGCGCAGGCCGTCGGCAGAAGTTTCCCAGCGCTCGGCGGCGGCGGGCACGGGCAGCGAGCTGCGTTCGTCGATGGCGGTGAGCCCTTCGAACAAGGCGAGGGATACGCACATCTCGTCGAAGGTGCCCTGTAGTTGCGGGTCGAGCTCGCGGGGCTCGGCGCTGATGGCCAGGTGGAGCGTGCCGGTGCGGTTGCCCGCCTCGACACGGCTCTCGCGTTTTGCGCAGCCGGCCGGAGTCAGTGCCAGACCGACCAGCACAAGGGCGGCTAAGATGCAGGTGAGGCGGTGCGACGGCATGGCGATGGGGCCAGATTCATGACGCGGAACCCAGATGGCGGAAAGCAAGACTTTCCGTTACGCCCGATACCAGCCAATGCCCCCCGCTTCAGCTCGGTTCTTTGATCGTGGGCGGATTGTTGTCCGGCCAGTACTGGATGATCACTTCGGCGAGGCGGCGCCAGCCGAAGGGCTTGTTGAGCACGGTCTTCAATGCGGGCAGGCGTTTCATCTCCTCTTCGCCGAACTTGAGGGTGTGCCCGGTGATGAGAATCGCCGGCACGGTGGGCTGGGCCTGCTGCAAATTGCGGATGAGCTCGATGCCGTTCATCACCGGCATGTAGTAATCGGTGACGAGCACCCCCACCTCGCCCGACTGGAGCGCCTTTAGTGCATCCGCAGGTCGGTTGTACGACTCCACCGGGCAGGTCATGTTGTCGTTGAGAATCTGCGCGAGCAGTTCCGTGAACGACTTTTCGTCGTCAACGATAAGGACCTTCTTTGGCCGGACTGGATTTTCGATCGTGGACACAGAGTGAGTGAGTCCGGCTTTGCTACTGGGCGCCCAAGGCGCTTACAACCCTATTCCCCGGTCGCTCAGAGGAGCGCGCGGGTTTTTGACACATGATTCACATCGTCCTGTTCCAGCCCGAGATCCCCCAGAACACCGGCAACATCGGCCGGATGTGCGCGCTCACCCGCAGCCGCCTGCACCTGATCCACCCGTTGGGCTTCACCATCACCGACCGGCATCTGAGGCGCGCGGGCATGGATTACTGGTATTCGCTCGATGTGCACCACCACACCGACTGGGATGCCTTCTGCGCGAGCCCGGCGCGGCCCCAGCGGCTCTGGCTGCTCACCACGACTACCAAGCGCTCCTTTTGGCAGGCGGCGTTCGCGGACGGCGATGGACTGGTCTTTGGCAACGAGGGCTCGGGCGCGCCGGAGTGGCTGCATGAGACGATCGGAGAGGCGCAGCGGATCACCATCCCACACGCCAATCTGGAGCTGCGCTCGCTCAACCTCTCGACGGCAGCCGGTATCGCCTGCTTCGAGGCGCTGCGCCAGACGGGGTATCCCAAATTAACCTCCGAGTAGCTGGACGACGCAGTCGTTCAGTTGTGTGGAGCCTGTAAGGCTGAACCGCTGCGCAGTCCAGCTACGCTTCGCCGATTTCCGCCAACCGCACACAAGCGACTTCGCGGCCGTCGGGCTGCGGCCTCAGCGCTGGCACCTCCGCCCGGCAGACCTCCGCGGCGAAGGGGCAGCGCGGATGAAACGCGCATCCGGCCGGGGGATTCAGCGGCGAGGGCGGATCGCCGGCGAGCACCAGGCGCGGCCGGGCTCGCTCGCTCACCGGATCGGGTACTGGGATCGCGCTGACGAGGGCGCGGGTGTAGGGATGCGCCGGATGGTCGATCACCGCGGCAGCAGGGCCGTGCTCGACGATGCGGCCCAGGTACATCACCGCCACGCGGTCGGAGATGTGGCGCACCACCGAGAGATCGTGGGCGATGAAGACCAGGCTCAGCCCGAGCTCGCGCACGAGTTGCGCGAGGAGGTTGAGGATCTGCGCCTGGATCGACACATCGAGGGCGGAAACGGGTTCGTCGGCCACGATCACTCGTGGGTTGAGGGCGAGTGCGCGGGCGATGGCGATGCGCTGGCGCTGGCCGCCGGAGAATTCGTGCGGGAACTTCCGCATGAAGCGAGGGGCCAGGCCCACGCGCTCCATCAGCTCGGCCACGCGTGCCGGCACCTCGGCGCGTGGCACAATATGGTGGACACGCAGCGGCTCGGCGAGGGCATCGAACACGCTCATGCGCGGGTTGAGCGAGGCGTACGGGTCCTGGAAGACCATCTGCAAGCCGAGACGAGCGCGGCGCAGCCCGGCGGCGTCGAGCTCGGCGAGGTTTTTGCCCTCGAATACGACTGTGCCGGTGGTGGGAGGCACGAGCTGGAGGATGGTGCGAGCGAGCGTGGACTTGCCACAGCCCGACTCGCCCACGAGGCCCAGCACCTCGCCGCGGCGCAGCTCAAGGTTGATGCCGTCGACCGCCTTCACCGTGCCCACCTGTCGCCGGAAAACGAAGCCACGCGTCACCGGGAAGTGGGTTTTCACATCGCGCAGCGAGAGGATGGTGTCGGGGGTGGCGGGCATTGAGCGAAGGAAGGCTGGAGGCTGAAGGCTGAACGAGGAGGAGCGGAAGGCGGAAGATGGAGGGGCTCAGCCGGAGACGCCTTCTTGTAGGAGCGTGCTTGCACGCGATCGGCCCTCGGAATCGCGTGCAAGCACGCTCCTACGAATGGCTGTGATCCGGTGGGCTGCGAAGATGGCGTACCGGTTGGGCTTCACGTTTGGTGGCTCAGATCTCCCCTGCCTGCACGCGCAGGCAGGCGCTGCGGTGGTTGGGATTTGTTGTTTGGAGCTTTGGCGTTTCCGGACCGCGGCAGCGGTCTACTGCGAATTCGCAGCGCGGGGCGAAGGCGCAGCCGGGCGGCAGCCGGCTCAGATCGGGCGGCAGGCCGGGGATGGTGAAGAGCTCGCTGCCCTTGGGTTGGAGGGCGGGGATCGAGCGTTGGAGCGCCCGGGTGTAGGGATGATGTGGGCGCGCGAAGACGTCGGTGGTCGCGGCGCTTTCCACGATGCGGCCGGCGTACATCACCTGCACTCGGTCGCACAGGCCGGCGACTACGCCGAGGTCGTGGGTGATGAAGATCACGGCCATGCCGCGCTCGCGTTGGAGGCGCCGGAGGAGATCGAGGATCTGCGCCTGCACCGTCACGTCGAGGGCGGTGGTGGGTTCGTCGGCGATGAGCAGCTCGGGGCGGGCGATGAGCGCCATCGCGATCATCACTCGCTGGCGCATGCCGCCGGAGAACTCGTGCGGGTAGTGGTGGAGGCGCGCAGCGGCGTCGTTGATGCCCACCGCCTCCAGCATCTCGAGACCGCGGGCGAGGGCGGCCTTGCGGCCGAGTTTTTCATGGATGAGCAGCGGCTCGATGAGCTGGTCGGCGATCCGAAGATACGGATTTAGCGACGTCATCGGGTCCTGGAAGATCATCGCCAGGCGGCGGCCGCGGATCGCGCGCAGTTCGCGCGGGCGGCAGCTCAGCAGGTCGGTACCGCCGAAGCGGGCGCTGCCGGTGATGCGCGCCGGCGGCTGGGGTAGCAGGCCCATGAGCGACTGGCAGGTGACCGACTTGCCCGAACCGGACTCGCCTACGATCCCGAGGGTCTCGCCGGGCTGGAGGGTGAAGTCGATGCCGTCGACCGCACGCACCACGCCGTTGCGCGTGTGGAAATGGGTACGGAGGTTGGTCACTTCGAGCAGCGGCATCGGTGTCGGAATACGACGCCTGCGCCGGCCCCGGAGCAAAGGGAAAAGGCGCAGGAGGGCGGGCTCGGCTGCGGGGCGTCGCTCTCCGACTGGTGGGAGACTCGGGTGGGGCCTTGGCGCGCTTGCCATATGCGGAATGTGGAGCTGGATTCACGGCTATGCCCCTTCGAGTTCTTGCCCTGTGCGCGGCCTTGGCCGTTCCCTTTTCGGTCTTCGCCCAACGCCAGGACATCCAGCTCGGCTCGGGCTGGCGGTTTCATCTCGGGGATTTGCCCGTGGCAAGCTCCGCCGGGGCGGGCCCCGGATGGGACAACGTCGCTGTGCCACATACCTGGAATGCGCTCGACGCTCAGGACGGCCGCGCAGCCAATCCGGGATTGCCCGACGGCTACTATCGCGGCCCGGGCTGGTATCAGAGACTTCTTTCGGTGCCGCCGGACCTCAAGGACAAGCGCGTGTTCGCGCGCTTCGAGGGGGCCTCGGTGGTGGCCTACGTCTTCCTCAACGGCCAGCCGCTGGGCCAGCATCGCGGGGCGTTTGGGGCCTTCGCCCTCGAGCTCACTCCCTATCTGCGCGGCGACGCCACCGACGAGCTGCGCGTGTGCGTGAGCAACGCCCGGGTGCCGGATGTGGCGCCTTTGCAGGGAGATTTCTCGGTGTTCGGCGGGCTCTACCGCCCAGTGCACCTGCTGGTGACCGATGCCGTCTGTATCACGCCGTTGGAGCACGGTTCCTCAGGTGTGTTTCTCACCACCAGGAAACTCGACGCCGACCGGGCTGAGGTGGAGGTGCGCGCGCTGGTCTCCAATGGTCTGGCACGCGATGTGGCCGTCGAGGTGGAGGCGGAGCTGGCCGATGCGACCGGCCGCCCTGTGCTCACCCAACGTCTGCCGCTCGCGCTCGCCGCCGGTGCGACCGGGGTGGCTACGCTGCCCCTCTCGCTCGCCCAGCCCCGCCTTTGGCAGGGCCGCCGCGATCCATACCTCTATACTGTTACGGTGCGGGTGCATCGCGAAGGCCGTGCTGTGGATGCGGTGACGCAGCCTCTGGGGCTGCGCACGGTCGAGATCAGCGACGAGCGCGGGGCGCTGCTCAACGGCGAGCCCCAGGCTCTCCACGGTGTGAACCGCCATCAGGACCGGCAGGACCGCGGCTGGGCGCTCACCCCCGACGAGCACGCAGCCGATATCGCCGACATCGTCGAGCTGGGCTGCACAACGCTGCGACTCGCCCACTACCAGCAAAGCGCGAACGTCCACGCTTTGTGCGATCGCGCGGGCCTGCTTGTCTGGCAGGAGATTCCCCTGGTGGACCGCATCCACGGTTCCCCTGAATGCGCCGCCAACGCCCGCCAGCAGCTCACTGAGATGATATTGCAGGGCTACAACAACCCGTCGCTCTGCTTCTGGGGGCTCTTCAACGAGCTCAAGGCCCCGTGGGCCGAGACCCCCGGCGCCCCGCCCGAGCCGCTCATCGCCGAGCTGCGCGAGCTCGCCCGCAGCCTCGATCCTTCGCGGCCCACAGTGGGCGCCTCGTGGTTTCGGGAAGGAGACACGCTGCACGCGGTGCCCGGGGCGATCGCCTTCAACGTCTATCCGGGATGGTATTGGGGAGTACCGGGCGATTTCACTGCGCTGGTGGAGCACTTGAGCGCCTCGCTCGGAGGCCGCCGCATCGGCATCAGCGAGTACGGGGCGGGTGCCAGCATCCATCACCATCAGGAGGGGACGCCCACCGGCCCGCCGACGGCCGACGGGCCGTGGCATCCGGAGGAGTGGCAGGCCATTTTCCATGAGCAACTCTGGGCGCAGATGAAGGACAACCCGCTCCTCTGGGGCACCTGGGTGTGGAATATGTACGATTTCGCCTGCGACAAGCGCAGCGAGGGCGACACCGCCGGCCGCAACGACAAGGGCCTCGTCACCTACGACCGCAAGACCCGCAAGGACGCCTTCTACTTCTACAAGGCCAACTGGAACCCGGAGCCGATGGTCCATGTGTCCGCGCGCCGGATGACACCGCGCAAGCTCGCGACCACCGAGGTGAAGGTCTACTCGAACTGCACCGAGGTGGAGCTCGCGGTGAACGGCCGCTCGCTGGGCCGCGCGAAGCCCGACGCTCTGTCCATCGCTCGCTGGCCCGAGGTGAAGTTGCAGCCGGGCGAGAACCGCATCGAGGTCGTCGCCAGTGGTGGAGGAGTGGAGGTGCGCGATGCCTGCCTGTGGGTGCTGGCGCCGTGAGGCCGCGATTGCTCGCCTGCTCTTCGGCACCGGCCGGAGAGCAGGCGCAGCGCATGCCATGGATGGGAGCCGCTCCTTGGGCGTTACCATGCACTCCGGTGGTTATCGCTCTGCTCTGTGCTCCACCCGTGGTGGTGTAGTGCCGGAGCGGCGCTTGGCTAACGCAGAGCGATGATCAACGCGGAACCCGAGAAGATGTGGCGAGTAGTGAGTGTCCCGCCGGTCTCAGCCGCCCCTCCCGGATCCTGGCAGGCAGCCGCGCTCACCCTGGGCTCAATGCCAGCGATGGGCCGCCAGCATTGTGGATACTCGTAGGAATTCCTCGTGCACGCGGGCGAGCAGCGGCGGGGCTGCCGTGAGATCGCCGGCCTTGCTGGTTTGCTCCAGCTCCAAGGCCAACTGCCTCAGGTGTTCGCAGCAGGTGTTGGCGGCGACCCCCTTCAAGGTGTGGCTTTTGCGGGCGAGTAGAGCGCTATCGTTTTGAGCGAGGGCTGCCTGCAGGTGTTGGAGTTGGCCGGGTACATCGTGCAGCAGTTGGGTGGCTACGCGGTGGGCGAGGACTTCGTCGCCCATCAGCCGCTCAATCAGTAGTGCGGTGTCGCAGGCGGGAGGACGTGAGGGCACCGGGGGCGGCGCGCTGCATGCCGGCTTGGTGTACGGTAACGGGGCCGCAACCACTGCGGGGTAGGGCGGAGCGGCGCTGTGCCGTAGCCAGCGGGCGAGGGCTTCCGCCAAGGGCCGTGGGCTGATGGGTTTGGTGAGGTAGTCGTCCATGCCCGCATCGAGGCATTTCTGCTTGTCCGCCTTCATGGCGTGGGCCGTGAGGGCGATGATGGGGATGGCCGGGTTGAGCACCCCGGAGCCGGGGCGCCGGATCTGGCGGGTGGCATCGTAGCCGTCCAGCTCGGGCATCTGGCAGTCCATGAGTACGAGGTCGTAGGCCGTTTGTCGCAGTGCGGCCACGGCCTCTGTGCCGTTGGATACGACGTCGGCCTGGTATCCGAGTTTTTGGAGGATGCTGAGGGCGACCAGTTGGTTGGTCGGATAGTCTTCGGCCAAGAGGATGCGGGTGGCGGGGTGGCTGGCCATCGGCAGGCTCGAAGAGGCGGGCTTGGCCGGTGCGGGCGCGGCGTGGGCGCGCCCCAGTACCTCCAGCACAGTGTCGCGGAGTTGCGACTCCCTCAGCGGTTTGGAGAGGGCTCGGGCAAAGCAGGACGCCTGCGACAGGGCGCGCGCCTCGGTGCCTCCCAGTGAGGTGAGCAGGATGAGCGGCATCCCTGCCAGGGCGGGGGAGGCTTGGATGCTGCGGCCCAGTTGCAGCCCGTCCATGCCGGGCATGGTCATGTCGAGCAGTGCAAGTTGGTAGGGGAGCCCGCTGGCGGCGGCCGCATGCAACTTCACCAATGCCGTAGGTCCGTCCTCGGCTTCCGAAGACACGCAGCCCCAGGTGCGCAGCCAAGTGGTGAGGAGCATGCGGCTGACGTCGAAGTCGTCGACTACCAGCACCCGAAGATCCCGTAGGCAGCGCGCCACTTCCAGGGGCGGTGGTGGCTCGGCCGGGGCGGAGGCATGCCCGAGAG
The DNA here is from genome assembly GCA_903960515.1 of uncultured Verrucomicrobiota bacterium. Taxonomy (GTDB): domain Bacteria; phylum Verrucomicrobiota; class Verrucomicrobiia; order Opitutales; family Opitutaceae; genus CAJCBL01. The sequence continues at coordinate 13,267 of CAJCBL010000212.1, forward strand.
CGACGGTAACCCGGAAGGTGGCGCCCTCGCCCAGCCGGCTCTCCACCGAGATCTGCCCTCCCATGAGTTCGGCCAGTTGGCGCGAGATCGCCAGCCCCAGTCCGGTGCCTCCAAACTTCCGTGTCGTGGAGCCGTCGGCTTGCACAAAGGGCGAGAAGAGCGCGTTGATGCGGTCGGGCGGAATTCCGATGCCGGTGTCGGTTATGGCGAAATGCAGGGTCACGGCTGCCCCGGCGGCGTCGGCTGTGGCCGGGCGGGTGACCTGCAAGGATACGCGGCCCTGGGCGGTGAACTTGACGGCGTTGCCCAGGAGGTTGAGCAGGATCTGGCGCAGGCGGTTGGGGTCGCCGCGCAGTCGGCGAGGCACAGCCGGGTCTGTGAGGGCGATCAGTTCGAGGCCCTTTTCGCGGGCGCGCACGGCTGCCGATTCTGCGGCTTCGTCGACGAGTTGGCGCAGGTCGAAGTCGATGGCTTCGAGCTCGAGCTTGCGGGCCTCGATCTTGGAGAAGTCGAGGATGTCGGTGAGCAGGGCCATGAGGGTCTCGCCGCTGGTGCGCACGACCTCGGCGTACTTGCGTTGCTCGGAGGAAAGCGGGGTGTCGAGCAACAGGCCGGTGACGCCGATCACGCCGTTCATGGGCGTGCGGATCTCGTGGCTCATGTTGGCGAGGAACTCGCTCTTGGCGGCGTTGGCCTGGGCGGCCAGCCGGGCGTGTTCGCGGGCCTGGGCGGTGGCCAGTTCGAGCTCGGTGTTGGCCACCTGAAGTCGGGCCTCGCGGTTGCGCTCCTCGGTGACATCCCAACTGGCGCCGATCATGCGGCGGGCGCGGCCGGCTGCATCGCGCACCACCATGGCCATGGTGCGGATACGCCTGAGGGCGCCATCTCCGGCCCGCAGGATGCGCAACTCGACGTTGAAGGACTGCTCGGGTGTCGCCAGCGCCGAGTGCAGGGCCGGCTCGACCTGGGGCCGGTCGTCGGGGTGGATCCGTTCGCTCCAGCGTTGCAGGCCGGGCGCGGCGGTGGAGGGGTCTACGCCGTGGAGGGTGAACATCGAGTCGTCCCACTCAAGGCGGCCGGAGTCGGGATCCAGTTCCCAAATACCGACGTGGGCGGCCTGGGTGGCCAGGCGCAGGCGGTCGGCGGCGGTGCGCAGGGCGGCGGCGGCCTGGTCGCGCTCGGTGATGAGTTGTTGGAGTTGGCGGTTCTTGTCCTCCACCTCGTGGCGGCGGTCCTCGGCCGAGAGGAGGTTGGCCTGGAGCAGCAGGGCGCGAGTGTTTTGGCGGTAGATGAAGAGCGCTCCGGCGAGGATGGCGAAAGAAACCAGGCTGAGAGTGGCCAGCAGGCGCACAGGGGAGAGCGCTCTCTTGGCGGCGGTGATGTCGTAGGCGGAGGCGAGTACCAGTGGCGGGCAGTTGGGCAGAGGGGAACGCACGATGCAGTAGTCGAGACGGGCACCGCTTTGGGTCACGTGCATCGTGGCGGGTTCGTCGAGCTCAGCGGCGGGCGCCTCCGAGAGGTAAGCCTTGGTGGCGGGCGGGCTGCCGGCTGGCAGCAGGTAGTAGCCCGGGGCGAACTCGAGGGCGCTGAAGGCGGTGGGAAACGAGGCCCGGGCATCGGAGGGCTGTAGGAGGATGTCGGGGGCGAGCCAGGCCACGAGTTGGCCGCAGGGCAGATCTTTGAAACGACTGGCGGTGTGCAGCAGCAGTTCGCGGGTAGGGCTGTCCCAGTGGAAACTCGATTCGGATGTTCCCGCCTCAGGAGTGGGGGGCGGAGGCTGGGAGCCGGCCGGCAGGGGCTCGCCGGCCCAGGTTAGTATCTCCCCGTTTGTCCCATACAGCACGATGCGCCGGTACACCGGGCTGCCTTTGTGGAGGCTGGTGCTGATGCGCTCGGCGAGCAGCGAGCGGATAGCGTCCAGACTGAGCTGCAACCCGTAGGCCATGCTCATGCCCAGGGCGCGGTTCTCGTAGAAGGCCGCCACTTCGCGGCTATGGGCGAGGTTGGCGAGGTCGGTCTTGCGCTCGGCCAGGTAGTAGTCGACACCGGCGGTCTGGCGCACTGCGGTGTCGCCGAGCTGTTCGAGAAACGCCCGCTGCAGGCGGGCGGAGGAGCGGTAGTTGGAGAGCAGCAGGAAGAACACCAGCCCGACTAGGCTGGTGAGCATCACTGCGGCCCCGATCTTCAGGGCAAGGTGACTGACCTTGCGGCCCGGCATGGCGGACTACAGCTTGGGCGCCGGGGCCGGGGGCGAGGGCACCACCGCGGCGGGCGCTGGAGTGGCGGCTGCGGCTGCGGGGGCAGCTTGGCGGGCGAAGAAGTCGGGGAAGAAGCCGAAGGCGAAGGGGTAGTATTTCTCCACCAGCTTGTGGTAGGTGCCGTCGGCCTTCAGGCCTTGCAGGAAGGTGTTGAAGGCGGCGAGCAGCTTGGGTGAGGTTTTAGGAAATGCCACCGACATGTCCTGCACGGGGCCCACCGGGCCGATGATCATGATCTTGCCCGGCCATTTCTTGAGCGCCACCAGGGTGTCGGGCACGTCGAGCAGGGTGAGCTCGGCCTCGCCGTTGATCACAGCCGGGGCGAGTTCGTTGAGTGTACCCTTGAATTCGAGACCGGTGACGCCCAGCGCGCTCAGCTTGTAGAGTGCGGGGTCCAGGCAGGTCTTGGTCTTGGTGAAGAGGGAGTGGCCGACCATGAGCTGTTTCACGGCGGCGATGTCGGTGTCGAGGTTGCCGCTGGGGGTGATGGGCTTGATGGGCGAGTCGATGCGGGCCACCAGCCAGACTTGGGTGGGAAAAGTGGGTTCGGAGAAATCAACTACCTTGGTGCGCCATGGAAGCACGGTGATTCCGTTGGCCCCTACGTCCGCTTTCACCGGGGAGGGCCCGAGGTCCTCGATCTCGTTGCCATGAGACGCCACTTTTCGCCCTGTGAGATCGGGGAAGAGCGTGCCCCAGTCGGCCTGCACATACTCGTATTTCACCCCAAGGGAGGCGGCGAAGCGCTGCATGATCTCCACGTCCATACCGTCGCCGGCACCGGTGATGAAGTTGGCATAGGGCACCCCGATGTGGCGAAGCACCCCGGCGGCTTTTACCTCGTCGAGGTCTCCGGCCTGGAGGGCGGAGGCGGACAGCAGCAGGGGGATTCCGAGAGACGAAAGCCGCATGGCGGCGAGAGCTCGCTGCAAGATTGCATTCATGGGGGCGCGATGAGGAGGGGATCAGTTGAGGCGGGGGGCTGGATGCGGGCACGGCGCCAGGCTGGGGAGGTGAAGAAAACGGAGTCGTGAGCATGCGGCTGAGAGTTGGCTAATCGGCCCTTATGGCGGGCGCTTGAGGTGGATTGGATCCCACCGATGGCGCAGTGCAGGCGTAGTCATTTCTGTGGCCGGCCGGCGAGGGTTGGGCTCGAGGCCTGTTGCGTGAAGGGGCTGGGACGGTGGGTGGTGCGAAAGTATTTCTTGCGGGGGTAAAAGTTCTGCTTAACCGGCAGTTCGCCATGTCGTCCACCGCATCCACGCCGAGCTACACCAAAGACCAACCGCTACTCACTCGCATCGTCGAGAACCGCCAGCTCACCGGCCCGGAGTCGGAGAAGGAGACCCGGCATTTCGCCATCGATATCGCCGGCAGCGGGCTGACCTACGAGGCCGGCGACGCGCTGGGTATCTGCCCGACCAATCGACCGCTGGAGGTCGAGGAAATCATCGAGCGGCTGGGGGCGACGGGCTGGGAGGCGGTGACCATGCCTCGTGGTAGCGAAACGGTGACGCTGCGGGAGGCGCTGCTCAACAAGCTGGCGTTGGCCGGACCGACTCGGCGCACGGTGGAGCTATTTGCGCAGCGGGCGAGCGCCGCGGCCGAGCGGGAGCGGTTGCAGGCGCTGATCGCTCCGGAGTCGGTGCAAGCGCTGGCGGCATTCACCGCCGAGCGGCATTTCGTGGATCTGCTCACCGAGAATCCAAGCGCGGTGCTCTCGCCCCAGGAGTTCGTAGATCAGCTACGCCGGCTGGCGCCGAGGCTGTACTCGATAGCCTCCTCTCCCTTGGTGTATCCCGAGCGAGTGCACCTGACGGTCTCGGTGGTGCGCTATTCTACCAATCAGCGCGACCGTCACGGTGTGTGTTCTACCTTTCTGGCCAATCGCGTGGCGTTGGGGGAAACTCCGGTGCTGGTGTTCGCCGCCGAATCGCATTTCCGCCTGCCGCAGGACACCTCTCGGGATGTGATCATGGTGGGGCCGGGGGCGGGACTGGCACCGTTTCGAGCGTTTTTGCAGCAGCGAGAGGTTACGCGGGCTCCCGGGCGCAACTGGTTGTTTTTCGGTGAGCAGCACCGGGCCTGCGACTACCTCTACCGCGAAGAGTTGGAGGCGTGGAGCGGAAGCGGGCATTTGGCGCGCCTCGACCTAGCCTTCAGCCGCGACCAGGCGGAGCGCATCTACGTGCAGCAGCGCATGCTCGAGGCGGCGGCCGAGCTGTGGCGCTGGCTGGAGGGCGGGGCTTGCCTGTATGTGTGCGGCGATGCCAAGCGCATGGCCAAGGATGTGGATGGCGCGCTGCACCGCATAGTGGCCGAGCAGGGGGCTATGCCAGTGGAGGCTGCGGCGGAGTACGTGAAGCGCATGAAGCGGGAAAAGCGATACCAGCGGGACGTGTACTGAACGCCCTTCGGGATTGTGCGGGGCGGGCGGGCGAGGGGCGCGATTGGGCCTTGCCAACCGCCGCAAACCCGCCGGAATCCTCCAACTTCGTCTTCAACACCCGATTTCACTTCTCTCCATGAGTTTCACCTTCAACAAACGCACCGCAGTGGTCACCGGCGCCGGGCGTGGTATTGGCAAGGCCATCGCCGAGGCCCTCGCGCGCCGCGGCGTGACGGTGATCTGTGTGAGCAAGACCGAAGCGACCTGCGGCGCGGTGGCCGAGGGGATACGGGCCGCCGGCGGTTCGGCCAAAGCGGTGGCTGTGGATGTGGCCGACGGCGCGGCAGTAGCCAAGGTCTGCACGGAGCTGCTGGCCGAGTTTCCCACTATCGACATCCTGGTAAACAACGCCGGGATTACCCGCGACGGCCTTATCTTGCGCATGTCCGATGAGGACTGGCACAGCGTGGTCGAGACCAATCTTTCGAGTTGCTTCTACTGGACCAAGGGCTTGGCGCGGCCGATGACCCGCCAGCGTTGGGGCCGCATCGTGAACATCACCTCCGTGAGCGGGGTGATGGGCAACGCCGGCCAGGCCAACTACTCCTCGGCGAAGGCCGGCATGATCGGCTTCACCAAGACGATGGCCAAGGAGTTCGCCAGTCGCAGCATCACCGTAAACGCAGTGGCCCCCGGTTTTATCAAGACCGACATGACCACGGAGTTCACCGGCAACGCCGAGATCTCCACTAAAATTCTAGAAGCTGTACCGCTCAAACGCTTCGGCGAAGCCACCGATATTGCCGCAATGGTCGAGTTCCTCTGTGCAGAGGAAGCCGGCTACATTACCGGACAGGTTTTTGCCGTTGACGGCGGTATGGCTATCTGAAACCCATCACATTAATCCCACCAACCCAATAGACCATGGCTGACAAAACCATCGAACAGCGCGTTAAAGAAATCATCGTTAACCAGTTGAATGTTAACGAAGAGCAGATCACGCCGAAGGCCTCTTTCCTCGACGATCTCGGTGCCGATTCACTCGACACCGTCGAGCTCATCATGGCTTTCGAAGAAGAGTTCAAGGAAGAGCTGGGCGGCGAGATTCCCGAGGCCGAAGCCGAGAAGCTCCAGTCCGTAGGTGAGGTGATCACCTACATCGAAGGTAAGGCCGCTGCGAAGAAGCAGTAACGCTTCGCCTCGCTCCATTTCTCAATCTGAAGTCCCGACGTGATCCGTTCGGGACTTTTGTTTTCCTGCCCGCATCTATGGCAAAATACCAGACTCCGCGAAAAGTGGTGGTCACCGGCATCGGCGTCGTTACGGCGTTGGGCCAGACCCTTGATACATTTTGGGCCAGCCTGCTCGCTGGGCGCAGCGGCATCAGCCCCATAAAGTCCTTCGATGTAACCGATTTCCCCTGCAAGATCGGCGGCGAAATCCATGATTTCGACCCGACTAAGTTCGGCATGGACCCCAAGGAGGCCCGCCGCAACGATCGCTATACCCAGTTGGGTTTCGCCGCGGCGAAACTCGCCATGCAGGATTCCGGTCTCGACCCGACAACGGTCGATCGCGAACGCGCTGGCGTGATCATCGGCTCGGGTATCGGTGGCATGTCCACCTTTGAGACCCAGGCCCGCACCATTATCGAGAAGGGCCCGCGCAAGGTTTCGCCGTTCTTCATCCCGGCGATGATCAGCAACATGGCCAGCGGCATTGTTGCCATCGAGTTCAACTTCGCCGGCCCCTGCTTCACTGTCGTCAGCGCCTGCGCCACCTCCACCCATGCTCTGGGTGAGGCGATGCGCACCATTCAATATGGCGACGCCGATGTGATGGTTGCCGGCGGTGCCGAAGCCTCGGTAACGCCGCTCTCCTTCGCGGGCTTCTGCTCGATGAAGGCCATGAGCACCAACAACGACAATCCGGAGAAGGCCTCGCGCCCCTTCGATGCCAATCGCGACGGCTTTGTTATGGGCGAAGGCGGCTGCGTGTTTATCCTCGAGTCCGAGGAATATGCACGCGCCCGCGGCGCCCGTATATATTGCGAGCTCGCCGGCTACGCGGCCACGGCCGACGCCTTCCACATCACCCAGCCCGATCCCGACGCCCGCGGTCTGGCCTCGGCGATGCGCCGCGCGCTGGCCGATGCCGGCGTCACTGCGGCCGAGGTCAACTATATCAACGCCCACGGCACCTCCACCCCGTACAACGACAAGTTCGAGACCATCGCCATCAAGAAGGTCTTCGGCGACTCCGCCAAATCGGTTGCGGTGAGCTCGACCAAGTCGATGACCGGACACCTTCTCGGTGCGGCCGGCGCGGTCGAGGCGGCGGTGTGCGTTATGGCCATCAAGACCGGTGAGATTCCCCCGACGATCAACTACGAGACGCCGGATCCGGAGTGCGATCTTGACTATGTACCCAATGTGAAGCGCTCGGCCAAGGTTGATGTGGCGATGAGCAACAACTTGGGCTTCGGCGGGCAGAACGCCTCCATCGTCTTCAAGCGGCTCTGAGTCGCGGTAGCGATATTCTCCTCTCTACGGCGGCCCTGCTATTGCGGGGCCGCCGTTTTTTTTGGGGGGGCGGGGCGGCGGGGCTTGCTGAAGCGCTTCGCGCTGTTGCTAGCTCAGCGGGTGCCATCACCGGATCGGACCGACTATCCTTGGTGCTGGACGGGGAGGGCGCAAACATGCACTTGAGCCGTTGTGCACTCTTGTGCGGGCCAGCGCTTCGTAGGAGCGTGCTTGCACGCGATCTGCGCTTAAAATCGCGTGCAAGCACGCTCCTA
>CAJCBL010000213.1 GCA_903960515.1 uncultured Verrucomicrobiota bacterium
CCTGCGCCACCGCTGCGACTCGCCCCGCCTCAGCCGTACCCATGCAATCGTACCGCTTTGCGCTCTGGCAGTGCACGCGCTCCGGTGTGCGCCGTAGGAGCGTGCTTGCACGCGATCTGCGCTCGAATCGCGGGCAAGCACGCTCCTACGACTGAATGTTTACGCCTCAGCCTTCGGCGCGGGCGGCGGCGTCGGCCTCGATCTGCTGGCGGAGTTCCTCCAACGCAGCCTTGGTCGAGGTCTTCGCCTCCGGCAGACCCTTCGCGCTCTTCACCTCGGCCTTGCCGAAGAGGTAGAACTTGATCTTCGGCTCGGTGCCGGAGCCGCGCACGGCATAGTTGTACCCATTCGCCAGAGTCACGATGTAGAGATCCTGCGACGGGATGAGCTCGCCGTCGGCGTCCTTGATCTTCTCGCGGCCGAAGTCGCGGAACTTCGTCACCTTCACCTTGCCGAAGGCCTTCGGCGGCGACTTGCGGTAGGAGGCGAGAATCTTGGCAATCTTCGCGGCACCGGCGGCTCCCTCATAGTAGATGTTGCCGATCGCCTCGGTGTAGTAACCGTACTTGAGGTACAGCGCGTCGAGGGTCTCTCCGATGGTCTTGCCGGACTTCTTGGCGGCGGCGGCGAGCTCGCAGAAGATAAGGCAGGCGGAGTTGCCGTCCTTGTCGCGCACGGTGTCGGTGGGGAGGTAGCCGTAGCTCTCCTCGCCGCCGAAGACGTAGAGCGTGCTGTACTCAAGAAGCAGTTCCGCGCGGATGTCCGGCGAGGTGGCGTCGTAGTCGAGCGCGACGCCCTCGACGTCGAACAGCTTGGCCTTCATCTCGGCCTCGTAGCGGGCGATCTTGGCGCCGATCCACTTGAAGCCGGTGAGCGTGTTCACGACCTTGAGACCGTGCGCGGCGCCGATGGCGTCCTGCAACTGCGAGGTCACGAAGGTCTTGATGAGCGCCGCGCGCTTGCTGCCCTTCTTGGGGATCACGCCCAGCTTCTTCATCGCGGAAATGCGATACTCGGCCAGGAGGGCGCCGATCTGGTTGCCGGTGAGCAGCTCCATCTCGCCCTTGGCGTTGCGCACTGCCACGCCCATGCGGTCGCAGTCCGGGTCGGTGGCCATGATGACATCGGCCTTGGTCTTGTTCGCCAGCTCCACGCCCAGCGCTAGGGCGGCGGCGTTTTCTGGATTCGGCGACTTCACGCTCGGGAAACGCGGGTCGAAGGCGAACTGCTCCTCCACGGTCGCGTACTTCACACCGAAGCGCTCGAAGAGCGGCAACGTAGCCACCCGGCCGGTACCGTGGATGTTGGTGTAGACCACCTTGAGCTTGGAGCCCTTGAAGATCTCGGGGTTGATCACCGCATCGGAGGCGGCGTCGAGGTAGGCGGTGTCGACGGCTACGCCGAGCGTCACCACTCCATCGAGCGACTTGGCGAAGTACTGGGCAACGTCGGCCCAGTCGACCTGCTCGACCTTGGCGATGATGCCATTGTCGTGCGGGGGCACCACCTGGCCGCCGTCGCCGAAGTACACCTTGTATCCGTTGTCATGCGGCGGGTTGTGGCTGGCGGTGATCACGATGCCGGCGGAGGCCTTGATGTGGCGCACCGTGAAGCTCAACTGCGGGGTGGAGCGCGGGCCGTCGAAGATGAAGGCCTGGCCGCCCAGGCGGTTCCAGGTGGAGGCGGCGAGCTCGCAGAAATGGCGCGAGAAATGGCGCACATCGTGGGCGATCACCAGGCGCGGCAGGTCGAAGCTGCCCGCGGTGCAGAGGAACTGCTGGGTGTAGCGGAAAAGCCCCACGGTGGCGCGCACCACGGTGAAGTCGTTGAGCACGTTGCATCCGACCGCCGGATGCTCGGGCGAGCCCTGGGCGCTGAGCACGCCGATCTCGGCGGCGGCGGTGGCCTTGCCGATGGTGCGGCCGCGCATGCCGCCGGTGCCGAACTCGAGAGTGCGGTAGAACCGGTCGTTGAGCTCGGGCCACTGCTGCTTGGCCACGAGCTCCTCGATGCTGGCGCGGGCCCAGTCGGGCATGAACGTACCGGCAAGCCAGGTGCGCAGGTTCTGCGCCGTGCTCGCGAGAAGTTTGCCGGCCTGCTCGGCCGCCGCGATTTGTTCGATCGTGCTCATGGTGTCGTGCGTAGGTGTGGGATGGGGGCGTGTGAGAAAAGTTGGGCTGCGGCGGCCGGCGGGGCGGTTACCCGAGCACCAGTCCGGGGGCCACTGCGGGCTTGGCGGCCAGCGCGCGCCAGGAGGCGGCGCAGCTCGCCTCGTCGTCGCCGAAGAGCGGCGACACCTCTAGTGCGAAGGGCGGCAGGCCGGTGGAGTCGGCCGCCACGGGCACGCCGGCGGCGCGCAGCCAGCGCACGAACTGGCGCAACTGGTCGTCGCGGCAGGTCTGGGGCGAGTCGACCCCGTCGGCGTTCTTCACCGGGCTGAAGTCGTCGGCGCGTGGGGTCTCGATGGTTACGGCGTTGCTCGCGAAGGGCAATGCGTCGAAGACGAAGAGCTCGAACTTCACCCCGTTGGCCTTCTCAGGCTTCACCGGGGAACCGTCGGCGGCCACGCAGGGGATCTTCTTGTCGGCGCGATGGAATGGCAGCGCGTCGGCACCGCGGGCCATGCGCTCGATGAAGCTGCGGTTGAACACGTGGATGGCGATGCTGCCGGCGATGAAGCGCAGGCGGCCGTCGGCGACCTCGCGCTGACGCTCCATCGGCAGGTCGCTGTATTCGATCACTAGCTGCTTGCCGCGCTGGCTGCAGAACACGCCAACCTTCTCCTCAGGATACGCCTTGGGGATCATCTTGCTCGACATCTCGGCGCCGGCGCGCAGGTGGAAGCCGATGAAGGTCGGGTCGATGCAGCGCACGAGCGGGTTGTCGACCTGGAAGTAGCTAAGCACATCGATGCCCTCGCGGCGCATGAGCTCCAGCGCGCCGCTACGGTCGAGGGCGCGCAGGGAGCCGCCGTGGCCGTCGGGGCTAAGCGCGAGCGAGGACTTGGTTTCCAGCAAGATCTTGCCGTCGAAGCCCACCGCCGGCATCCGGCCCTGGCGGAAAAAGTGGACACGGTCGGCGCCGAGGCCGAAGAAGCTGTGCTCGACAAAGAAGGCCTCGGTGGCGGCGTGGTTCGCGTGGCTGGTCATGACAAACCAGTGCAGCGGCTTCCCGTAGCGGCGGCCGGCGGCGAGAATCTTTTCGGCGAATACCTGGAAGAGCGGCTTTTGCAGGACCGGGGTGACCTTGAAGGTGCCCTTGGGGCCGTCGTAGCCCAGGCGCGTCCCCTGCCCTCCCGCCACCACGAAGGCGGCCACCCGGCCGGCGCGCAGCGCCTCCTCACCGGCCGCCCGGGCGGCGGACCACTGCGCGGCGTCGCCACCATTCTGGGGCAGCGAGACAAAGGGGGCGGGCTCGAGATCGGTGAGGTCCACGGCGGCGCCCTTGGAGTTGCGCACCAGCATGTCGTTGAGGCGGGCCACCTCGGAGAGGTCGACCTCGCGCGCCTGGTCGGCCAACTGCGCCTGCTCGGCGGGAGAAAGCTCGTTCCAGAAACGGAAGACATGGCCTTGTCCGGCCTGGTTGAAGGACTCAATCAGCTGCGACGTTTCCATACGAGGCGGCAAGAGTCACCACGCGCCGGAGCCGCGCAACGGCAAAGTCGGTGGAAATGCCCCTGCGGGCGCAGGTGAAAGTTAACTTCGCCCACGCCCGGGCACCGTGTTTGGCGCGTGGGTGCGGCCTTGGGCATGCCTAAGCCCAACCGTTTGCCCTCACGGCCGTGAGGGCAAACGGTTGGCTCGGGCTCAGGAACACACCCTCCGGTTGAACTACCAATCCGACGGCGGGAGCTGGGAGGCCCGCCGGTTGAAGCCCCCGAACACCGGGCCATCGCCAGTCGCCGTCGCACCGTGCGTCCAGTTGCGCACGCTGCCAAACCGGGCACTGCACGGCCGGGCAGTCAAAGAGCGCAAACCTAGTCTCGCCCTCCCTTCGCCCGGCGGTTCTAGTCCGGCCCTCTTCCCCATGGAACGTTCCTCCCTCACCCGCTTCGCCTGGCTTTCGATTGCCGCCGCGCTCGTAACCATCGTCCTGAAGACGACCGCCTACCTGCTCACCGACTCCGTGGGCCTGCTCTCCGACGCGGTGGAGTCGCTCGTCAACCTGGCCGGCGGTATCATGGCTCTGATGATGCTCAGGGTCGCCGCCCGCCCCGCCGACGACGACCACGCCTACGGCCACGGCAAGGCCGAGTATTTCTCCAGCGGAGTCGAGGGCACGCTCATCCTCCTCGCCGCCGGCAGCATCGCCTACACCGCCGTGCTGCGCCTGCTCCACCCGAAGCCCCTTGAACAGGTCGGCCTGGGCCTGGCCGTCTCGGTCGGTGCCTCGCTCGTCAACCTCGCCGTGGCGCTGATCATCCTGCGCGCCGGGCGTCGCCACAACTCGATCACGCTGGAGGCCAACGCCCACCATCTCATGACCGACGTGTGGACATCCGTGGGCGTGGTGGGTGCCATCGGCGCCGTAGCCTTCACCGGGTGGAACTGGCTGGACCCCGTGGTCGCCATCCTCGTGGCCGCCAACATCGTGTGGACCGGAGTGGGCATAGTGCGCCGCTCGGTAGCCGGGCTCATGGATGTGGCCATCCCGGCCACCGACCTGGACAAGGTGCGCGCCGTGCTCAAGTCCCACGAAGCCGCCGGGGCGAAGTTTCATAATCTGCGCACCCGCCAGGCCGGTTCCCGAAAATTCATCACAACCGACGTCCTTGTACCCGGCGCCTGGACTGTGCAGCGCGGCCACGATCTGGTGGAGTTGATCGAGGACGAGATTCGCCGCACCATTCCCGACTCCTCGGTATTCACACATCTGGAACCCGTAGAGGATCCCGCCTCCTGGGCCGACACCTCCCTGGATCGCGAAGGCAAAGCCTAGAAGCGGGCCCCCAGGGCGAAGCACTCGCGCCCCTGCGCGAGGTTGCAGAGCATAGAAATGCGGAGTGCGGAATGATCGGAGGCGCGGGGCTCGGGGGCGCGCGGCGGTTCAGGGGCTTGGCATTTTCGATTGCCGATTTGCGATTGGGCGAAGGAACCCGGGACTGCGGAGTGCCGAGAGTCCTCGAATCGACCTGTCCCTACCAGTCCCCTTAAACTGACGACCGTCAGCCCAAACGGTCGGAGATTTCCAAAAGAATTGTCCTCAGGGTTGGGTGGCCCGTCCGGAACGCGAAACCGTATAAACTGACGGCCGTCAGTCTATACGGTTTCGGTTCCAGACGGATAAGAGACCTTCGTCTCCGGCCTTCGGATGATCGGGAGCACTTATCCTATCAGTCCCCCAAGGGCTTGGCATTTTCGATTGCCGATTGCCGATTTGCGATTGGTTGGTGGAACACGGAATTGCGGAGTGCCGAGTGACCGGAGGCGCGGGGCGGTTCAGAGCCCCCGGATCGACCTGTCCCTATCAGCCCACCGAATCGACCTGTCCATATCTGTCCCCCTGCCCATTCGTCCCGCCTCGCTCACCTGCCCCGCGCGAAACGTAGTCGCTGTTATTCGCCACTCACCCGCGTCCTCTCGAATCGACCTGTCCCTATCAGCCCACCGTATAAACTGACGGACGTCAGTCTATACGGTTTCGGTTCCAGACGGATAAGAGACCTTCGTCTCCGGCCTTCGGATGATCGGGACGACTGTCCCTATCAGTCCCCCGAGGGCTTGGCATTTTCAATTGCCGATTGCCGATTTGCGATTGGGCGAAGGAACCCGGGACTGCGGAGTGCCGATTGCGGAATGATCGGAGCCCTCGAATCGACCTGTCCCTATCAGCCCCCTTAAACTGACGACCGTCAGCCTAAACGGTCGGAGATTTCCAAACGAATTGTCCTCAGGGTTGGGTGGCCCGTCCGGAACGCGAAACCGTATAAACTGACGGCCGTCAGTCTATACGGCTTCGGTTCCAGACGGATAAAAGACCTTCGTCTCCGGCCTTCGGAAGATCGGGACGCCTGTCCCTATCAGTCCCCCAGGGGCTTGGCATTTTCGATTGCCGATTGCCGATTTGGGATTGGCCGGAGGCCTGCCGCTCCGCAGTAGCTGGAGCGCGAAGCGCTTCAGCCGGCTGCTCCTGGCAACCCTCGAATCGACCTGTCCCTATCAGCCCTGTCCCTATCAGCCCGTCCCTATCAGCCCCCCCGGAAATGCGGAGTGGCGAGTGCGGATTGATCGCAGGCTCCGCAGGCGCGGGGGCCGCGGGGCTTGGGCATTTTCCATTGCCGATTCGCAGTTGGGCCCAGTGCCGCCGCTCCGTAGTAACTGGAGCACCAAGCGCTTCAACTCTGCTGCTGGGCCTCCGCTTCGCCGCGCCCACCAGCGCCCCCAAAATAGCCGACACACCACTCCCTGCCCCCCTCGCCCATGAACCGGCCTTGTGGCCCTCCCGGGATTGGCCCAGCTTAGCCGTAACCATGCAGTAGAACTGGAATTTTCGGGGGCTTTTTGGCGGGAATTCTCAGGATAAACTGGGGCGGTTTTCCACTGCATTGCAGTTGGGGTAAGGGCAGTGCAATTTCTCCCAAATGCCTTGCCACCAATCTCGTTCTCGCTCCGGCACGGCCAGGCGCAGGGTCTTGCGGCCTTGAGGTTGCACCAGTTTACCC
>CAJCBL010000214.1 GCA_903960515.1 uncultured Verrucomicrobiota bacterium
GTGCTTGCACGCGATCTGCGCGCTAAATCGCGTGCCAGCACGCTCCTACAAATGACTGGTTGCGACTGAGCCGCCCCAGCCAGGCTCAGCCCGCGCTTGAAACCCTCCCGAGATGCCGCCCGGTTGTGCGCCGCATGTTCCTCGTTCCCGTACCCAGCGTCTGGCCACTGGTACACGCCTAGGTGGGCTGCGGCCTCTCCGGAGTCCAGTTGCTGGTTACTCAATTGTCGCCGTACGCACTGGCCTCGCTGCTGGTGCTGCTCTGGTTGGGTTTCCCATCCGCCGGCAGCGCTTCGGCGGCGGAGCATGACTGCCCTATGCTGTCAGTCTGCAATCTGCGGCCCCGATCAGTGTGGCGCCGCTCGACCTCGTCACCGGCCCCGGCCCCTTGATGCGGTACCACTCCCCGCCTCGATTCGGCCGGCGTGATCGCGATCCGCTCATTGACGTGCCCCCAGCCTCCCGACACGGTTTTCCGCCCATGGCTTCCGCTTTCAACGTCTACGGCTATCGATTCACCCTCGACGGCGACGCCCCTGAACCTCTCGCGGCACTGGCCTCCGATTTCGAGTTCTTCGCCGAACCCTCGCCCCCGAACGCAGCCCTGTCCGCTAAGATCAGCATCCGCCACTCGGCCCCCAACTACGCCGCACTGCCTCCATTGCGTGCCAGCGTCTACACGCCGCGCAACATCTCCTACAAGGACGGCGCCACGACCCTCGTCGACTACCACGGCCGCGGGCTCGGCCAGCACCATCGAGGCACCGGCGATTTCGCGATCACCACTCTCGACCCGGATCTCCAATACGAGGCATGCTACCTCTTTTTGCTTTCGCAACTGGGCGAGGCCCTCGACCGCCGCGGCCTGCACCGGGTGCACGCCCTGGGGATCAGCCTGCGGGGCCGCGCGGTGCTCGTGCTGCTGCCTATGGGCGGGGGCAAAAGCACCCTGGGCGCCGAGTTGCTCGCCGATCCGGAAGTCCGCCTCCTTTCCGACGACTCGCCGCTCATCGACCGCGAGGGGAACATCCACTCCTTCCCTACGCGCATCGGGCTGCTCCCCGGGGCCGATACGCAAATCCCGCCGGAATTTCGCCGCACGATCAATCGCATGAACTTCGGCCCCAAAACCCTGGTGGACTACCGCTACTTCGCCCCGCGCGTGGACGCCGGGGCCAAGCCGGCTTTCGTCTGCCTCGGCAGCCGCACCCTAGCCGAGAAAGGGAGCCTCGTCCGCGCCTCCCGCACCGCCACGCTGCGCCGCTTCACCTCCGACTGCGTGGTCGGAATGGGGTTGTTCCAAGGCTTGGAGTTCTTCTTCCAAAAAAGCACCCGAGAGATCCTCGGTCGCGCTCCAGTAGTCTGGTCGCGCCTGCGCGCCAGTTGCGCCGTGATACGCCGCTCGCAACTGCTGGAGCTGCAACTCGGGCGCGACCGCTCAGGCAACGCCCGCCTGCTACTCGACTACATCCGAAGCCACTAAGCGTGCCTGCCGTTGCCTCCATAGCCCGCCATACTCTGCTGCGCCCTGGCTCCGGCTGGCAAAGAATAGCCAATACCGCCTATCTCGCCGCCGCCCGAAGGCTCGCCTGGATCCTGGGCCGCCACGCGATCGTACGCAGCATCACGCTGCGTCGCAGCGCCGCCGCCGGAGAGGTTCGTTTCGGCCGAAGTGACATCGACCTGGGCATCGTATTGCACTCCGCCTGCGCCTCGCCGCAGGAAACCCGACAACTGCTCGTCCTCAACCGCTCGGTACGGCGCCTCGGCTTGGCCTTCCCATGGCTGGGCCAATGCGAAGTGCTCGCTGCCGACGAGCTGGCGGAATGGGCGGAGCTCGAATCCTTCCGGGTGGCCCTCGACCTCGGCACCGCCGTGCTGCTGCACGGCGCGCCGGTGGAGTTTCCGCTCCATCCGGTCACGCCGGCCCAGGCCGCCTACCGCACCGCCTTCTGGTTCGAATCCTACCTGCCGCGGGCGCTGCGCACCGCCAACCGCACCAATCTGTGGAAATTCGCCCTTGAAGTATGGATCACCTGCGGCCTCGGGCTCGGCCGCCTGTCCACCCCATACCTAAGCCGATCGGATACTATGGCCGCTTGGCGGGCGAAGGAGCCACAGTCCGGACCTCCCGAACCCACCTGGCCAGCCGATCGCCTCTGGCGGGCTATTATGGCAGCAACGGAGCAACTCCACTCCTCCCTGCTGCCCCCGCTCCGCGCACCGGCGGAGCCGCTCAGCCATTCCCTCAGCCTGCCACCAAGCTTCACCCACCGCATCCTGCTGGTGGGCACAGCAGAACAACTGGCCGACCGCATGCCCCGGCTGCCCCCCGATGCACTGCCTCTGACGCCAGAGGCGCTGGGGCTGTACTTGGAGTACGTCAACCCCGCCCTCTTCGAATCTCTCCCGCCCGAAATACTGGCCCTGGGCTTTCCACGCCCGTCCAACGCCGCGTGGCAGGCCGTACTCAGGCGCTGGAGTTGTCCAATCCTCGCCCGCAAGCCGGGGTTCGGTCTGCGCGGCTTCGGCACCGCCCCGCGCTGCGTGCTGTATGCGCAACGGGCCGCCTCGATCCTGCGCGCCGGATGTTCACCGGCAACCATCCAACCCGAGGACTTCGGCCCGGCGGGGGCACCGCATCTCTCATTCCAGGAGTATTATACCCGGCACTATCCCTCGGTGCTCGCCGCGGGTCGGGCCGCGCGTGAACTGATCGGCTGATACTTGGCCGCACCTTTCCCAGCAGAGGCAGCCAGACCCCGCCAAATAGTCGCGGAGGCAGACCTCAACACCCATCCTCAGGATACCCTCGGGGGGTATTCCAAGTGGGCAAACAGCGACTGCGTCTTGAGCGTCGGACATCGCCGTGCAGATGGGGCGGATCAGCCCGTGCACCGATACCAAGGAAGGGCAAGGCGGCAGGCCCGCCCCTCCGGGTTCCCAAGGTTACTCAAAACCCAAGGCAGGCCGCTGCGGCCACCTCGCCGGTCTGCCCTCAGGCTGCGGCCAGGGCCTCCAAGTGCTCGCAGAAGACGGCTTCTCCCGCGGATACGCGGGCAAGAAGTTCGTCAGCCAATGCTTCGTTTAGTTGATCCCAGAGGTAAGAGGTAAGCGTGTTCATAAGTCGGTGCCGGCGAGTAAATCACGAGGTCCGGCAAAGGCGAGTTGGCTAGATGACTTTCACGTAAAAATAGTCCTTAAGTACGAGCACCTCCTCGCGCCATTCGCGGGCTCAGGTCCGCACCCGCGCGCCGACCGCCGGGACAACCGGCTAGGGCACCGCCCCTCCCTGCGCATGCCCGCCTTTTGCCGTCGCGGTCCGGCCCCAGCGAAGCCTTGATTGAGCTGCATGAGCTCCCCAACCCTGCCCCCGGAGTCAGCCCCGACCACCGGACCTCGCGACGACCGCTTCCCGCCCGGCATCCCCTACATCGTCGGCAACGAAGCCGCCGAGCGCTTCAGCTACTACGGGATGCGCCAGATTCTCTACGTCTACCTGCTGGGCCTGTTCATCGGTATGGCCGCCGAGAACACCGTACCCGCCGCCGACCTGGCCGACGCCAAGGTCCGGGCCACCCAATGGTCCCATCTTTTCTACGCCGGCGTCTACCTCTTCCCCATGATCGGCGGTATCCTCGCCGACCGTTTCATCGGCAAATACCGAGTTATCTTCTGGGTCTCGCTGCTCTACGTTGCCGGCCACGGCACCCTCGCCCTCGCCGGACGACTTGGGAACCTGGGCCAACTCGACGCCGCCCGCCTCACCATGCTTGCCGGTCTGATACTTATCGCAGTGGGTGCCGGGGGGATAAAACCCTGCGTCGCGGCCAACGTCGGCGACCAGTTCACCGCGGGCAACGCCCACCTCCTGGCGCGCATCTTCCAGATCTTCTATTTCGTCATCAACTTCGGCTCCTTCTTCGCCACCGCCCTCACTCCTTGGCTCTACCAGCGTTTCGGCGCCGAGGTGGCCTTCGCCGTACCCGGCGTGCTCATGGGCGTGGCAGCCTACGTATTCTGGCTGGGGCGGCGCCGTTTCGTTCATGTGCCGGCGCGGCCCGGCGGGAAACTCGGCGCGCTCGACTTCGCCGCCTCCGCGCTGCTCGCCACCCCGCTGCTGCTCGCCATCTACGTAGCCGCCGAGGAATCCAACCAACTCGTAAGCGCCGTGCTGCGTCCCGGGTCCGGCGCGCTCCTTCGCGCACTCCAGGATCTGGCGACAGGCTACGCCTGGGCCGCAATCGCCGGTGCCCTTGCGCTGGCTGCGGGCCTGGCCCTCGCCCAATTCCGCCAGCAGCGCGCCGAGGACGCCGGCTTTCTCTCCGTCCTGCTCTACTGCTGGCGCCGGCGGGGCTCGCGGTCCGGCGGCCAGGATTTCTGGACTCCGGCGCGGCAGCATTTCGGCGAGGAGGCGGCCGACGGCCCGCCGGCCGTGCTTCGCCTCCTGCTCGTGTTCTCCATGGTGAGCGTATTCTGGGCGCTCTTCGACCAGCACTCATCCACCTGGATCGAGCAGGCCCGCTCCATGAAGCTCGACCTCACCGTGCCCGTGGCACTCTGGGACTTCTGGCTGCTACCGGCGATCATCGCCGCCTCACTGTTGGGCCTGGTCTGGATGCAGCTCTGGGTCTCGAACCGCCCGCCCCCGCGCCGCATCACACTTCTGGTGTCCAGCGCATTTGTACTCTGGGGACTGTGCGCCGCAGTCGCCCAGCTCGCCGGAGCCGGATCCCGCAGCCTCACCCTCCTGCCTGCGCAGCTCGGGGCGCTCAATCCGCTCTTCGTGATGATCATCATCCCGCTGCTCCAGGCCGGCGTCTACGGCCCGCTCGATCGCCGGGGCCGGCCGCTGCGGCCGCTGCAGCGCATGACACTAGGGATGGCCTTTGGCGCCCTTTCCTTTGTCGCCGTTGCCCTGCTACAGGCCCGCATCTCCGCAGCCCCTCCGGGCACCGTCTCGGTGCTCTGGCAAATCATACCCTTCGCCCTGCTCACCATCGGCGAGGTCCTCGTGTCGGTCACCGGCCTGGAGTTCGCCTACACCCAGGCACCGCGAGCCATGAAGTCCACCATCATGAGCTTCTGGATGCTGACGATGACGCTGGGCAATGTGCTAGTGGCCTTCCTCGCGCCCCTGCAAAAGCTCTCGCTGGCGAACTTCTTCTGGCTCTTCGCGGGCCTGATGGCCGCCGCCACCTTGCTCTTCGCCCTGCTCGCGTCGTTCTACCGCGGCAGGACGTATTTGCAAAGCGCGGCGGTTACGAAGTAACACGTTTCAAGTGACGAGTAACAAGTCACGCGAAACGACTCCGCGCACTGCGCCTCCCGGCCCATCGAAAATCGGCAACCCAAAATCGAAAATCTCATGCGCATCACCTACTACCTCGAAGTTCTCTCCTCCTGGTGCCACTGGGCCGAGCCCACCTGGACCGAGCTCCAGGCCCGCTACCCCGGCCGTGTGCAGTTCGACTGGAAGATCGCCCTCATGCGCCCGCAGGACTTCCCCAACTCACCCGAGCAGGCCGACTGGTTCTACCGCCGCAGCGGCACCATCGCCGGCTCACCCTATATGCTCAACAATGGCTGGCTGGAGGCCCCAGGCTTCGACTACTCCGCGCCCAACCTCGTAGCCGAAGCAGCCCGCTCACTCGGGGCCACCGGCGACACCGTGCGCCTCGCCCTCACCCACGCTGCCGTACGCGAAGGCCGCAGGATCGGCCGCCTCGACGAGGCTGTCGCTGTCGCCGCTGAGTGTGGACAATTCGACCCCGCCCAACTGCGCGCCCGCGCCACCTCGCCCGAAATCCGCGCCGCCGTCGACGTCTCCACCGCAGTCTTCCACTCCCTCCAGATCACGCAGCGCCCCGCGTTTGTACTCGAAGATCAAATCGGGGATCGCGCCGTGTTCAGCGGCCTGACTCATTTCGCCCCTCTAGCCGTCACCATCGACGCCATGCTGGCCGACACCGCCGCCTACGCCACCCACCGCGCCCACTTCGGCCAGCCGCCGGCGTCTTGAGGCGCCGCCCCCCGCCAACCGCACCGCTATCCGCATTCCGGATTCCGCAGTCCGCATTCCAACGCAACGCCGTCACCGGCTCCCAACTCCTGCCGCCGTTTCCACCGACCGGATTCGGAATTGAGCCCGGGAGGCCCCCGTACATGCTGGCCGCCACCCTACGCCACCAACACAGCCAACCACTGTTCCCTCCTATGAAAGCCATCCTCCGCCTCCTGCCCGCCCTCGCCCTCGTAGCTGCCGCCGGCCCCCTGCACGCCGACGACGTCACCGACAACCTCGACGCCGCCAGGACGGCGTACGAAGCCGGCAATTACTCCGAGTCCATCAACGCCCTCGACGCCGCCAACCAGTTCATCCGCCAGAAGAAGGCCGAGCTGGTCATGAAACTGCTCCCCGACGCCCCCAAGGGCTGGGAGGCCGCCGAACCCGAGTCCGAAGCCGCCGCTTCCTCCATGCTCGGTGGCGGGGTTACCGCCAAGCGCAACTACAGCCGCGGAGGCAACTCCATGAGCATCAAAATCCAGTCCGACTCCGCCGTGATGCAGTACGCCGCCATGTTCAACAACCCGATGCTCATGGCCGCCTCCGGCGCCAAGATGGAGACCATCAAGGGGCAGCGGGTCACCGTCTCCTTCCAGAACGGAGAAACCAGCGGCAACATCAAGGCCGTCATCGACAACCGCTACTACGTGGAGATCGAGGGCAACGGAGTAACCGTGGACGACCTACGCACCTTCGCCAAGGCCATCGACTTCACCAAGCTCGCAGCCATGAAGTGAGCCGGCCGGAGGGGCCCCACAAACCGCCGCGCCGCGGCTCAAGTTCACCGCGAAGGGTTCGATGAGGAAGTCCTCCTTATGAACCCAAAACCGTTTCGGATATTGTGTGGGGCCCGCTGCGCGGCGGCGTTGATTGCCACCGGGCTGGCACTACTGGTTGCCGGCCCGGCCACGGCCAAACCCCTGAAAATCGGCACCGTAGCCTGGGCCGGCTTCTCCCCGCTAAGTGTTGCCGATGCCAAAGGCTTCTGGAAGGAGCAGGGCCTCGAAGTCGAAGTGACCATCTTCGGCTCCAACCAGGAGGTAAACGGAGCCCTCGAGGCCGGGCGCCTCGACCTCGCCCTCGACATGATCGGCTCCTGGGTGGGCCTCTACCAGACCGGCGTGCCGCTGGTCATCGTAGGCGAGACCGACTGGTCCAATGGCGGCGACAAGATCATCGCCAAGAAAGGATACGACTTCACCAAGATCAAAGGACAGCGCGTGGGCGTCTACCTCGACCAGCCCTCCGTCACCTACTTCCTGGCTCGCTTCCTCAAGGAGCACCAGCTCACCTTGGCCGACGTCGACGCAGTCGAGCTCGAACCCCAGGCGATGTCGGACAACTTCATCGCCGGCCGGCTGTCGCTTATCGTCAATTACGATCCCCAGGCCCTGCGCGCCGAGAAGGAGGGCGCCGGCATCGTGGCGGCCACCAGCGCCACCTACCCCGGAGTCATCCCGGAAGGCTTCGCCGCCCTGGCCGCCAACTGGGCGAGCATCCCTGCCGCCGACAAGGCGCGGCTCTGGCAGGGCTGGCTCAAGGCGGTGGCCTGGGCGAAGGAGCCGGCCAACTGGACCGAATACCAGCACATCCTCAACGAGCGCACCTTCCCCAGCGACCCCGACTTCTCCACGGCCGACCTCAGGTCGATGGTCGACGCCGTTTCCATCCACTCGCCCGCTACGCTGGCCGAGCGCAACCGCGCCGGCGGGGCCCTTTCGGTCTACCTCGAGCAACTCCGCAGTTTCCTGCAGGGTCGCGCCCGGCTCACCAAGGACTACACGCCCGCCCAGCTCGTTGCCACCGACTCGCTGGTATCCACCTGCAGCGACAAATAGCGCCCGCCTCCGCCGATGCCTCCCTGGCTGCAGCAGTTCAACCCGCGCACCGTGCGAGGAAAGCCCCTGCTGGGCTTCCTCTGCATGGGCCTGCTCTTCGCCGGGCAGGGGGGCTTCGGCTACCTCACCCGGGCCAGAACCGAACTGGTCCTCCAGCAGCAAGTACAGACCCAGCGCGGCCTCCTCGATCTGCGCGACGCCAACCGCGCGCTGCGTATCACCGTCTTCCAACTGCTCGCCACCAACAACCCCGAGCAATGCGACCGGTTGCGCAAAACCATGCAGGAGGAAAGCGCCTCCATCCTGGCCTCCCTCAACCGCATCCAACTCCCCCCCGCGCTGTCCGCCTCGCTTACCGACGCCATCACCGATTACCGCGAGATCGCCGCTCTCCACGCCGACTTCAAGACCAAGCAGGCCAGCGCCCTGATCGCTTCGCGCTCCCAGCAATCCTACGAAACCCAGACGCAACTGTTCGAGTCCGCCGTGGCGGCGCTTGAGCAGCAGTCCTCCGCGCAACTGGCGGCCGTGCGCAGTTGGAGCGCAGCCCTGTCGATAGGGGTGCTCGCCCTCGGCCTCGCGGTGGCCCTGGGCTGGTCGCGCAGCATCGGTCGCCAACTGGGCCGCCTCTCAGGCAGCCTGGCGGCAGCAGCCAAGCACCTGCACACCCTCGCCCAGCAATCCGCCGCCAGCAGCCGCTCCGTATCCTCCGGAGCCTCATCCCAACAGGAAAGCGTCTCCGAGATCGGCCGCACCCTGGGCGAAATGGTGGGCCGCATCAAGACGCACGCCGACCACGCCTCCGAGGCCCGTAACATTTCCTCCGAGACTCGCGTGGCCGCCGAGGCCGGAGCCCAGGAGGTAGCCTCCATGCAGGAGGCGATGCGCACCCTCGGCACCGCGGCCACCGAGATCGGCCAGATTTTGAAGACGATCAACGAGATCGCCTTCCAGACCAACATCCTCGCCCTCAATGCCGCCGTAGAAGCCGCCCGCGCCGGAGAGGCCGGAGCCGGCTTCGCCGTAGTAGCCGAGGAAGTGCGCAACCTTGCCCACCGCAGCGCCCAGGCTGCCGCCGAGACCGAGACCAAGATCGCCCATTCGCAGCGCAGTACCCAGGAAAGCGGACGCGCCGCCGAGCGCATCGCCACCCGCTTCGCCGAGATCACCACCAAGGCACGCGGTGTCGATGGTATGATCGGCAAGATCGCCGACGACTCCCGCCTGCAAACCGATTCGGTGGGCGCACTTCAACAAGCGGCCGAGGCGGTCAGCGCCATCACGGCGCAAAACTCCGCCCAGGCTCAGCAAAGCAACACCGCTGCCATCGAGGTGATGTCGGAGGTCGACCAGTTGCGCGAAACCCTCGCCGAGTTGATGGAGGCCGGCGCCGGCAAATCTGCGGCTTCGCCTGCGGAATCGCCCGAGCGCTCGCCAAGCGCCCCACCCACCCGCCCACCAGCCAGGGCTGCGGCCTCACCGGCCTCGCACCAACGCGAGTGGGCGTCCCCAGCGAACCAAGCCAGCCCGCGTGCGAGCAAGCCCAGGCCTCTGCGTGTTTGAGTGCTCGGGCCCTCGGAGGCTACGCCCCGGTCTGCCGGCCATCTGCTGAGCATCCCGCCGAGCACTCCGTAGCGGCCCCGCTCAGCCCCCCGGCGCCTCACTCCCGGCCAACGAGCCAGCAGCGAAACGCGCGCAGTTGTGCGGCCGTGCCCAGGACAAGCAACTCGTCCCCCGCCGCCATGCGCTCGCCCCCGGAGGGGTTGAGCAGCCGCTCGCTCCCGCGCAGGATACCGGCGATCTGCGCGCCGGTGGCCCGCCCCGGCGCCGACTCCGCCAGCGTAAGCCCCGCCCGCGGCGAATCCGCCGGCACTCGCACCCGGTTGATCGCCAACTCCGCCAGCGCCGGGCCCGGCACCGCTGTGGAATCCAGCTCGCGCCGCACAGCGGCCAACTGCGCCGGCGAGCCGAGCAGCAGCACCCGGTCCTTCGGATACAATACGGTCTCCGGCGCCGGATTGGTCAGCCACACCCCCTGCCTATCCACCCCCACCACCGAGCAGCCGAAACGGCTGCGCAGCTCCAGCCCGCCCACACTGCGACCGGCCACCGAGGAGTTCTCCGGCAAAAGCACCTCGTCGAGCCCCAGCTCCCAACCGGTGGGCGTTTGCGCCAGCAGCTCGGCGCCGGCACGCGCGCCGGGTGCCAGGCTCTCATGCAGGTGCAACTCCATCAGGCTGTGCCAGTGGATCAGCCTCCGCCATAACAGTGCCAGCACCACTACCGCCACGCCCAACACCGCCACCAGCACCCACCAGTGCCGCGGGTGGAAGGGAGAGACCGCCGCCAGCCAGGAGAAGAGCAGCACCCCGGCGCCCACCTTCAGCCCCGTCTCCGCCACCGGGCGCAGCACGGCGGCGTTGGGCAGATCGCGGGTGGTAGCCTCCGCCACGATCATGGCCAGGGCTGCGATGTTGCGCCACACCGCCACGCATACAGTGAGCACCACCACCGCCAGGGCCGCCCAGAAGATCAGTTGCGAGAAATGAGGCAGCACCGACTCCAGCCCGGTGAGTTCGCGCACCGCCCGCTCCAGCGGAGGGGCGAACAGCAGCAGCCCCGAGGCGAAGCCCAGCCCCACCCCGATCTGCAGCACCCGCTTGCGGCTGAGTTGCCACAACACATTGCCGGCCCGGCGCGCCTGCACCCGCTCGAGCCACCCACGGTATTCGTCGAGCAACCGCGTAGCCATCTCCGGCTCCAGCCCCACCAGCGCACCGGCCAGCGGACCGGCCCGCGACGTCAGCCACGGAGCGGCCACCGCGGTGAGCAGCACCACGCCCACCGACAAAGGCCCGTACTCGGCGGGCAATACCTTCGCGGCCACCCCAAGCTGCGCGATGATGAAGGCGAACTCGCCCACCGGCGCCAGCGACAGCCCTGCCTCCAGCGCCAGCCTGGCGGGCTGCCCGGCGGCGATCAGGCCGAGCGAATACGCCACCGGGCGCACCACCACCGCAAACCCCGCCACCACCAGCACCTCCCACCAGATCGGCCCGAGCTGGTGCGGGTCTATCATCATCCCGATGGCCACGAAAAACACCGCGCTGAACACATCGCGCAGCCCCCCGAAGGCCCGCTCCAGCGCGCCGCGCTGGGGCGTATCGGCCACCACCACACCCAGCAGGAACGCCCCCAGCGCCAGCGAGTAGCCGGCACCCTGCGCCCCCACCGCCAGAAGGCACAGCAACCCCACGACCAGCAGCGTGCGCAGCTCCTCGTTGCCGCTGCGCTCCAGGCGCCGCAACAGCCACGGCATCAGCAGCAGCCCGCCCACCCCCAGCAGCACGATGAAGGCCCACATCCCGCCCACCGCCGCCCCGAGATTCGCCCCCCCTGCACCACCGATCTTCACATACGAAGTGAGCAGCGCCAGCATCACCACCGCCACCAGATCCTCCAGCACCGTGATCGCCCCGGCGAACTGCCCGCCGGGCGAATGCAGCCGCCCGGACTCCATCAGCGACTTGGTTACGATCGCCGAGCTAGAGCTCGCCAGCATGCCCGCCAGAAACAGCCCCTGCATCTCATCCAGCCCCAGGGCCAGGGCCAGGCCGCGGGTGAGCGTGAACAGCGCCGCCGCCCCCAGCCCCGTGGCCACCAGCAACGCCAGCCCGAGGGCCCGCAGCCGCCGCAGGCTCAGTTGCATGCCGATGGAGAACATCAGGAACACCAGCCCCAACTGCGCCAGCGTCTCGATACGCCCAAGATCGCTCACCAGCGACGCCGGCGGGGTGTACGGCCCCACGATCAACCCGGCCAACAGGTAACCGACCACCGACGACAGCCCCAGCCGCTTGCAGCCCCAGCCGGCCAGCGCCGCCACCAGCACAACAATTCCCAGATCGCGGATGAATTCGAGGCCTAGCATTTCTCGAAATTCGTCAAGCCGGCGCCCCGCCGCAAGGCCGCATGGCCTGCGCACCGGCTTTTCTTTTGACTTTGTCACCACGGGACAAACGCTTGCGCCAGAATTACCTGCCTACACAACCCGCCCCCCTTAACGTGAACGTGATCGCCAATCTTTTTCGCGTATTGTCCAACGACATCGGCATCGATCTCGGAACGGCCAATACGCTCGTTTACGTCAAGGGCAAAGGCATCGTGATGCGCGAGCCCAGCGTGGTGGCCATCGATACAGCCTCCCGCCGTGTGCTCGCCGTGGGCGACGAGGCCAAGCGCATGCTCGGCCGCACCCCCGGCAACATCACCGCAATCCGCCCGATGAAGGACGGCGTCATCGCCGATTTCGACATCACCGAGGCCATGCTGCGCTACTTCATCAAGAAGGTGCAGAACAACTCCAAGATGATCCCGCCGCGCGTGGTCATCGCCATCCCCTCCGGTATCACCGAGGTGGAGAAACGCGCCGTTAAGGAGAGCGCCATCCACGCCGGCGCCCGCGAAGTGCTCCTGCTTGAGGAGCCCATGGCCTCCGCCATCGGAGTGGGCCTGCCCGTAGAGGAACCGGCCGCCAACATGATCGTCGACATCGGAGGCGGCACCACCGAGGTGGCCATCATCTCCCTGGCCGGCATCGTATTTTCCAAGTCGATCCGGGTGGCCGGCGACGAACTCGACAGCGCGATCATCAACTACATGAAGCGCGCCTACAACCTGCTCATCGGCGAGCGCACCGCAGAGGAGATCAAGTTGAAGGTGGGCTCAGCCTACCCGCTCGACGAAGAGATCACCCTCGAGGTAAAGGGCCGCGATTCCGTGGCTGGCCTGCCCAAGACCATCCACATCACCTCCCAGGAAATCCGCGAGGCCCTCGCCGACACCGTGGCCTCCATCGTCGACGCAGTGCGCAACGCCCTCGAACGTTGCCCCCCGGAACTTTCCGCCGATCTGGTGGACCGCGGCTTCGTGCTCGCCGGCGGCGGCGCCCTGTTGCGCGGCATCGACCGTCTCCTCTCCGAGCGCACGGGCCTGCCCGTAACCGTCGCCGACGATCCCCTCAGCGCTGTGGCCAACGGCACCGGCGCCGTCCTCGAGGACCTCAACTGGCTGCTCGGTCGCCTCACCGGCGAACGCGCCGCGAACTGACGTGAACGGCCGCCGCCCCGGCAGCCCCCAACGCTGAGCCGCCTCCGTGCCGCCCCTGCAATTCATCCGCCAGCGGCCCTTCGCCGTGCTCGCGGTCGTCTTTGTGCTCTGGCTGCTCGTGCCAGTGGCGGCCAAGCGCTTCATGCAGGTGAGCCTCTTTGAGTTCGGCGCCCCGGCCGAGTTCGCCGCCTCCTACGCCCGCGACCTCCAGCAGTACTGGTCGCTGCGCACCCGCAGCACCAACGAACTGCTCCAGACCGCCCGCGACCTCGCCAACCTCAACGCCAGCTACGAGGTGCGCATCCGCGAAAACGAGACACTGCGCGAACAGGTCCAGCGCCTCGAGGACGTCCTCCACCTGCCCTCAAATATCGAGTACCGCACCGAGATCGCCCGCGTCGTACGGCGCGACTTCGGCACCTGGTCGCAAC
Source organism: uncultured Verrucomicrobiota bacterium (assembly GCA_903960515.1). GTDB lineage: Bacteria > Verrucomicrobiota > Verrucomicrobiia > Opitutales > Opitutaceae > CAJCBL01. Next base: position 13,446 of record CAJCBL010000214.1, read on the forward strand.
GCCTCATCATCCGCAAAGGCCGCAACAACGGAGGCCCCAACGGCGGCATCCCGGTGGGCGCCCCGGTGATCTTCACAGGCGGAGTCGTGGGCCGGGTGACCGAAGTCTACGCCTTCTCCTCGGTGGTCGATCTGGTCAGCAGCCCCACCCTGCGCGTGGCCGCCATGGTCGAGGGCGACTCGCGCCCGTTCAGCTTCCAGGGCGGCCCCAACCCGCCCTTCACCCAGGCGCGCGGCTCGGTGGAATTTGTTCCACTGGACATCTACGTGAGCCCGGCCACCCCCAAGCGCATCGTCACCGCCGGCCTGGGCGGGGTGTTCCCGCCCGGCCTGGTGCTCGGCTACATCCAGGAACTGGAGCTCGATACCAACGGCCTCTTCAAGAGCGGCACCGTGCTGCTCGACCCCAGACTCAACGAGATCCACGAAGTGGCTGTGCTGGTGTCGCTCAACCCGGAGCAGCAGTAACCCGATGGACCCGCGCTGGATCGTAATCGTGCTGGCCAACGGGCTGCTGATCTTCCTCGGCGGCCAGTTCAACCACTACCTCGCCCACCTGCCCGTATCCATGTTCCTGGGCGGGCTGTGCCTGCCCGTAGCCGGGCTCTGGTTGCGCTTCCGGCCGGGTTTCATCGCCATGTTCCTCAGCGGCCTGTTGCTCGACGCCGCCCGACCGGTGCCCTTCGGCTCTTCCGCTCTGCTGCTCTCGGCGCTGTTCACCTGCTGGCACTCCGTGCGCACCCGCCTGCCGCGCGACGGCGTGGCGCCTCCCGTGATCGGAGCGCTGCTGGCCAACGTAGCGCTCTTCCTGGTGCAACCGCTGCTGTTGGGCCCCTCGGCCGCACTGGCCTCCGCCACCTCGGGCAGGGTGCTCACCGATCTGCTATGCTCGCAGGTGGCCATTGTGCTGCTGGGCCCCTGGTTCTGCGCCCTGCAAGAGCAGGCGCTACTGCTGCGCGGGGTAAACCTCGCCGAGGAAGCCCGAATCCCCGGCGCGCTCTGAGAACTGCGGGGGGCCGGCTTTCAGGGCGCGCAGTGGCCGCCTGGATGCGCCGCCGGATCCGTCCCCCTCGGCACGGCCCGCCCATAGGTCCCCTGCGACCTCTAGGTCCTATTCCCCTTCGCAGCCTCCCGAGCGCGCGATCTCGCGAGCACTTCCTCCATTCCGCACTCCGAAATCCGCACTCCGCATTCCGCACTCCGCATTCCGCATTCCGCATTTCCTAGCTCTCCTCCAACTCCACATTCCAGTAGGCCACGTCCAGGAAATGCCGCCACGCTGGGTGGTGCGGCCTCCGGTCCAGCAACGTGGAGATGATCGGGCGCCACTTCGGGCGCACCGGCTTGCAGATCAGCCGCAGATGGGCCTCGTGCGGCAGCCGGTTGGCCTTGTGGGTATTGCAGGCGATGCAGGAGCACACGATGTTCTCCCAGGTCGTCTTGCCTCCGTAGTGACGCGGTATCACATGGTCGAGGTTGAGCTGCTCGCGGAGAAAGGTGCGGCCGCAGTATTGGCAGCGGTTCTTGTCGCGCTCGAACACGTTGTTGCGCGTGAGCTTGAGCTCCTTACACGGCATCCGGTCGAACACCGTAAGTAGAATCACCCGCGGCAGCCGGATCGTCTGGCGCACGGTGCGCACGCCCTCGCAGGCTTCCAGCGGCGGGTTCTCCCTCGAGAAATCAGCCCAGTCCATGAGCGAGAACATCAGGAATTCGTCCAGGCTCTCATCGCGATGCACCACCTGCGCCTCTTCGCGTGCCAGCAGGACGAAGGCGCGCCGCGCCGCAATCACGTTGACCGCCTGCCAGAGGCGGTTGAGCACGAGGACCGGTTGTGTCAGCACGGCGTCCATCGGGGAAATCGAAGTAGCGACCGGCCAGCCCCCTGTCAAGGGACCGGGCGGTGACATGAATGTTACGACGCCAATTCGGTAGCTGGATTTCGGAGCCCGTCAGCCTCCGGTGCCGGTTGCTGTGCCGCCCCGCTGCACAGCCTCGCCGAGGGGCACGCACCGCCGCCCTACCCCTTCACGAACCGGTAGCCCACGCCGTGCACTGTCACCAGAACTCGCGGCTCCTCCGGGTCGGCCTCGATCTTCTTGCGCAACTGCGCCACGTGCTGGTCGAGCGTGCGAGTCGTCCCCATGTAGTCGATTCCCCAGGCCGCGTTGAGCAACTGGTCGCGGGTGAGCGCCTCACCCGGCCGGGCCGCGAACGCCTCCAGCAGCTTCATCTCCCTCGGGGTAAGCGGCGCCTCCGCACCGCGCAGTCTCAAGGTGAAACTCTTCCGGTTCACCACAGCCTCGCCAAACTTGAGCGTGTCACCAAAGGTATCCGCCACCGCGCCCCCGGCCGCCGAGCGCTTCGCCCGCCGCAACAGCGCGCCGATCCGAGCGAGCAGCTCGTGCACACCGAAGGGCTTTGTCATGTAGTCGTCGGCACCAAGCTCCAGGCCCACGACCTTGTCGATCTCCTCGCCCTTGGCCGTGAGAAAGAGCACCGGCGTCTGCTGGTCCTTGCGCCGCAGCTCGCGGCACACGTCGTAACCGTTCTTCCCCGGCATCATCACATCGAGGAGATGCAGATCGAACTTCTCCTGGCCGGCGAAACGCAGAGCCTGCAGTCCGTCGGCCGCAGGCACCACGGCATAGCCCTCGCCCTCCAGCAGGTCGCAGAGGCCCTGGCGGATGTCGGCGTCGTCTTCAGCAATAAGGATACGGGCTTTCATTTGGGAAGTAGCGAGGAGTGAGTCGCGGGTAGCGAGTAGGGAGGAAGCAGATGAACGGTGGAGGCAGCTCGGTACCCTCCTTGTCCGCCGCAACTGGTGCGACGGGTATTCATGTCGTTGCGGCAGCGGGCAACGTGAGCACGAACTCCGCACCGCCGCCGGGGCGCTCGCGGCACACGAGGTCTCCGTGCTGGTCGCGCGCGAGCCGGCGGGCGATCGTCAGCCCCAGCCCGGCCCCCTGCACCTTCGCGGTGAGCGACTCGTCCACGCGATGGAAACGCTCGAAGATCCTCTCGCGATACACCGCCGGCACGCCGGGCCCGCGATCGGCCACGACCAACGCCCAGTTTCCCGCGACAGCCTCCACGCCCAGCTCCACCACGCCTCCGGCGGCGCCATACTTCACCGCATTGTCCACCAGGTTGAGCACCATCTGGTCGAGCGAGTCGGGATCGCAGCGCACCACGGCGTCCTGGGCCGGTGGCGTCACCGAAAGCCGGAGCCCGGCTTCGGCCACCCGCGGGCCATGCACCTCGGCCAGGCGCGCCATCCACGGGCCGAGCGCGATCGACTCCGGGCGGTACTCCTTGCGCCCGGCCTCCAGCCGGCCGAAGTCGAGGGCGTTGTTCACCAGCCGGGTGAGCCGCGTGGTCTCACGCCCGATGGTGGCGAAGTAGCGCGCCCGCTTGGCCGGGTCGCCCACCCGCTCGTCAGCCAGCATCTCCGAATACATGCGTATCGTGGTGAGCGGAGTCTTCATCTCGTGGGATACGTTCGAGACGAACGAGGTCTTCAACGCAGCCTCGTGCGCCGCCGCCGCCGCCTGACGGAAAAACATCGCACCTCCGGCCAAAATCGCCGCCACAAAGGCGCCCACCAGCAGCGAGGCCACAGCGAAGAACCCACCTCCGCTTTCCAACGACCGCTCCAGCCGGGGAGCCCCGGACCAGGCGAGCAGCGTCCACCCGGGAAGCGTGGTTGTAAGCGGTATCTGGATGGCCGCGCCGCCGCTCTCCGCCCCTGGGCCGCGCAGCGCGAAGCGCTCGCCGTCGGCGGTGGCCGCTGGCACCAGCGCCTGCACCCGCTCCAGCACTGCCGGCAGGTTCAGCTCCACCCCGCGCACCGCGCCACCTGCGGCCGGCTGCCACCAACCGAGGAAATACACCGCGCCGTCCACCGTGCGGCCCAGCCAGCCGCTGGCCGGTTCGCCCCAGGGCACCGCAGCGGTATCCATCAAGAGCGGGGCCGAGTGGCCGTTGTTGTTGCGCCTCGGCGCCTCCACCGCTGCCGGAAGCGGGCTCGCAGCCGGAGCGGACGCCCTATCCTCAAAGTCCAAGGACGAGCTCTCGGTCTTGGCTTCGAGCGAAAACCTCCCCGCCCCACCCTTGCTCGACTCCGCAACCTCCATCATCTGCTCCGACTCCTCGGCGGCGGCCTTCTTCGCACGCTGAGTCCTGCTCTGCGCGCTCACCATGCTCTTTGCAGCGGCGGCAGAACTGCGCGCCTCCTTCTGCACGTCGAGGCGCGCCGCCTGGTTCGAGGCGACCAGGACATTGCCGGTGGATACCCTGCCCGCGCCGGAAGCCTGCAGCGCCTGCCCAAGCTCGTCGTCTTTCGCCACCCCCGGCCTGTTCGACGCCTGCTGTTGGAGCACTGCTACAGCCAGCGAGCGGTCGCCGGTGCCGAAGAGCGCCGCGTGCCGCCGCAAGAAGGCCCGGTGCTCGGTGCTGTCGGCGGCCGGCCACGCAAGCGTCGCCCGATCGGGCCGCCAAAGAAATGTTTCCCCCACCAGAGGATTGGTGTGCGGCCAGTTTGCCAACAGCGGTTCGAGTTCGCGCTCAGGCGTCTCGGCCAGCTCGCGCAGCAGCCCGTCCCGGATTTCGGAGACAAGCAGCTCGATATTGTCGGCGGCCACCTGGGCCCTGGCGCGCGTGGCGGCCTGCGCGCTGCGCCGCACCTCGTTGGCAGCGGCGTCGATACGGCTTTGCTCCTGCCACAACAGCCGCAACGCCACCGCACCGATCAGCAACGTGGGTACGAGCAGCAGCAGCCAGGGCAACCAGACTCGACGGAGGGCGGGCGTCATGGGAGGGCGAGCTTAGGAAACGAGCGGGCGAGGTCGAGGGCAGTTGCGGGGAACCTATCGGACCGATCGGCCAGATCCCACCAATCGGTCCGATTGAGTACAAATCCCCCGATTATTTCTGCTGGTTGGTCGTCTTGAAACTGTCGGCACGCATCTCCTTGCGCTTCTCGTTGCCGATGCCCCCGGACTGCACTTCCTCGGCTTCTGCTCCGGCTTTCGCGGCGGCTTCCATCATAGGGGCGTTGGCGTAGCTGCGGGCCACCGTGGCGAGCTCCGCGCTGCGCTGGCGCAGCACGGCGGCGGCCTCGTCCTTGCGGCCGGCGTCGGCCAGCACGATGGCCTGGCTCTTGGCCTCGGCGATGGAGTTGGCGGCGTACTCGGTCTGCACCTTCCGGTTGGCCTCGCGGTTCACGGCAGTCTCGTCGCCGCTGTAGCGCACCTGGCCCTCGGCGCGCAGCTCCTGCGCCTCACCGCCGGTGGCATCCGAGAATCGGGCACGCGCTGTCGCCACCGTGCTCACCTCGTTGGCCTTGGCCGCCGGCACCTCCACCTCTACGAGCAGGAACTTCTCCTGACCGCCGTAGAGCTGGTTGAGCCCGAAAGTCACCTCGCGCCCGCGGCACTCTGCCTCGCGCCCGATGGAGCGGATCACGCGCACACCGGCGGAAAACTGGATGGTCACCTCGATACGCTGCGCCACCACGTTGAGCACGTCGCCGAGCTCCGCGGCGAAGATCTGCGGCAGGTCGCCACTCTCGGCCGCGTAGTAGTGGTTGCCGTCGCTGCGCTGTGCGAGTGCGGTCATGAGGTCCTCGTTGAAGCCGTCGCCCAGGCCCACTGTTGTCACCGAAATCCCCTCGCGGCGCAACGCCGTGCCCAGGCGGCCCAGATCGTCGGGCGAGCTCGGGCCCACGTTGGCCATGCCATCGGAGAGCAGCAGCACGCGGTGCACATAGCCGGAGCGCTCCAGATTCTTGCGCAACTCGGCCGCACCCTGCGAGACCCCGGCGAAGAGGGCGGTGTTGCCCCGCGCGCTGATGCCCCGGATCTGGCGCTCCAGCCAAGCGGCGTCGGTGGGCGACTGCGGGGAGATGAGCGTCGAGACCTCGTGGTCGTAGATCACCACCGAGAATACGTCGCGCCGATCGAGCCGGCGCAGCGCCTCCACTGCGGCCTCGCGCGCTTGCACGATCTTGTCGCCCCCCATCGAGCCGGAGCGGTCGAGCACAATCACCAGATTGACCGGCTGGCGCTCGGCCGAGCGCGGCGCCCGGCAACCGGCCAGCCCGATCTTCACGATGGAGCGCTGCACCTCGCCGGCCGGCAACACCGGCCGGTCGAACTCGATGCGCAGGTCCAGCGGGGAGGGGCCGCTCTGCGATTTGGCTCCCAGGTTGAATACGAGCCCGACCACGGAAATTGCCGCGGCGGCGATAACACGAAGAAATGAATGCGTTTTCATCGCCACCAGTATCCCACGCCGGGGCCGGGAAGTCGTCAGGCCGGGGTCAGAACGTTGTCAGGCATTTGTCAGGGAACAAAGCCGGGGCGATGCTGTGTCATAGCCCCACGTTTCTACCACATGCGAAATACTACCATGAGCACATCCCATCGTTCATTCATGCTGGCCGCGCTCGGAGTGGCCGCCGCCACCGGGCTGTTGATCATCTCCCCGGTTCAGGCCGAGTCCAAGGACGCCAAAACCCGCGCTGTGCCCGAGCTGAAAATCGACCACGCCGCCGCCAAACGCGACGCCGCAGCCCCCCGCAGCTACTCCTCCGTCGTCAAGAAGGCAGCACCCAGCGTGGTCTACGTCTTCTCCTCCAAGACCGTGCACAACCCGCATCCGGAGATGATGCCGTTCTTCAACGACCCGATGTTTCGCCGCTTCTTCGGCGACCAGCTCCCCGACGAGGGCGAGGGCCACCGCGGCAGGCACCACCAGCGCCAGCCCGAGCTCAAACAACAGGGCCTGGGATCGGGCGTCGTCGTCTCCGCCGACGGCTACATCCTCACCAACAACCACGTCGTCGACGGCGCCGACGAGGTGAAGATCGGCTTCAATGGCGGCAAGAAGGAGTTCGTAGCCGAAGTCATCGGACGCGACCCCAAGACCGACCTCGCCATCCTCAAGATCGACGCCAAGGACCTCACCGCCGCCACCCTCGGCGACAGCGACGCCCTGGAGGTGGGCGATGTCGTACTGGCCATCGGCAACCCCTTCGGTATCGGCCAGACGGTCACCTCCGGCATCGTCAGCGCCACCGGCCGCGGCGGCCTGGGCATCGAGGAGTACGAGGACTTCATCCAGACGGATGCCGCCATCAACCCGGGCAACTCCGGCGGCGCCCTCGTCGACGCCGAGGGGCGCCTTGTCGGTATCAACACCGCCATATACAGCCGCTCCGGCGGCTCGATGGGCCTGGGCTTCGCCATCCCGTCCAACCTCGCCCGCTCCGTCATGGAGCAGCTCATCACCGGCGGCAAAATCGTGCGCGGCTACATCGGCGTCGGTATCCAGGATCTCTCTCCTGAGCTCAAGAAGGAGTTCGGCGTCGAGGATGGCGGGGTGGTTGTCACCAGCATCTCGCCCGATTCCGCCGCCGAGAAGGCCGGCCTCAAGCAGGGCGACGTGATCGTCAAACTCGACGGCGACTCCGTAGCCGACGGCCGGCGCCTGCGCCTCATGGTCGCCAAACGCTCACCCGGCACCGAGGTGAAACTCGACGTCATTCGCGACGGCAAACCGCAGCTCTTCAAGGTCAAGCTGGGCAACCAGCCCGACACGCCCTTGGGCGGCAAGAGCGAGCGCCTCGAGCGGAACGACGACGAAGGCACGCTCAACGGTGTGGGCGTCACCGATATTGCCCAACAGGCCCGTGAGCAGCTTGAGCTCCCTCGCGAGCTCAAAGGCGCACTGGTGACCGATGTAGAGCCCGGCAGTGCCGCCGCCAAAGCCGGCCTCACCGAGGGCGACGTCATCCTCGAGATCAACCGCCAGCGCGTCGAAAACGCCAAACAGGCCGTCGATCTCACCTCCAAGCCCGAGAGCAAGCGCACCCTGCTGCTGGTCTGGCGCGAAGGAGTCAGCCGCTATGTGATGGTCGACGAAACCAAGCCGGCCAAGAAGGACTGAGCCCAAGTCGCGTACATAATCGGGCGAATGCGAAGCAAAAGCCGGAGCGTGCTTGCACGAGATAAAGCCTCCCACCTCAAGCCACTATACTAAGCCGCACACGGGGAGCCGGCCGCAATCCACTCCCTATTTCGACCGCCGGGGCCAGCGCCCCGGCGGTTTTTATATACACGCCACGCGAGCCGATATCGGATTCCACTTCGCCTCCCACCGGATGCTCTTCGCGTGCAAGCACGCTCCTACTCGGGCTCGGAATGGGTCTCAGCTAGAACGCGATTTAGATGAGAGCAAAACGAGGTCCTCGCGAACCCGGCCTCGTAGCGGTAGCGCTTCGATTCCGCCCCTCTAGCTTTCACGCGAAAGCGCAATGTACAGAAGCCGTTGGGCTACACTGCCCGAAGCTCAGCCGAGGATGATGCTTGCCGGACCGCAGGCGCCATCCATTCAACCTCGCCGCGGCAGCCATAAATACGCCTCCCGTCGCCACCCAGCAGAGTAGACCACCGAAACTATTCTGTCGTAGGAGCGTGTTTGCACGCGATTCCGAGCGCAGATCGCGTGCAAGCACGCTCCTACGACAGACACCGGAAACCGGGGACTATCCAAGCGCCACGCGGTACGATTGCCCGGTTACGACTCACGCCATGACCATTCGGCCGAGAGCCCAGAGCCGAGCGCCGAGGGCCTGATCTCCGAGCAAGACATCGGAAGCACGCCTGCTCCTGGGCCCATCACTGGTGGTTTGGCTCTCGTCACTCGCCCCCCAGCGCCGGTCTACATTGTCACGACTCAGTCTAAGACGGGTTCGAAGGCAGACTAATGCCGAGTCCGTGTAGATGCGTGCTTGCACGCGATAGGGGCTCATCTTGAACGCGAACTGGACTCACCCGGATCCGGACAAACAGGTGCCCACGCCGCGGCCAGTCGATCCATCCGCACCCGGCGCAAGCGGATATTTCCCGCGCTGTCGTTCGGCATTGCGCTCCACCGAGGATCATGTAGCGCCATTTGACTGTGTTCCGGCAGCCCCACCCCGGCCCCACAACCCCCAGTCCGGTTCCCGCCCCATGTCGACCTCGCCCGCCCGCCGTCACCACCCTTCGTTATACTGGCCGCCTGCCTCTGCCTGGGCGCCATTTCCTGCGGCGCCACCGCCCTCCTCGACCGCAACAGCGACGGCATCTCCGACGTGTGGTCCTCCCTGTATCCTAGCGCCGGTGCCCCAGCGTCCGACCCCGATGGCGACGGCCAGCCCAACCTCGCCGAGGCCCAGGCCGGCACCGACCCCACCGATCCGGCCAGCCGTTTCATAACCGCCGCCGGGCCCGACGCCGCCGGCAACCTCGTGGCCCGGTGGCCCAGCGTCGCGGGCAAACATTACCTTCTCGAAACCTCTGCGGACCTTTCCGCCTGGACCACACTTCCCGGCGAATACATCGGCACCGGGGCCGAGCTCTCCGCCATAGTCCGCCCCGCCGGCGCCGCTGCCGACTCCCGCAGCTTCTGGCGCGTCGTGGTCTTCGATGCCGGGCCCGGCGGCAGCGCGCTCAACGACTGGGAGAGCACCCACCTCGACCGCGTGGCGGTAGTCACCGCCTCGGCCGGGGCCAACGGCAGCATCAGCCCGGCCGGCAGCCTGTACGTGGCAAAAGGCGACACCCTTGCCTTCACCATCACCCCCACCACGAACTACTCCATCGACCAGGTGCTCGTCGACGGCCTTGGCGCCGGCACAGCGGGCAGCTTCACCTTTTCGAATATCCAGGCCCCTCACACTATCAGCGCCAGCTTCAAGCTGCCGCTCTCTCTCGACGTCACACCCAGTACCCTGAGTTTAAACACCACCGCCACCCTTGCGGTATCCTCAAATGTCGCCTGGACGGCCGGCAGCAGCCAGAGCTGGCTCGCCGTCACCCCGAGCGGCGGCACTGGCAACGCGACGCTCACCGTGAGCGCCCCGGCCAATACAACAGGCGCCCGCAGACGTGCCGACATCACTGTTACCGGGCCGGCTGGCAGCGGCCTCACCCGAACCATAGCCACCAGCCAAACCTCCACCCCAATCAACCTGGCCTTGGGCAAACCCGCCACCGCCTCCAGCTCCGAGAGCACCACCTATGCACCCGCCCGCGCGGTCGACGGCGACACCAATACCCGCTGGTCGAGCACCTTCATCGATCCCCAGTGGTTGATGGTGGATCTGGGTTTCCCCTGCCAGATCAGCACGATCGAGCTCGTCTGGGAAACGGCCTATGCCAAGGCCTATAAGATCCAGACCTCCCTGGACAATATCACCTGGTCGGACATGTATAGCACCACCGCCAGCCCTGGCGGTACAGAGCGCCTGCCTGCCTCGGCTATCGGCCGCTATGTTCGCATGCATGGCACCGCCCGCAGCACTCAATACGGCTATTCCTTGAAAGAATTCCGAGTGCTCGGCACCCTCTTGGACTCCGATTACTTGCAGGTCTCGCCTGCCTCCCTGCACATGGCCAGCATCGGCGGGTCGGCCACCACTCAAGTATCGGCCAACGTAGCATGGACAGCCTCCAGCGATCAACCGTGGGTCACGATCAATCCGGCTTCCGGCACCGGGAATGCCACCATAACACTTACGGCCGCCGACACCACCATCGCGTCAAGGAGTGCCACCGTCACCCTCCAGAGCGGAAGTATTTCCGAAAAGGTGGTCGTGCTCCAGACCAGCTTGGCGACCTACTATTTCAAGAATCGCAGCAAGGGCACCTACATGTACGACGGCGGCAGCCACGTGCTGTATGGTGCGTCGCCCACCAGCGATGCCTATATATGGATCATCGAGGACCTGGGCAATGGCCGCAGCGAACTCAAGATTGCCGCGACAGGCCACTATATTCATATCCAAGATCAGCAGGCGTGGGCCCAGTGCGGTGCCCGTACCGCAGGTTCGGATAGTTCGAAGTGGACTTTCGAGGCCACGGGAGATGGCTATTTCCGGTTCCGCAGCTCCTGGCAGACCAACAACTTCCTGCACGTCGAAAACCAGGCGGGCTATGTACAACAGGGGGCCATCAACACCAATGGCCAAACCTGGCAGAGTGCACAATGGGCCATCCTGCCCACGACAGATACAGTCGGCATCGACCCCAATTGGCGCACACGGGTAACCTACATCGGCCGCTTCGACCAGAGTGCGCCTGCCGGGCCCCGCTTCGCTTGGTCCAACAGCACGCTTCAAGCCTCCTTCACGGGCACCACCATCAGCCTCCAACTCGCCCGCATGGATGCGACCGCCGACAACTTCCTGAATGTGCGTATCGATGGAGGCCCAAGCTCCACGATCAAAGTCGACCACGATGGCCTGTATAGCCTGGCGAGCACCTTGGCACCGGGCACCCACAGTATCGAAGTCAGCCGGCGCGACGAGGGCCAATATGCCGAGCTTCAATATCAAGGTTTCGCCTTTAAGCAGGGCCAACTGCTCACTCCGCCGCCCCACTTGGAACGGCGGATCGAGGTCATCGGCGCCTCGGTTACCTGCGGCTACGGCGACGAGGCCCCCAACCAAAATACCGGCTTCAGCACCGCAACCGAGAATGCCTACCTGGCCTTCGGCCCCATCGCAGCTAGGCAGTTGAATGCCGAGGTCTCGCTAGTCTCGTGGTCGGGCAAGGGCGTCTACCGCAATAACGACACCTCGACCACCACCGTCATGCCCGTCTATTATCCGCTGTCCATGGCGAAGGTTGGCAACGTAATGTGGGACTTCAGCCAGTGGATTCCGCAGGTTGTGGTCATCAATCTGGGCGGCAATGACTTCAGCCCGGGAGTGCCCGATCGCACCGCCTTCGTCAACGCCTACAAGGTTTTCCTCTCCACGATTCGTAGCCACTACCCCACGGCACATATCTTCTGCACCACCGGCCCCCTGCTCCAGGGCAGCAACCTCACGACACTCCGGGAATATGTTCAAAATGGAGTCGTCACCACCCTCAATGCCGCCGGCGACGCCCGGATCCATTTCCTCGAATTTCCCGCCCTTGACGGCTCCGATGGCTACGGTGCCGACTGGCATCCGTCGCTCGCACGCCAGCAGAAAATGGGCGACCAACTCACCCTGGCGATCCGGAATACCATGGGCTGGTAACAGCTCTCTATAGCCACTGCCGCGCCCTCGCCCTCTTCGAATCCGAAATTTTCTCCCCATGTCTACCTCGTCAGCCCGCGGCCTCCGCGCCCTGGTCACCTTGGCCGCTAGCCTCTGCCTGGGCGCTATATCCTTTGGCGCCAACATCCCTCTGCCTGGGGTCGTGAGTGCCACCGCCTATACATCATTCTTCGATATCGATTCCGCGACAAACAACAGCGTCATCGGGCCCGATCTGGCGACCTGTTCCGAGGGCGGGCAGGATGTGGGCTGGATCAACGCCACCGAATGGCTCGAATACGATATCGTGGGCGGCGAGAGCGCCATACTCAGCGTCACTGCGCGGGTAGCCAGCCTGAGCAATTCGGTAAACATGGACCTGCTGCTCGACGGCACCAAAGTGGCATCCTGCACAGCGACCAGCAGCGGGGCCTGGCAGACATGGAAGGACGCCAACTTCGATGCCTCCATCACCCTCCAGCAAGGCCAGGCGGCCAAACTGCGGGTGGTATTTACAGGCAGCGGCTTCAACCTGCAAAAGCTCACCTTCACCAAGACCGGGATACCGCCAACCCTGTCGCTGGATACTGCCAACTCCTCCTTTGAGCCAGCCGGAGGCACGAAGACGGTGCAGGTTTCCAGCAATATAGCGTGGGCGGCCGCCAGCGATGTCTCGTGGCTCACGGTTTCTCCGGTCTCGGGCACTAGCAGCGGCACCATCACGCTCGCTGCCGCGGCCAACCCGGGCGCGCAGCGCACCGCGACGGTCACAGTCCAGGGCGGAGCCTTCGTGCGCCCCATCGGCATCACCCAGGCCGCGATGATCAATACTCCGCCTACGATCACCACTATCGCCAACCAGTCGATCCGTATAAACACGGCTACCGAACCTGTCGCTTTCACCATCGGCGATGCGGAGACGCCTGCAACCTCCCTCACCCTGCTGGCCAGCTCCAGCACACCGGCTCTGCTCCCGCCCGCCGGCATAGTATTCGCCGGCAGCGGCGCCAACCGCACCATTACCCTCACTCCCGCGGCCAACGAGATCGGCACGGCCTCCGTCGATATTCAGGTAAATGATGCCAATGGAGGAAGCGCCTCCTCGCACTTCACGCTCACGGTTAACCCCACGCCTCCCGTTCCCATCCTGGACCGCAACGGCGACGGCATCTCCGATGTCTGGTCGGCTCTATATCCAAACGCCGGAGCCCCAGCGGCCGACCCCGATGGCGACGGCCAGTCCAACCTCACGGAGGCCCAGGCGGGCACCGACCCGACCGATCCCGCCAGCCGCTATATAACCACCGCCGGGCCCGACGCCGCCGGCAACCTCGTGGCCCACTGGCCCAGCGTCGCGGGCAAACATTACTTCATCGAGTGCTCCCCCGACCTGTCCTCATGGGCGGCTCTTCCGGGCGAATACAGCGGCACTGGCACCGAACTCTCCGCCATCGTCCGGCCTGCGGGCGCCGTTGGGGGCAGCCGTAGTTTTTGGCGCGTCGTAGTATTTGATGCCGATTCCGACGCCAGCGGACTCAACGATTGGGAGAAGACCCACCTCGACCAAGTCGCTACGATCACCGCCACCGCCGGGGCACACGGCACCATCACCCCAAGCGGTAAAGCCTGGGTAGCCAAGGGCGACACACTTGCATTCACGATTACCCCCGCCTCGGGCTACGCCATCGCCGGGGTGCAAGTAGACGGCTTAAATATTGGCGCCGTCGCCACCTACACCTTTGGCAACCTCACAGCCTCCCACTCTATCTCTGCCGACTTCGCCACGAGAATACTCAGCCTTTCCGAGTCCTCTATTGCGTTCGAAAACAGCGGAGGCAGCCAGAACATAGCAGTCAACGCCAACGTAGCTTGGGCCGTTACGAACATACCCGCTTGGCTCACCGTTACCCCCCAAAGCGGCTCAGGTAGCGGCACCATCACCATCAGTGCAGCAGCCAACAGTGGAAGCAATCGCACGTCCTCGATCACCGTGGGCAACGGCGAGGCGGGCGTTGGCCTGAGCATCACTCAGGGCTACTCGCCCCCAGTCTCACCCCGCACCGACATCAGTCTGGACACCGGCTGGAAGTTCAATCGTTCAGATATATCCGGCGCAGCAGCTCCCTCCTTCGATGATAGCGGTTGGTCGACAGTCGCCGTACCGCACACCTGGAACGCCCAAGATGGCCAAAACGGAGGCAGCAACTATTACCGCGGCATCGGCTGGTACCGCCGCCACTTCACCATCAGTGCCGACCAGGCTGGGCGCAGGTACTATCTCCAGTTCGATGGCTCCAACATCGTCACCAACGTCTTCGTGAATGGCACAGGGGTAGGCGCCCATAGCGGCGGCTTCGCGGCATTCCGCTTCGATATCACGCAATACGTACATGTCGGCGCGGACAATATTATCGCTGTGAAAGTGAACAACGCCTCCAATGCCGACATCCCACCGCTTTCCGGCGATTTCACCTTCTTCGGCGGACTATACCGCGGAGTCCACCTCTTCGCAGTGGACAGCCTCCAATTCCGTATGCTCGACTATGGATCCTCCGGAGTCTACCTCAAGCAAAGCTTGGTTAGCGAGACCTCGGCAAATCTGGAGATCACGGCCAAATCATTCAACAACTATGGCTCGGCAAAGAGCGTCACTCTCGAAACCACCATCGTTGACGCCACGGGCAACGTGGTCGACACGCTGAGCACCACCCACACCATCCCCGCCGGCACCGGCTACGATTTCGTTCAGACCACAACCATCGATCATCCCCACCTCTGGAACGGCCTCACCGATCCCTACCTTTATAAGGTCTATCTTAGCCTCAAGGACGGTGCCACGGTGACCGACAGTGTGAGCCAGCCCCTGGGCCTGCGCTATTTCCGCGTCGATGCGAGCCGAGGATTCTTCCTCAACGGCCGCTATCTGGACCTGCACGGCGTGAACCGCCACCAGGACCGCCTCAATCTGGGTTGGGCCATCGGGAATGCGCAGCACCTGGAGGACTTCCAGCTCATCGAGGAAATGGGAGCTACGGCCATCCGCTTGGCGCACTATCAGCACGCCCAATATTTCTATGATCTTTGCGATACCAACGGCATGATAGTATGGGCTGAGATTCCGCTGATCAATAGCATCACCGAATCGACCGCTTTCTACGCCAACGCCAAGCAGCAGCTCACGGAACTCATCCGGCAAAACTACAACCATCCCGCAATCTGCTTCTGGAGCATAGCCAACGAGATCACACTGGCAGCCGGTCCGGACACCAACAACCTGCTTACCCAACTCGAAACCCTCGCCAGCACCGAGGACCCCACGCGGCTAACGACTATCGGCTCCAATGCCTGGGATGGAAGCCCCGTGAATTGGCACACCGATCTCGTCGATTTCAACAAATACTACGGCTGGTATTATGGCGGCTTCAGCGATTTTGCCGGTTGGGCTGATGGCATTCACGCAAGTTATCCCGCAAAATGCATCGGAGTAAGCGAGTACGGCGCTGGCTCGGGCCTCAGCCTCCATAGCTTGGCTCCAACAGAGGGCGATCATACCGAGGAATACCAGAACCTCTTCCACGAGGCCCATTGGCTGGCGATGAAGACCCGGCCCTTCCTCTGGAGTAAGTTTGTCTGGAACATGTTCGACTTTGCTGCCGATGCGCGCAACGAGGGGGACACCCCCGGCCGCAACGACAAGGGCCTGGTCTCCTTTGATCGCAGGATAAAGAAGGATGCCTATTTCTGGTACAAGGCCAACTGGTCCACCGCCCCCATGGTCTATATTACCAGCCGGCGCTTTACCCAGCGCACAAGCCGCTCGACACCGATCAAGGTCTACGCCAACTGCGACAGCGTTGAACTCCGGATAAACGGTGTTTCAAAAGGAGTGCATAACGCTACAGGGGATCGTATTTTCACCTGGACCGGCATGACTCTGGCTGGAGGGGCCAATACAATTGAAGTGATCGGTACCAAATCGGGAGTGCTTTGCAGCGATACCGTCACGTGGACGGCGAACTAGCCCCCGCGATCCGCCCAAGATGTAAGCGACCGCGTTCAGCCTTCTCGTCAGCCTTCTGCATTCTACCTTCTGCCTTAGGCTGCCGCATTCAGTGACTCTGTGGTGAAATGATCAAAACCCCGGATGCCGAACCAGAACCCGGACTTCACCACGGAGGACACTGAGCTCACAGAGGTAGGTCCAGTCTTTGACTGGATCCTTCAATAATTAACCGCAGGGAACGCATAGAACACAAAGATCGGAGCTCGACCGGTCACAGAGGGCACAGAGGCGGAGGAGTCCACAGAGCGCCGGAGGAGAGGTTGAAGTTGAAGGTTTAGGTTGAAGAGTGGAAGGCGGACCCGGAGCGCCACTTATCAAGTGGCTTTCCGTGCGCCGGCACTTGATATAGCAAACCCCAATGTGAGTTTGGGTTTTCCGTAGCTGGGCGGCTCAGCCGTTCAGCTTTCAGTTTTCAGCCCTTCAGCCTTTTATTCCCTCCGTGCCCTCTGTGGTCCAATCCGAGTATTGGCCCGGCCGGCAAACCTATTCCGCCTCCCAGACAGGCTCCGCCTGGTCGACTTGGTCTTCGGATCCCCTCCATGTTCGGATAATTCTAGTTGTTTGCGGCGTGCGCGGTATGTTTGGGATGATCAAGATTAACGGAGCATCGACAAACCAGAAGGGGATACCTAAGAACTTCCAACTATCGTTGCCACGAACATGCTGCATAATGATCTGAGAATACCTATCCCCCCCATCAATCTTGTACCTCAAAATAGCAATACCATAGGCTTCCCCTTGATCCGCTGAAGGCTGCGATGCACTCGCTTGCGGATAGTAGATGGCAAAATAGGCAATACTGATGTCGGTTGTTCTAGCCACGACCCCTTCGTTGTAGTTCTCCAAGAATTGATCCATCGGAAACGATTTTTGAGATTCATCCGATCCCATGCTCCATATATCTTGTGGCTTTCTCGTTTCAATCGCGTGAATTAATGTTCTCAAAGAGGACCGGAGACTAGATCTCGCATCTCCAATGCACAACCCAAGATCTGTTAAAACAAAAAATGAGACAATTGAGAGCATACAAAGCGGCCGTTTCATAGATAATTACCCATGCCAATTAGCTGATCCAGTAAATATTATTCTAGAGTATTAGGGAAGCCGGTTAGGTCATTATGGCCGATCGTCAGGACGGTTCCAGGGTCGGATTAGGGACAGGTCAGTTCTGGCACCATGCCGCTTAGCCTGCCGGTCCCTCATTTTCCGTCAAGTCCATAGTCACTACGTGCCCCTATAAGCTTGGCCCGTAGCGTTGCGAAGTGGCGACCCGACGGCGGCGCGGGTCTTCAATGAACGCCATAGCAGCGCGGTTTCCTACCGCGCGAGGTGCGAAATCCCTCGCGCACCGGCCACCGCCGGCGGGGATGGTGCTCAAAAGTAAAGGTGTGACCCCGTCGGCTTGGCCTTTGCCGGCCCTTTCGGATTTGCCTTGTTTGTTGTTACAAACATTGAACGCCCATATAGGGCACCCCACACTGCAACCATTGAAAGAAATGGTATGGAACTCACAAATCCCACAATTAAATCTCCCGCTCCTATCATCGAAATAAAACCACCCCACGAAATCAAAGATATTATCATGCCTGTTGCTATAAATACAGTACGGCGTCTTCCCGTTTTGAGCCACGGCGCAACAGCAACGAAGCAAAACGGAAACCACCCCAAGTACATACAAACAGAACCAACTGAAAGATGAGCATGCCGCCATTCCGTATAATGCGCAATCACATCTACCCCACCG
Organism: uncultured Verrucomicrobiota bacterium; assembly: GCA_903960515.1. GTDB lineage: Bacteria > Verrucomicrobiota > Verrucomicrobiia > Opitutales > Opitutaceae > CAJCBL01. The sequence goes on from CAJCBL010000214.1 coordinate 31,328, forward strand.
AAAAGCACAATTAATCCGATTGGTACAATTCCGTGACCAGCAGGAATTGGAATAGTAACAAAAGCAAAAGCAGCAATAGCAACAATCGCAAATCCAGACTCAGATATTTTATCCATGATGTGATTGTAGTGAGTATAATATCTTCATCCCTTTAATCCCACAAGGGGTCGGATTGGGGACAGGTCAATTCTGGCGCTTGCCGCTTACCCTGCCGGTCCCTCATTCTCCTTCAAGTCCATAGTCACCACGTGCCCCTATGAACTTGGCCCGTAGCATTGCGAAGTCGCGACCGGGCGGGCGGGTGTTCCCGGAGCGCCGTAGGAGCGCGGTTTCCTACCGCGCAAGGGGCGCGATTCCTCTCGCACTGGCCGCCGCCGGCGGGGATGGTGCTTACCGGA
>CAJCBL010000215.1 GCA_903960515.1 uncultured Verrucomicrobiota bacterium
CGGGGTGATCGCTACGCGCAAGGTGTCGGCGGTGTTGCTGGTGATCACAGCGTAGCGGGTCGGGCTGGAAAGGCGGAGCATCGAGTTGGCCCATTGGTTGGGCTGCCATTGGGCGCCGGGTACCTGAACTTCTCCGGTGCGGACGGCGGGAGTGAGGCCACTCTCGAAGAGCCGCTCGATCCCGGTGAAGGTGACGTCTTCTGCGGCGGGCACGCCGGGGGCTGACTCGCCTTCCACGTGCAGGGTGCCCAGCATGTCGCTGCCCGAAGCGAGCAACTCCACCCAGCGCGCGTCGTGTGGGGCGGCGTCGGGGGCGCTCCAGGGTGCCGAGGCCGAAACGGACGCGTCGGCAAGGATGGTATCTCCGCCACGGACACGCACGGTGTGCTGTGCGGGCAGGAGGAGGTCGACTCGGGTTTGGTCGAGCGCGCCGTTGATCTGCAGGGTGGTGGCGGCGCCATAGTCGGCGACGCCGAAGCCGCGCACGGGCGTGGTGGCGGCGCGGGGTTCGTCGACGGTGTGGGCGGCCCACACACGGCGCAGCGCGGGATCGGCGGTGCGGAGGCGGTCGAAGACCAGCAAGCCGTCGGGCAAGATGTGCACGTACGAGCGCTCAAAGAGCTCAACCTTCGAGGAGTAGGCGGGCGCGGCGTCGGCGAGGGTGTAGGTGTAGTCGCCGGGGTGGTGTTCGAAACGCAGCACGTTGGCGGTGTCCATCAAGTCGCTCACCGAGGCGCCCGGTGTGGTCAGGCGTCTCACGCGCCCGGTATCGATTGGCCAGGAGAGGTCGGTGGTGGCCAGAAAGGTTTCAAACATCTGGCCGCCGAGGTTGTCGGACGGGACCAGGGGCGGGTTGGTGGTGAAGCGGCCGCGCTCGTCGAGGGTTTCAGCCGGATCGTAGATGCGCAGTGTGTTGTTGGAGACGGAGCGAATGTGATACCAGTGATGTTTGTCGTTGTCGGGCTCGAAGCGGATGCGCGCGCCGGCGTGCACGACCACCGGAGCGCGGCGGTGGAGCAGGAACGCGCCGGCATCCTCGTAACGCCGGCTGATGCCGTCGCCATTGATGAAGAGGGCGAAGGTGGCGCCGGGGTTCCAGTTGGCGCGGCTGGGAACCAGTCCGGGGCCGGAGAAGTAGGTGGCGGTGGGCAGGGTGCTGGGCGCTTGGGCGGGCAGGGTATCGTCGTTGAAGAGCAACCACCAGCTGAGCGAGGCGTAGGGCGCGCCGCATTGCTCGAGGTCGCGCCATTGGGTTACGTAGGTCTGCATCAGCCCGTCGCGGTAGAGCCAGGCGGTGAGGGCGGCGGCTTCGGCCGGGGGTTGGGTGCCGTCGGTGCGGCCGAACCATACGCGGGCACCGGAGCCGCTTTGTCCACCGGCGTGGGCGCACCAGGCGGTGATGGGGGCGGTGTGCTCGGTGTACGGCACTCGCATGGAATGCCAGAAGCGGGCGCGGAATTCGTCGTGCAGCGCCCCGCGGTGGCGCGGCTGCCCGGTGAGCGACTGCCAGGAGTTGAGGGCGAAGATGGAGTTGGATTCCTCGGAGAAGTCGTAACCGAGGTTGTCGTACATTCCCCCGGGCGTGCCGGGAGCGGCGGCCCCGCGGAAGGTGGGGTCGCCGGCGATGTGGTTTTCATTGCGCCAGAAGTGGCCTTCGGGGCGGAGTTCGCCGTTCACCGCCCGCAGGTAGCCGAGGACGTTCAAACGGTTGGCCGGCGCGGTGGGGTCGGCCTCGGCGGCGGAGTAGGCCAGCAGACCGCAATAGGCGAGAGCGTGCGAGATCCCCGACGCATAGTGGTAGCCGAAGGAGCCTGCGGCGCGCTGGGCGACGTTGCCCGAGTCGTAATGGAACGCGTCGTTGTTTCCCGCCACCTGTTGCTGCAGGAACTTCAACGTGGCGATCGGGACGTCGGTATAGACCAAGTCGAGGGCGTAGAGCAGGTCGCGCGAGGGGATGCCGGTGCCGATGGTGAGGAGCGTATCGAGATAACGGCGCTCGCCGGTTGCCTTGTAGAGCAGGGCGAGATTGAGCGGACCTACGGCCGCGCCCCCGTCGGCGGCAGCGCGCACCAGGCCGAACCACCGGCGATAGGGGTCGCGCGCGGCGGGCCCGTACATCCGGGCGAGGGCGGCGTCGAGGTGCGCAGCGTCGGTCAACACTCGGGGGTGGCTGGCGCGCAGGCGGAAGCCGTAGCTGGTCTCGATCCAGCCATCGCCATTGACGTCTGTGCCGCTGGCCTCGGCGGTGCCGCCGGGCACGGTGGCCGAGGCGCCTGGGCTGCGGCCGGACTCATTGCCCGCGCCGTCGAGGGCCGTCACCCAATACGAATACGTGACATCGGCTTGCAGCCCGACGGCGTTGCGGAAGGCGGGGGTGGTGGTCCTACCGATTTCGACCCCATCGCGCACGATGCGATACCCGACGATGCCGGAGAGATCGCTCACGGCCGGCCAGCTCAGGTTGATCGCCCCCGCGGACCATACGGCGGTGAGCGATGCGGGGATGGGCGGCGGAGTGGTGTCGGGATAGGCGCTGAGGCCGGCGGCAGCGACCGTGGGATTGGTGCCGTGTGCGGCCTCCCACGCGTCGGGCAGGCCATCCCCGTCGGTATCGGCAGAGGTGGGATTGGTGCCGAGTTGTGCTTCCTCCCAGTCATTGAGCCCGTCGCCGTCGGTATCGACATCGAAGCCGACAATGCGCCAAAAGGCCCGGTCGCCGTCCCCTCCGGCGAGGCGGACGATGGAGGCGAGTTCGGACCCGGCGCCGGAGTGGTCGCCGGGCAGGGCGGCCCAGGTGAGCAGGTCGGAGGAGGACTCGATGCGGTAATGCTTCCCGGTTACGCCGGCCCAGCGAACGGTGATAGTGCCGGGGGCGTCGCGCCCCGCCGTGGCCTCAAAGCGGCTGGCGGCACTGGTGGGGTTGGTGCCCGCGATCGACTCGGCGAGGTTGGACTGGCCGTCGCCGTCGGGGTCGGCCGTGGGCGCACCGGCCTGTGGATGCAGGGCGGACCAGATATCGGAAATGCCGTCGCCGTTCTGGTCGAGGGCGGCTGCAAGCGGGAGCGCAAAGCCGGCCAGGAGCAGTGATGCGCGGAGGATGCGGGTGGCCATGTGTGAAGCGGGTAGTTGACGGTGGGATACTGAACGGGGGGCGACGGTTCCGGGACGCGTCGGGGCGGCTGCGTGGAGAGATACGTAGTGCGCCAGGCGCGGCAATTGCGAAGGGTCAGCCTGAGGGTACTCCCCTAGTGGACCCGCACCGGACGCCCGGGGGGACTTGCCGGGTCCCAGCTATGAGGTCGTCAACGGCTTTGGGGAGCTCATCTGCGTAGCGGTCGAGATTCCCCCGGGAGCGGCGTATGTCGTGATCTACACAACTCCGGCCCGCGTTGCCGAGCGGATAGTTTTCAGGACTTCAGGTATGACCGGTGTGTTGCCGGCAACCACGTTTGGATCGAAGCACACCGGATTGGGCGGTGTCTACGAAGGAATCCTCAAGCCGCGGTTGGCCACGAAGTGAGTGAAGTCGTGTCCGGCCCTGCGGAATGGAGCAGTGCCCTCCGGGCGAGGACTATTGAGAAGGGTCGGCAACGAGGCCCAGTTGCCGCGCGTATGGGGGCCACCTCAGGGACAGGAAATCGTCGGCTAAAAGCCGCCGTGGTCCGCTCAGGAAGCAATGCTTTGTTGCCCCGGCAAACCGCGACCCGGCCAAGGGTGGCGCTTATCGTTACTGAGGTGATTTCACCTGAGTAACACCTGAAAGAACAAGCGCCCCTTTTGAAAGTGGCGCCCTCACGGGGAACGTGTTTTGGCCCGTCTCATAGGAGGGAGAGTATTCGCAAAAAGTGCATTGTAAGGGATAGTTTGTCCCCTTTTGTCCCCTGAAATTGTGAAAACAGAAAAGAGCACCTGGCCGCGTCATGTGACGGTTGGAAATGTCACCGTTACCGTCTATCGGCAGGCCCACAAAACAAGCCGCTCGGGCTGGACCTATGTGGTGGCCTACCGAGACGAAAATGGGGTGCGGCAACGCCCGAAACACCAAACCCCCGAGGCCGCGATGGAGGAAGCTCGACTTAAGGCCGAACAGCTCGATGCCGGTCGCGTCGGCGTTGCGTCGATGACTGTCGGAGATCGAGAGGAACTGGCCGCGATGCGGTCCTTGAGCGGCTCAACCCCTCCGCTGGCTGCCCTGCGGGAGTGGGTGGCTGCTCGCGATCTCACCGGAGGCCAGGTCATCGCCGCGGCGAAGGCGTGGCGGAGTCGCAATGCCACTGGCGTTCGACGGATCAAGGCCGATGACTGCGTTGAGCGGTTCATTGCGGCCATGGCGGCGACGGGAACCCAGGCGGAACGGGTCTATCGGTCGAAGTTGTCGCCGATTATCACCCACTTTCCCGGCCGGTATCTCGACGCTATTACGACGTCGGAATGGACTGAGTACTTGTCGCGCTGGCCGGACGGGGTGTCGCGAAACGATTTCAGGAAGCGCGCGATCACCATGTGCCGTTGGGCTCGAAACGAGGGCCATCTATCAAGAGGACTTGAACTTGAGATTGTTGCCACCAGACGAGCGAAGGAGAAGGACCCCGAGATCGGCATCCTCCCGGCGGAGGCCTTTGGCCGTCTGCTCGCCTATCTGGAGAAGAAGCACCCGCATCATCTCGCCGCTCTGGTGCTGGCTGGCTTTTGCGGTATCCGGTCAGATGAGATTCAAGGGAAGCGAGCCGACCGCCAGAAACGGCAGCTTTGGAGTGATGTGTTTCTCGACCCGGCGGTGTTCGGGCGGGGGCTCCAGAAACCATTTGTCCAGGTGAGCGTTGCCAAGACGAATACATCGGCTTGGCGGCACGTCCCTCTCGGGGCGGCGGCGGTGGAATGGCTCGGCCTGTGTCCGACGCCACGGGAGGGGAACCTCTGTGCAGCTGGTGCAATGGGGCGGATACGCGACATCGGCATATCGGCGGGGCTGGCGTTGCCCGACAATTGCTTTCGCCACTCCTACATCACGTACCAAGTGGCGTTGACCGGGGACAAACCTCAGGTCGCAACATGGGCGGGAACCTCGGTGGCGCGCATTGACAAACATTATCGGCGTCCGGTGCCGGAGGCCTCCGCGCTCGCCTGGTTTGCGATGACACCGGCCGTCGCTCGGGCGCTTCCTCCGTTGAGAGTCAATGAGGAGGATCCGATCGGCTAGAGCCGAGGGGCCGGGCGAGTACCGCCGACTTGGCGGCTCGCAAGCCAGTCCTCAAACGCCATAAGAGGAAAACGGATATTGCGGGCGTTGAGCCGTATGAACGGGATCTTGGCACGGCGCACCGCAATCCAGAATCCCGCCCGGTTCTTCGGGCTGTATCCCAGTCGCGCCATTACCGTGGTCGACGACAAAGTTCCGTCCGCTGTAGCTTTCGGCCGGTGACCAGAGGACGGGGCGGGCTCCACGCGGCAGCTTCCATCGGGGCAGGGGACGAGGCTCACGGCCCGGCCATTCGCGAGCTCTTTCGCCGCGAGGTCTGCAGCGAGAGCATAGAGGTCTTCTGGCGTGTGAGAAGCGACTGCGTAGGGCTCCACAGGCATCGAGTCCAACGCTTCCGTAGGCAGTATGGGCCAGTCGCCTGGATCGCGTCGGGCGTTCGGTTGCGGAATGGGGGCCGGCTGGATGGCCGGGGCGCACGGTAATTGATCTGTGGGTTCGCCAATGGGCCCTGCCGGGGCGGGGGTCGGCCGGAGGGCTGCGGACCCATGGGGAGTTGCTGACTGGAATAGCCCATTTGTTCGCTTCATAGGTGTTCCTTTCGCGGGCACAAGATGGTTCACCATTCGTTGTCGCTCAAGGGACAGCGCCTCCCGAAAATTCGGTATCCGAGCTACCGTAAACTCGGTAGGCGCACGCCGTTGTGTGTGCCTGCGGCGCTGTTTGGTCGCTTCCTGCGGCAAGCTTTGGGCTCCTGTCCTCGGAAGCGACCAAACAGCTGTCCCTTCTCGCCTAGTCGTCTGTCCACCAAATCGAGGCAATCTCATCGGATCGTCAATGGGAGTGCTTCTGCACGTTAGGAAATGATTACGTTTCTGATTACGGCGGCAAGCGGGCAGGCTGGGGCTCGCGTGGATCAATCTGGTACTGCGGCGGGGAATGGCTCAGCGGAAATCCGGGCCGTGTCTCCGAAGTGTTCGTAACTATACTTAGAACACCGAACCCGGGCCGTAGATACTCATGCGAGCCGGTTCGGCTTCGTCAGGATTTTAGATACCATTCTCAATGCCGCCATCTCGCTCTGCGGATGGCCAGAAAGGGCTGCCCGCAGGGCGCGATGGGAGGAGGAGACCAGCCTCTGGCATCGGGTGATCGCGCGAGGGGGGGCCGGCAACACGGCCTATTCGGGGAGGAGGGCTAGCAGCCTGGACTGCACGTTGGCACCGGCCTGATGCGGATCGTAAGTCTCGCCCGCGCGGAGAAGTGAGTCCATGTCGGTGCAAAATCCCCGGTCGGCCAGATGGGAGTTGAGCAGCGCGACAAATTCCGCACGGGCGGCGACGCTGCCCTCCTGCTGGAGATAGTGGAGTAAAGATTCGATCACGGCGGACGGATCCACCGGCGGCGTAGCGCGGGTGAGCGCCCAATGTAGATCGAATAGATCCCGCCCGCGTCTCCGCTGAAATAGCGCCCGCATCTTGGTGCCGAGCATCTCGTGGAGGTCGTAACCATTAATTGTCGACTCAACTTGTGCGTCCCGGAACGGGAAAGCGAACGGAAGCTGAACGATAGGCCGGTGATGTACCCGCTCGGATACGTTGGCCTAGATGACGACATCCAGGGTATCCCCGGGTTCGGCAACCGAGGGGATCGAGTAGGCCATTCGCAGGATTCTCGACGGACGAACGGTGTTGCGGATGGCCAGCCGGATCGTGTCCCAGATCGAACCGGTGGGCGAACCGAGCACCTCGCGCAGGACACGGCGGAGCGCTTTGGCCACATGTGCCTCGGGCCGGTCACCATACACCACGAGATCAATGTCCTCGCTGTATCGTTACACTGGAGCCAGATGCACCTTGTGCAAGAGCGTGCCCCCGCGCATTGCAATCTGGCTCTGCAGGAAGCGGTCGGCGAACAGGGCCGCCATCACGTGGCAGAGGATCAAGTCCTGTTCGACCTGCCGCAGGCTGGGCCACGGCACGAACGCTTGGTGGGCGAGTACGTCGCGGCGGGTGAGCGGGTTCATGAATCAAATTCTCCGGAGTTGTCGATGATGTGCCACCGGCTGTTCATCGGGCACGCTGTTGGGATGGCTGCGGATACAACGAGTGGGATCTTCGGTCGTTTGGCGATCAGCCAGCGGTCGATGACGTCGGCGTTCTTCTTGTGTCCCAACCGGTCGAGTACGTAACCGAGCCGCTGCGTGGTGGACGTCTCACCTTCGGCTTCGAGTGTCGCCAACAGATCGGCGGTGCGAATGAGCGGGAGCAGCGGACGGAGCGTGTCTATCGACATGCCGATTCCGCCGATGCGCGCGGCGTAGCGGATGAGATCAAAGCCGGTCGCCGCTGGCGTGCTCAAGCGCGTCGGTGCGAGTGCGTTTGGCAGTTGCTGGGTCGGGGTCCTCTCGATGCCGCGTTTCACAAAGAAGACGATACGTAGACGGCCGATGCTGATTGGGCGGCGGGGCGAGTCCGTCATCACCTGCGTGACCTGGATTGCCTGGGGATTTGCTCCGTGCGCGCTCGCCGCGGATTGAAGGGCCAAATAGTAGGGACGCCCGAGCCACCGGAAGTAGTCATCGATCCAGCCATCGACTGGCGGGTATCCCCGGGCTAACTGTTCGGGGCTGACGAGCAGGAAGAATTTTTGCGATGGCGAAGGCCGGACCACCGAGGGGCCCAGCCGGTTGAGCTGGCTCTTGGCCGCCGCTAGACTGAGCCCGGATTCTTGGAGCAGGGCAGACAAGGGGAAGGACACACGGCCAGCGGCGAGCAGGGCGTTGATATACGCAGCAGCCGCTCCGGTCCTTCGCTGTTTTGGTGTCGGATCGGTTGCCATTCGGTTCTCCGATTGATGCGTTTAACGCTGCGATCTGCTAATGAAATGGCCAGGGGGTCCGGCACCGATCCTCCAGGGATGACCTCTGGACTGCTGTACTCCCGGCAGCAGCTGAATGGCCTCGCAGTTCCGAAAGACCAAACCCTCCGCGACTATGAGTGGCGGGGGATGCCCCGCGTGCGGCTGCACCCCGGCGCTCCTGCTCCGTTCTGGCTTGGGGCGCTCGTTGCTGTCGGAGACGGCGAAGCGCTCGTTTCCGTAGCCGCCTCGACTCGTCGTCCAAGCACGACCACTCGGGTCGCACGCAGCCCGGGAACGCGACCCCGGCGGCCCAGTTGCCCGCCGACTCCTCCCTCCATTCCCGCCCCGCGCCGCCACTACGCATCCGCCCCTTCGCGCCGCCCGCAACCGCCCGAGCCGGTGCCGAGGGCAAGTAGTGCGACATCGTCACACATACTTCCGATGATCGAGGTAGTCCAAGCCGGGCCGCCCTTCGAATGCGACATCATGCCCGACGAGACGATGCCCGGAAAGCGCCGCCAGCGCGGCCTGCCAAGCGTCATTCTCACCCATCCGCCGCGGCGCGCGCGATTGATTCAGAGCGCACCGTTGCGCTGCCTGCCAACCGATAGTTTGCTTCTGGTACGTCGCCAATTCCTTCGCCGCTTCCTCCGGCATTTCCGCCCCCTCCAGTAACTCGGCGACAGTCACAGGCGAAATGAATAGCCGGTATTCTCGCAACGTTGCGAGCGTACGCGTCGCTGGGCCGACAACACCGGACTCCGCTTCATCGTCCAGATCGATCAGAAAACTCGTATCCAGCAATGCGGTCTTCATGCCGCTGTTTTCTGGCGTCGCTTTCTCTGGGCAAGCCCGAGGCCCCGTCCCTGCTTGCGCCGCAAGGCAACCAACGCGAGCAAGTCCGCGCCGGTTTCGATCCGCTGCGAGAACTCACGCTCAATCACATCGGAGAACGAGTCCCCGTCCTGCTTGCACTTCGCAAGCGCACGATAGGCGCTTTCCTTGATGGTAATGGTCTTCGTAGCCATGTCCGTTTACTGTGCATTGAATGGCACCCTGTCAAGTGGACCGCCCTATCTGCGAATTCATCGGTCTTTTCGCTCGTCGCGCCTTCACTCTGGCGAAGCCAGTTGAGCATCCCCCTTGGGGCGATCCCTGACCGGCGGGACGCATGTGATAGCGCACCCATCGGACCTTCACCCACGTCGCAGGGTATCCATCATAGTTGTATGCTACAATTCAACGCAACGGGAGTTCCATCCTATCGTCGATAAACGCATGCCAAACCAAAATTCAATTACGCATATCAACCCACAACCCAGTCAACGCCGGGACCTCCGTGGGCGGTTCTTCGGGCTGTGCATGCGACACCACCTTGGGCTCAGAGGGGACAGCCACGGTTTGCTACGTATTGGACGGTTTGGCTTCGGATCGGCCCCGCGCCTTTGCGGCACAACCATCGCCCCGACAGCTTTCGCCGAAGTGCTGCGGCAAAAGGACCAACTCCCTCTCTCCACGGTGCTGCGTTGCCGGGTGCGCTAACCGATTCGGCCGTGCTGGGCTCGCCGTTCTTCGTCGATCGGCTTCTGGCCGCATATCGGCGGCCGCTACGGCGCGCGCCAACGCAGCGCTACTCGACTGCTCCAGCCCATCACCGATTGGGGCGGCTTCACCGTCCTGCGCGCCCTGCGCCAGAACCCCTTCGGGTAGTTTGCCGGATGAAAAGGCTCACGCGCGGTCGGTTCGAA
>CAJCBL010000216.1 GCA_903960515.1 uncultured Verrucomicrobiota bacterium
AGTTCGGCGGATACATTGGGTTCGTTGAAGGCGCATTGTACGGTCTCGATGAGCATGCGGCGCGCATGGGAGTTGCCGGTCTTGGTGATGGAGCCCATGCGGCGGGTTTGCCCGCTGGACTCTTCGTGCGGCACGAGGCCGAAGAAGGCCATGAGGTCGCGGGCTTGTTTGAAGCGGCCAACGTCGCCGACCTCGGCCACCAGTACGGTGGCGGCTACGAGTTGAAAGCCGCGCAGGGTCATGAGCGCCTGGACAAGCGGATACATCCGCCACTGGACCACATGGGCGGCGAGCAGGTCGTTGAGCCGGGCGACCTGGTCGGTGCAGTGTTCGTAGGCGAGAATATACTCCTGGAGCACGGCCTTGTGGGCGGGCAGCGGGAGGCTGAGGGCGCGCAGATAGCGCAGGTGCGCATCGCCCCAGTTGGCCGCGCCTGTGTAGTGGTAACCTTGACGCAGGAGGAAGCTCTTGAGGCGCTGCTTGGTGCGGCGGGTGTCGTCGACGGCGTCGTCGCGGGTGCGGGCGAGATCGCGGATGGCTTCGTCTACATCGTCGGGGACGCCGATGCAGGTCAACTCGCCGGCGCGTAGGAGGCGGGCGAGCAGCTCGGCATCGCGAGGGTCGGTCTTTTGTCGTTTGCCTGCGGGTACGGGCATCTTCGAGGGGGCCACGACAATGCAGTCGATGCCCATCGCGATCAGGTGCCGGTAGATGCCAAAGCCGGTGGGGCCGGCCTCGTAGGCGACGTGCAGGGTGGCGCCGTCGGCGCGCAGTTTGGTGATGACGCGTTCGAGTGCGTGGAGGTCGGAACTGATCGCGCCTAGGTGGCGGACTTCGCCATCGCGGCCGGCGTCGGCGACGACGATTTGGATAGTATCTTTGTGGACATCGAGGCCGATGAACTTATCGTGCGGGCTCATGTGCTGGTCTCCTTTCCTGGTGTTTGTGCTGGTGGGGTTTGATACCGTACCGGCCTCCACCATGCGGCTCTGTTGGCTTTTAGCGAACAACCCGCGTAGTTGGAGACCAGCACCTGTTTTTACAAGCGACCGCCTCACGCAACATAGAGTCTAGCCGAAAAATGCTGAAGACGTTCATCAAGCACCCGAAAATGGCGATTCGCGCGCTGAAGGATGGATTCTTTCATCCCGACACTCAGCAGCACTGCGAGGGGTGAAGAGCAGCGCCTCCACTTCTTGCGGATCTCCATCGCGCTCTATCTGGAGACGTTCGGCCGGCTGCCAGAGAAGTTGGAAGATCTTTGCTTCGATCACCACAAGCACCCGAAGTGGGATGGCGCGTTCATCGATTGGAAGGGCAAAGAGACTTTCCGCGATCTATTCGGCATGCCCTATCTCTTCGAGGTTCGTGGAGCCACCTTCATGGTGACCTCACCTGGCCTTGAATCGTGGAAGAAGAATGAAAAACCAGGCTAACCAGACGCCACATCCAACGCCTCTATAATGCTCGCCTTCCAATCAAATATCTTCAGTTCGGCGTGGCTGAGCTGAGGCGTTAGCCGAAATAGCCCTTACCTTCGACGATTTCCGGTGCGTATAACGAGGCAAAGTTTCGCCAGTGATGAGCGACCGATCTTCGAAAACGCGTTCGTTTTGCGCCCTGCGGAGCCGGCCCAAGGGGCCCAGAACGGACCTGTCCCTAATTCGGCCTCCCATTACCTACATTAGCCTGCTTGGATTGAGGTGCCGAAGTGTTTAAAATCTCCTCTTTAATCTGAGGTCGTACGGCCTCAGATTATGCATATTTAAATCGCAGGAACCAAAGCACCAAGGCGAACAGGAATAGAAACAGTAGAATCAGCATTCTGTTTTTCATATTACTTATGGGATTAGATCTGCAGTTCTAAGCAAAGTTACCCAGTATTGATATCGTTCTCCCATAGATTACCGAAATTTGCCGCTGCGCCAGCGATGGTCGTTGCCGAAGCCATATGTGTCGCTGGCGATATTCGTAAACGAACTGAATGCTCCGCATGTAGGTCGGATTAGAGGTCGGATTGGGGAGAGGTCGGTTCTGGAACACTCTGCGCCCGCCCTGCAACCTGACAGGCAATAGTCCACATAGCATCCAGGTACTCGCGCTCACGTTTCGATCTGTCTTTTCGTTCATGAAAACTCCGATAAAGCGAGTTTGCCATGGTTAAAGCTTCATCCGCCGACTGGTCATTAGCTTCTACGCTAAGCTTAGGATCTAGCACGCAGGCCGCATACACTCGCCAAAGCACTATACTATTCGCCGTAATTCCGTTGAAATTATCACGCCCGTGATCAACACCATCCCACCGATTCTGGCGAAGTGAAACAAGTGCTGTGCGCAAACCGACCACACAAACAAGTTTCGCCGAATGCGTATCACCATCCGCCATCAATGCTGTAGCAATCGCTGCCGTCAAACCCACGTCGAATATGCTGCAAATCTCGCGAACGTCATCAGGTTCTAGATAGCGTTTTCGACACCTATCGAGAGTCGCCCGAACCCATTGCGCATCTTCAAACCCATCCAAATCAGAGGGGTTGGGACACTGTATTGCTCGCCTAATCAATAACAGACGTTTCCCACTACCGCCCGCCCCCTCCCGCGTGGTCGCAAATAACGTCCAAGCTTCATCGAAGCATCCCCATTCGAAAAACACATCGACAAGTCCAATTCGGAGTCCCGCGCAGTCCGGATTCCCGGATCGGCGAAGGCGAGAATACTCGGAAACAATTCTGTCATATTGAGGTCGTGGATCAAATCCCTGAACCCTATATGATTCGATTTCACTAATCAGACCAGCAGAATCTGACTTGGGATGGCATGCACAGAGAACAAACAAGAGCGCGACAACTGCCAGCAATCTATTCACGACTGAAATAGTTGTAGCCATAAACCGATCGGGCGCGGCAAGAACGCCAAATCTAAAGTTTCGAATTTCATTTGAGCCAGTTAATCGAATCCAACTATTCCATACCCTAGGTGTCATTTGGGGCGGCGTAGGGGTCATGTCGGAACTCGTGACTGAAGGGCAACTGTTTCATTCCTACTCCTGAACTCGATTCGCAGCGGATGCGCCATGGCCCTGACCCTGCCGCATCCCGTCTGGCCGTCAAGCTGTTTATAACGAGTCACGATGGGTCCCAGTAGGGTGGGTCCGGAATTATGCGATTTTCGACTTGGCCCGATGGAGCTCTCAACGGCACATATGTCCAAGGCTGTCGACCTGGCCCGATGGAGCATCGCGCTGGATGGAGCCGGTTTCAAAATATTCCGATCTGCTCGATCTCAACAATCTGCCATGTATCGCCGGATTCACGTAAGTGATAATTCAAAATCCTGCTTCCGTCGAAGACACGCACCCCTACTCCGTCGCTTTCGCGCACTCCTGAAATTATCACATTATAGCAATCTCGATTTCCCGGTGTGTCTCTCAGTTTTCGGTACTTGATCGTCACCTTTCCATGGTATTTCCTAGCTACGGTCGCAATTGGTCAACGACAATTAGAATTCGCCATCAGCGACAATTAGATTCCGCCATGCCGGCAGGGGTCTTGGGGAGCGCAGCTCCCCTCCGTTCCGACTCCGAAATTGATTCATATAGAATCAGGGGAGAAGGGGGGCGTGGGGGGAGGAGGGGCTGCCCCTCCACCCCCCACCACCCAACACACGGTCTGCCGTAGGGCGGGCTGGGGGGCGGGTTAGATCGGGAGAGCGTCGGGTAGGG
>CAJCBL010000217.1 GCA_903960515.1 uncultured Verrucomicrobiota bacterium
GGCCTAACCCCCGGCGCGAACCCAGGCACCAACAGGCCGCCCATCTGCCGCTTCGAAGCGGCCCGATCCCGGCCTTGCGTCCGTCCCCTTGGTGGTGACAGACGCAAGGCCCTAAGGAGTTCCTTATTTCCAATTACAAAATACGCACCTTCTCCGCCGGTCCCGATCCGGCACCCCGGCCGCACCATTTTGGAACGCGACGAGCGCGTTCCCAGTTCACCGGAACGCCTTACCCCTTACGCGAAATGGTAACGGATTTTGAGGGCCGAAAGCGGGGCAACGTCGGCCAAAAGTAGGCGAAATCCGTGGCAAAATCGGGCGTAATTTCGGCCACAAGTGTGCCGCAAGGTGGCTGTGATGCCTCTGAGAAGATGGAGTTGCTGTTCACCTATTAGTTCAATCGGAAGGTGAACAATCGGAGCTTGGCGTTCGATACAACCAAGAGCCTCGCGGCGGATCGGATTGCGAAGTCGCAGGCGCTGCTCATTGCCGGCATGCTTGATGCCGAAGCAGTAAGCAGCGCACGGAGGGGCTTACGGACGAGCCCCCGAGCGAGCCGGCACCGATTTCTCTCCGGCCTTGGAATCTGGAAGAACGGCGTTGTAGGGACATTTCGGTTCTGGCCAGGCTGGCATCGTGTATTGTCACCAAATTGCTGCGCTTTGACGCTACCCGATTTTGGGGGTGAGGGCGGGATCTGCGATGCGATTGAGGCAACGACGAGGGCATTCTTCGTGAGGTCTGAGGTTGCCGGAGGGTTGCCAAATGGCGGAATTTCGCTTCACATAGCTGTATTTCACTGCATCTATTGGCATTCCCTAAGATATTAACCACCAACTAAGTCCGCGTTTACCAGCGACTTAGCTTCTGCTCGCCGGGCCGGTCTCAGACCGGCCCTACGTTGGTGTACTGCACGCCTGCGGCAATCGGTGGAGCGGCTCACCCCACCCACTGGCGGGCGTTGCGGAAGAGCTGCATCCACGGAGCGTCCTCGCCCCAGGTGGCGGGATGCCAACTGTTCTGCACGGTGCGGAAAACCCGCTCGGGATGCGGCATCATGATGGTCACCCGGCCGTCGCGGGTGGTCAGCGCCGTCATGCCGGAGGGGGAACCGTTCGGGTTGAGCGGATAGGTCTCCGTAATCTGGTGCTTGTTGTCCACGAAGCGGGCGGAGACCAGGCCGGAGTTGCTGCACGCCAGCGCGGAGGAGGCGTCGCGGAACTCGGCGTAGCCTTCGCCGTGGGCCACGGCGATGGGGAGCACGCTGCCTTCCATGCCGGCGAAGAGGATACTCGGGCTCTTCTCGATTTGGAGGGAGACGAAGCGGGCCTCGAAGCGCTCGGAGCGGTTCTGCACGAAGCGGGGCCAGAGCTCCGCGCCGGGGATGATCGAGTGCAGGTTGCTCATCATCTGGCAGCCGTTGCACACGCCCAGGGCGAAGGTGTCGGGCCGGGCGAAGAAGGCGGCGAACTCGGCGCGGGCGCGCTCGTTGAAGAGGATACTCTTGGCCCAGCCTTCGCCGGCACCGAGCACGTCGCCGTAGCTGAAGCCGCCGCAGGCTACCAGGCCGCGGAAATCTTTCAGCGAGATGCGGCCGCTGAGGATATCCGTCATGTGCACATCTACGGAGCGGAAGCCGGCGCGATCGAAGGCCGCTGCCATCTCCACCTCGCCGTTTACGCCCTGCTCGCGCAGGATCGCCATGGCGGGGCGCTTGGAGGATCGGACCGAGCGGTCGGATTCGGCCGGTCCGACGGATTCCAGCGCAAAGGTGACCTTGGGCGTGATGCCCCGATCGGCCTTGTCGAGCTTGAGCTGGTACTCGCTCTCGGCGCAGGCGGGGTTGTCGCGCAGCGAGGAGATGCGGCGGGTGACGTCGCTCCAGAGCCCGCGCAGCACGGGAAGGTTCTCGTTGTAGATCTCCTGTCCGGCGCGGCGGATGCGCAGGGCGAAGTGCGGGTTGAGCGTGCCGATACGCGAGGTGCAGTTCTTGAAGCCGCGCTGGCGCAGCACATCGGAGACGTCGTCGAGGTCGTCGAGGCGCACCTGCAGCACGGCGCCCAGCTCCTCGCTGAAGAGTGCGGCGAAGGCGTTGTGGCCGGAGGGGATTTCGAGATCCACTCCGGTGTGACCGGCGAAGGCCATCTCTACGATGGTGGCGAACAGGCCGCCGTCGGAGCGATCGTGGTAGGCGAGGATCTTCTTCTCGGCACCGAGCTGCTGGATGGCAGCGAAGAAGTTCTTGAGGTCGGTGGGGTTGTCCACGTCCGGGGTTTCCGCGCCCATCTGGGAGGTGGTCTGCGCGAGGATGGAGCCGCCCAGGCGGTTCTTGCCGCGGCCCAGGTCGACGAGGAGCAGCACGGTATCCGCGATCTGCTCGAGCTGCGGTGTGAGCGAGAGGCGGATATCGGCGCAGGGCGCGAAGGCCGAGACGATGAGCGAGACCGGCGCGGTGATGCGCTTCTGCTTTCCGGCTTCCTTCCAGACGGTGGACATGCTCATGGAGTCCTTGCCCACGGGAATGGTGATGCCCAGGGCGGGACAAAGCTCCATGCCCACGGCCTGCACGGCGGCGTAGAGGTCGGCGCCGTCGCCGGCCACGGCGGGGGCGGCCATCCAATTGGCGGAGAGGTTCACCTTGCCGAGGTCGCCGATCTGGGCGGCGGCGATGTTGGTGAGCGCTTCACCCACCGCGAGGCGCGCCGAGGCGGCTGCGTTGTTGACGGCCACCGGAGTGCGTTCGCCGATCGACATGGCCTCGCCGGTGTAGACGTCGAAGGCCGTGGCGGTCACGGCGCAATCGGCCACCGGTACTTGCCAGGGTCCTACCATCTGGTCGCGGCAAACCAGGCCGGTGATGGTGCGGTCGCCGATGGAGATGAGGAAGGTCTTGTCGGCCACAGTGGGGTGGGAGAGCACCCGCTTGGCGGCGTCGGCCAGAGTGAGGTTTCCAAGCACCAGGGGCGACTGCGGGCGCACCAGCGTCTCCGTCTTCCGGTGCATGCGCGGCGGCTTGCCCAGCAGGACGTTGAGCGGGATGTCGATGGGCTTGTTGTTGAACTGCGGATCTTCGAGGACGAGCTGCTTCTCCTCGGTGGCCTCGCCTACGACGGCGAAGGGGCAGCGCTCGCGCCGGCAGAGCTCGGCGAAGGCCTCGAGGCGGGCGGCGGGCACGGCGAGCACGTAGCGCTCCTGGGCTTCGTTGCACCAGATCTCAAGGGGCGACATGCCGGGCTCGGCGTTGGGGATGGCCCGCAGGTTGAAACGGCCGCCGCGGCAGCCGTCGTTGACGAGCTCGGGCAGGGCGTTGGAGAGGCCGCCGGCGCCAACGTCGTGTATGAAGGAGATGGGGTTGTCGGCGTCGAGCGCCCAGCAGCGGTCGATGACCTCCTGGCAGCGGCGTTCCATCTCGGCGTTCTCGCGCTGGACGGAGGCGAAATCCAGATCTTCGTGACCGTGGCCGCTGGCCACGGAGCTGGCGGCGCCGCCGCCAAGGCCGATGAGCATGGCGGGCCCGCCCAGGACGATGAGCTTGTCGCCGGGGTTGATCTCACCTTTCTGGACATGCTCGGCCTTGATGCTGCCCAGGCCGCCGGCGAGCATGATGGGCTTGTGGTAGCCGCGCAGCTCGGTGGTGGAGATGGGGGACACTGCGGAATTCGGAGTGCGGAGTGCGGATTGGGCGCTCTCGTTTTTCGACTTTTGATTGCCGATTTTCGACTGGTCGGAGGAGGAGGAGGCCGGCAGCGGGGATTTCCCGTCGGCGGGCGCATTTGTCGCCTTGTCGCCAGTTACCGGAGCTGCAGCGGGGACTTCCTGCTCGAAAGTGCGGAAGTAGCCTAGGAGGTTGGGGCGGCCAAACTCGTTGTTGAAGGCGGCGCCGCCCAGGGGGCCGTCGAGCATGATGTCGAGGGCGGATACGATGCGGCCGGGCTTGCCGAACTCGCGCTCCCAGGGCTGGAGGGCGCCGGGAATCTTCAAGTTGGAGACGGTGAAACCGGTGAGGCCGGCCTTGGGCTTGGAGCCTCGGCCGGTGGCGCCCTCGTCGCGGATCTCGCCGCCGGAGCCGGTGGCCGCACCGGGGAAGGGGGAGATGGCGGTGGGGTGGTTGTGGGTCTCTACCTTGCAAAGGATGTGGATGTCCTGCTGGTGCGCGGCGTAGTCGCCAGTGCGTGGATCCGCGTAGAAGCGCCCGCCAGGGTGGCCCACTAGCACGGCGGCGTTGTCCTTGTATGCGGAGAGCACGCCGGTGGGGTGTAGCTCGTAGGTGTTCTTGATCATCTGGAACAGCGAGCGGTCGCGCACGGAGCCGTCGATTTCCCAGGTGGCGTTGAAGATCTTGTGGCGGCAGTGCTCTGAGTTGGCCTGCGCAAACATCATCAGCTCGATGTCGTGCGGGTCGCGGCCGAGGGCGGTGAAGTTCTTGAAGAGGTAGTGGATCTCCTCGTCGGTGAGGGCCAGGCCCAGTGCGGTGTTGGCGGCGACGAGGGCCGAGTGGCCCTGCGCGAGTACGGGCACCGTGGCTACGGGGCGCGGGGCGGCGTGGCTGAAAAGCACCTCAAGCGCGGGCAGGTCGGTGAAGACCACCTGTGTCATGCGGTCGTGGAGGCGGGCGGTGAGAACCTCGGCTTGGGCCGGGGTGGGCGAGGTGCCGCCCATGTCCACCCAGTAGGCGATTGCGCGCTCGATGCGCTGCACCTTGGCGAGGCCGCAGATGTGGGCGATGTCGGTGGCCTTTGAGGACCACGGGGAGATCGTGCCGGGCCGGGGAGCTACGACGTAGAGGTGCCCCTTGGGGGAGTGGGCTTCGCGATGCGGGCCGTAGGTGAGGAGCTTTTCCAGCACGGTGCTCTCGGCGGCGCTCAGCTCGCAGGAGAGCTCGGCGACATGGATAAACGCGGTGACGACGTCGTTGACGGGAAGGCCGTCGCCGAGGAGGTCCTGGGCGAGTTTCTGAGTGCGGAAGTCGGAGAGGGCGGGTGCGCCGCGGAGGATGAGCATGAAGTGAAAAATGGCTACCAGTGTCATCGGGCAAGAGGGGCAAGAGGCCAATCGAAAACGGTGGGCCGGGCGCGGACGGGTGGGCGCAGGGGATTTCGCCGCCGGGGCGGCGGGCGTCTCCAGCGGACATTTCAAGGGGGTGGGTTCAAATCGGGCCTTCATGCCATTGCTTCCGTACGCGTCGTTGTGCTAGGCAATGGCGCACATGAGTTCTACCCCGTCCTCGATCTCGGTTTGGAAAGCCCAGGCGGCCGCCGGCGCCGGCATCCTGTTGTTCTCGTTACTGGCCGGCTCGCTGTTCGCTCTCAGCCTACCCCTGTTGGCGCTCTTGGCAGTGCCCTTGGTGGTGTTGAGCGCCTACCTGATGTTGATCTACGGACCGGTCCATGCCGATGAAACCAGTCTTTGGATGGAGGGCTCGCTGGAGTCGGTGGGCATGGCCTGGGAGGAGGTGAAGTTGATCCGCTTCGGCCGGTTTCAACTCGTGCTGGAGGGGGGAGACAAGCGCCTGGTGCTGCCCCATCCTCGTTTCTGGACGGGCCCGGGCCGCGAGCAGGTGTTGCCTCACCTTGAACTGCTCGCTCGCGACTACCTCCCGCCGCCGCCCAAGAGCCGCATCGGCGATCTGGTCTTGAGCCGCAATGTTCTAAAGATCATCCCGCAAACCACCTTCAAGTAACCGATGTCCGCCCCTAAGCCCGCCGCGCTGCCGCATCTGGATTTCCGCAATACCAACACCCTCTGGTGCAGTGTGCTGGTGGAGACGCTGGTGCATTGCGGCGTGGAGATGGCGGTGGTCTCGCCCGGCTCGCGCTCCACTCCGCTGACGATGGCGCTGGTGCGCCACCCCGGCATCGAGGCGATCCCGGTGCTCGACGAGCGTTCTGCCGCCTTCTTCGCCCTGGGCCGGGCGAAACGCTCGGGGCGGCCCACAGTGCTGGTGTGCACCTCCGGCACGGCTGCGGCCAACTACCTGCCGGCCGTAGTCGAGGCGCGGGAGAGCGGGGTACCGCTGGTGGTGATCACGGCGGATCGGCCTCCCGAGCTGCGCGATTGCGCCTCCGGGCAGACGATCGACCAACTGAAGATTTTTGGCGGATACGTGAGTTTCTTCCACGAGCTCGCCGTGCCCGAGGCACGCCTCGAGTTGCTGCGGTATCTGCGGCAGACCGTGGCGCACGCCTGCGACCGGTCCCTGCTGCCGTATCCTGGCCCCGTGCACCTGAACGCCCCGTTCCGCGACCCGCTCGCTCCGGTGGCCGACCAGTCTGCCACCGCGCTCCAACGGGTGCTCGATGAGACCTTCTTCGCGCATCTGGTGCCGACGGCCCCCGGCAAAGTCGCCGGGTTCTGGACACCGCCGGCCACCGCCCGCGGCCTCATCATGGCCGGCCCGGCGAGTCCGGCCAACCCGGCGGCCTACGCGGAGGCGGTGGGCCGGCTGGCCCGCACGCTCGGCTGGCCTGTGCTTGCCGACGCGCTCTCGCCGCTGCGCCACCACGCGGCCGAGGGAGTGAGTGTTATCTCCCACTACGATTGTCTCCTGCGCGACAACTGGCAGGCGAGGGTGTTGCGCCCCGAGGCGGTCCTTTGCCTGGAGGGCTGGCCCACCAGCAAGGTATTGCGCAACTGGATGGAGCAGGGCGCAGCGGAGGCGACCCTGGTGGCCCCCACCGGGGCCAACCGCGACGGTCTGCATGCGCGCACCCGCCTGGTCGCGGCCAGCGTAGAGGAGCTGACCATCGCCGACGTGCGCCCGGAGAGCGAGTACGCCCAACAGTGGGTGACCGCGGAGGCTGAGGTGACCGGGCGCATCGCCGCCGCGCTCAACGCCGAGGCCGAGCTTTTCGAGCCGAAGGCGGTGTGGTTGCTCGCGCAGCACCTGCCGGAGGGCACGCCGGTGTTCGTAGCCAACAGCATGCCGGTGCGCGATGTGGAGTATTTTTGGCCACAGGACGACCGGCAGCGGCGCTTTTATTTCAACCGCGGGGCCAACGGCATCGACGGCACGCTCTCGACCGCGCTGGGGGTGGCCCACGGCGGTGAGCCGGCGGTGTTGCTCACCGGCGACCTCTCGCTGCTGCACGACACGAACGGCTTTCTGCTGCGGCCGCGGCTGCGAGGCAGCCTCACGGTGGTGCTGATCAACAACAGCGGTGGGGGGATTTTCGAGCATCTGCCGGTGGCGCAGTTCGACCCGCCCTTCGAGGAGTACTTCGCCACGCCACAGGAGGCGGATTTTGCCAAGCTCTGCGCCGCCTACGGGGTGGATCACATCGGCGTGCGCGACTGGATTCACTTTGCGGAGCTGATCTCGACGCTGCCGGCTTCTGGGCTGCGTGTGCTTGAGATTCGGACCGACCGCAAACGCGACGCCGCCCGGCGCAAGGCTCTGTTGGCCGGCACGCGGTGAGGGCCGAGGCGGCGGGGCGAATACGCACCGCCGTAGCGGCTCGGGGGCGGGGATGCGCGGCATGGGCTGCGCGTCGGCTGTAGCGCGGTAGCCGTAGGTTTCCCATGGGAAACACCACCCGCGCGCCTAAGCCGTGACCATGCAGTAGTACGGCTTTGCGCTTTGGCAGTGGAACCTCCGATCCCCGCCGCAGGAGCGTTCTTGCACGCGATCTGCGCTCGGAACCGCGTGCAAGCACGCTCCTGCGAATGAATGGTTGCGCCTAGGCAGAAAGCGAAGACGCGCCAGATGAAATCCAGTACAATAGCCTACAGCTGGATGGGCAGACCGAGCTCGATGATCTGGTTGGGCGGGATGCGATAGTAGTCTTTTGCCGGTCGGGCGTTGCGGCTGAGAAAGGAGTAGAGCGACTTTTGCCATTCCCAGAGCGGGGCGTCGCCGCCGGTGAGCACCATCTCCCGGTTGAAATAGTAGGTGGTGGTCATCGGCTCGATCTTTACCCCGGCGGTGCGCAGGCGTTCGACCAGCGTGGCTACATCGGGCGACTCCATGTAGCCGTAGCGGCCCACCGCTCGCCAGACGCCGTGGCCGAGTTCGCTGACGGCTAGGCGGTCGGCGTCGGGCACATGCGGCTCGGGTTCGGCAGCGATGGTGAGCAGGACTACCGTCTTTTGTACGCAACGGTTGGACTTGAGGTGATGCAGCAGGGCGAGCGGGGTGCCCTTGGGATTGGACGCCATGAATACGGCAGTGCCGGCCACGCGGTGGATCGCCCCGCTTTCGAAGATGGATGCCAGTTCGACGCTGTGCAGGCCCTCGCCGTAGACGCGGTCATAGATGAGTTCGCGCCCGCGTTTCCAGACATGCATGACGAGCAGAATGGCGCCTCCGGTGGCCAAGGGCAGCCAGCCGCCGTTGGGGATTTTCGGGATGTTGGCCACCAAGAGCGCGAGGTCGATGGCCAGGAAGAAAGCGCAGAGCGCCGCGGCGGCCGGCCAGGACCAACCCCAGCGGCGGCGGGCCACATAGTAGAAGGCGATGGTGGTCATGGTCATCGCACCGGTGACGGCGATGCCATACGCCCCGGCGAGACGCTCGGAGGTGCCGAAGCCCAGAACGGTGGCGATGGCCCCGACAGCGAGCAGGCGGTTGACCAGCGGCACATAGATCTGGCCTTCCATCTGGGCGCTGGTGTGGCGCACATTGAGGCGGGGGAAGAAGCCGAGTTGGATGGCTTGGCGGGTGAGCGAAAAGGTGCCGGAGATGAGCGCTTGGCTGGCGATGATGGTGGCGGCGATGGAAAGCAGGACGAGCCCGAGTCGGGGCAGCCCCTCGGGCGCGAGGGCAAAGAAGGGATTGGTGAGATCCTCATGGCGGGCGATGGCATGGGCACCTTGTCCGAAGTAGTTGAGCACGAGTCCGGGCAGCACCACCCAGTACCAGGCCCGTGCGATGGCCCGGCGGCCGAAATGGCCCATGTCGGCATAGAGGGCCTCCACTCCGGTGATGGCCAGCACTACCGAGCCCAGGAGCAGGAGGATACGCCCGGGAAACTGGGCGAGCAGCCTCCAGCCATGGATCGGGTTGAGGGCCTGCAACACCTCGGGGTTGTGGGCTACATGCCAGGCTCCGAGCAGTCCGATAACGGCGAACCAGATGAGAATCACCGGGCCGAACAGGCGACCGATGGCGTGCGTGCCCTTGTGCTGGGCCCAGAAGAGGCCGGCCAGGACAGCGCAGGCCAGCAGTGGGATGTAGGGCTGGATTGGGGGCGCGACGGTCCTGAACCCCTCCACGGCCGCCAGGACGGAGATGGCGGGGGTGATCATGCCTTCGCCGTAAAGCAGCGCGGCACCGGCGAGGATGACGAAGATGCCGACGGTCATCTTGCGCACGGGCGAGTTGTCGTGGCGCTGCAAGGCCAGCAGGGCGAAAATGCCTCCTTCCCCGTGGTTGTCGGCGCGGGTGATGAAGGAGAGATACTTCACGCTGACCACCAGCAGGAGCGACCAGAAGATGAGCGACAGCACGCCCAGCACTCCGGCGGCGCGGTCGGCGGCTGGCAGGTGCTGGAGGCACTCGCGAAGCGTGTAGAGCGGGCTGGTCCCGATGTCGCCGAAGACAACGCCGAGGGCACCAAGGGCGAGGGCGGCGCGGGTGGGGGCGGTTGGTGCGGTTGGTGCGGCTACATCGGGCTGACTCATTCGAAGCCGGCAGTGTGGTGCGGTTGGTGAAGCCGCCAAGCGGTTTCCGGCGCTTGTGCGCCACCCCGAAACGCGCCCCCGTGGCGTGGGGGGGCGAGTACACCTTGCGTGCGCGCTGCTGCGCTCGACCTCCGGAGATCCTCTGGCTGCTACAACTGGATGGGCAGGCCGAGCTCGACGATCTGAGCGGGCGGGATTTGGAAGTAGTCGCGCGCCGGCCGGGCGTTGCGGCTGAGCAGGCCGTAGAGGCGCTTCTGCCATTCCCACATCGAGGAGGCTCCGCCGGATACCACCATCTCGTGGTTGAAATAGTAGGTGGCTGCAACCGGCCTGATCGGCAGACCGCGGGCGGCGGCGGCCTCCAGCAGGGCGCCGGCGTCGGGCGACTCCATGTAGCCATAGCGGCCTACCACGCGCCAGCAGCCCGCACCTATCTCGGAGACTTGGAGACGCTCGGCTTCGTCCACGTAGGGCACGGGTTCGGTGAGCACGCTGAGGATGGCGACGGTCTCGTGGAGGCTGCGGTTGGCCTTGAGGTGGTGGAGCAGGACCAGTGGGGTGCCCCGGGGCGTTCCGGCCATGAACACCGCGCTGCCCTTCACCCGGGAAACGTTGCGGCTGCGGGCCATGGTCTTGAGCTCCTCCTCGGTGATCTCGTTGGAGTAGACGCGGCGCACGACCTCGCCTTTGCCGGTGCGCCAGGTGTGCATGATGATGAGCACGCCGCCTCCGATCACCAACGGCAGCCAGCCGCCGTCCCTGATCTTGCCCAGGTTGGAGAGGAAGAGCGCGAGATCGATCACCAGGAAGAATCCGCATACCGCCAGCGCCCGCGGCAGGCCCCAGCCGCGGATGCGCACCACCGCGAAGAAGGCGACCGTGGTGACCACCATCGTGCCGGTAACCGCGATACCATAGGCGGAGGCCAGAGCCGTGCTGGATCCGAAAGCGACGGTCACCCAGATCGTGCAGACGGCGAGGAGGATGTTGACCAGCGGGAGATAGATCTGGCCTTCCTGCCGGGCGTTGGTGTGCGCCACGCTCAGGCGCGGCAGGAAGCCCAATTGGATGGCCTGGCGGGTGAGCGAATAGGTGCCGGTGATGAGCGCCTGGCTGGCGATGATCGCCGCAGCGACCGAGAGCCCGGTGAGGACGCCGCGTTGCCACCCCTCGCCTACCAGGGCGAAGAACGGGTTGGTGGAGTCGCCCGGGTGGGCCAGCGCCCAGGCCCCCTGGCCGAAGTAGCAGAGTATCAGGCCGGGCATGCCGATGAGGTACCAGGCCAGAGCGATGGCGCGCCGGCCGAAGTGGCCGAGGTCGGCGTAGAGCGCCTCCGCCCCGGTGAGCGCGAGGACGACCGCGCCTAGCATGGTGGCCACATGGGTGAAGCCCAGCGGCCGCTGTTGGATAGAGACGAGCAGACGCACGGCGTGGAGCGGGTTGAGCGCCTCCAGCACAGCCGGATACTGCGCTATGTTCCAGGCCCCCAGCACACCGATGGTTCCGAACCACACCACCATCACCGGGCCGAAGACCTTGCCGATGGTGCCGGTGCCGAAACGTTGGCAGAAAAACAGTCCCAGAAGCACCACCACGCTCAACGGGACCACGAAGTAGTGTAGCTCAGGATTGATCGCCACCAGGCCCTCCACCGCGCCGAGCACCGAGACCGCCGGGGTGATCACGCCGTCGCCGTAGAGCAGTGCGGCTCCCAGCAGTACGAACATCACCCATGGACCGATGCGGGCGGTGGTGGCGCGCCCTTTGGTGCTCAGGGCAAGAAGCGCGAAGATGCCACCTTCGCCGCCGTTGTCGGCGCGCGTGATACACCAGACGTATTTGACGGTGACCACTATGAACAGCGCCCAGAACACCAGAGAGAGTACGCCCATGATGCCGCCAGCACGCTCGTCGGCGGGCAGGGCCGCCAAGCACTCGCGGAAGGTGTAGAGCGGGCTTGTGCCGATGTCGCCGAAAACCACGCCGAGCGCACCCAAGCTGAGGGCAGCCCGGTGCAGTTTCGACGAGTCTTGAGGGGGGGGTGTTTGGGTCACTGGGGGGTGGACACTAGCGAGTGTCGGCGGCAAACCAAGCGGTTTTCGGCCGGTCTGTGGGGGTAGACTCGTGAAGAGGCACCGGACGTGGGGTTCTGGAAACAGGCGTACAATTCCACGAGGTGGAACCCTTCGACAATGGCGAACCTCACGTCGATTCGACGCTTCGAGTTGGCGGAACCGTCTTCGCCGACCAGGTGCCGCGGAAGAAGCCTCGGTACTCGCCGCTCACCGGCTGCCCAGCCCAGCTACGCCAACGAAGCGCCTCGCTTGGCCACGGGCAGGGGGCGCGGCGGATCTGCGGGGGATTTACCTGCGGGCTTGGCAAACCCTGTGGGCCTCCTAACCTCCGCGGCCATGTCGATCCAGTGGCAGCCCTGCAAAACCTACGAGGACATCCTCTACCACAAGGCCGGCGGCATCGCCAAGATCACCATCAACCGTCCCCGGAAACGGAACGCCTTTCGCCCGAAGACCGTATTCGAGCTCTACGACGCCTTTCTCGACGCCCGTGAGGACCAGCAGGTGGGGGTGGTGCTGCTCACCGGCGCCGGCCCGCACACGGATGGCAAATACGCCTTCTGCGCCGGCGGCGACCAGAGCGTGCGTGGCCATGCCGGATACATCGGCGAGGACGGCGTGCCGCGCCTCAATGTGCTCGACCTCCAGAAGCTCATCCGCTCGATGCCCAAGGTGGTGATCGCGCTGGTGGCCGGCTACGCCATCGGCGGCGGGCATGTGCTGCACCTTGTGTGCGATCTCACCATCGCCGCCGACAACGGCGTCTTCGGCCAGGTGGGCCCGGCGATGGGCAGTTTCGACGGCGGTTTCGGCTCCGGTTACCTCGCACGCATCGTGGGGCAGAAGAAGGCGCGCGAGATCTGGTACCTTTGCCGCCAGTACACCGCGCAGCAGGCCCTCGAGATGGGCATGGTCAACACCGTGGTCCCCGTCGCCCAGCTCGAGGCGGAGGGGGTTAAATGGGCCGGCGAGATTTTGGAGAAGAGCCCGATCGCGATCCGCTGCCTGAAGGCGGCGTTCAACTGCGATGTGGACGGCCAGCAGGGTATCCAGGAACTGGCTGGCAACGCCACCATGCTCTACTACATGACCGACGAGGCGAAGGAGTTCCACCGCGCCCAGCGCGAGAAGCGCAAGCCCGACGCCCGCAAGTTCCCCTGGCTGCCGTAGGCCGGTGGGGGGGCGGGCCCGCCGCCCCCGGTGTAGCGGGAACACTACCGACGAGGGCACTGCCCGAGGCTCATTTGCTCTGCTTGCCGGCGAGAGTCTGCTTGAGCTCCAGGCAGATGTTGTGGGCCTCGGCCTCGAACTTCTTGAGGTTGAAACTGGGGAATACCCGCGTACGCAGCACCCGCCAGGCGGCGGTCTCCTCCAGCGGCGGCGCGGTATCCTTTGGGGTGTCGCCGCAGAAGCCTACGTGGTTGTGCAGACACAGGTCGCGGGCAAGGGCGACCACGCCCACGAGCTCGGTATCCTCGCCGGCCTGTTCGGGGTGCTCGGTCCAGCGGATGACGTTGCAGTAGGAGTTGGGCAGGCCGAGCTTGCGGGCGAAGCGCTCTCCGATCTCACGAGTGGTGCAGCCTATGAACTTGCGCTCGGCCTCGTGCAGCGGCACCAGCCGCTCGCGGGAGTAGTTGACCATCGCCGGGAAAGCGAAGGGGAAGAGTTTCAGGAGTACGAGCTTGCCCACGTCCTGGAGCAACCCGGCGGTGTGGGCCCGGCCCACGAGTTGCTCGAGTTCCATGTAGCGCGCGGTGAACTGGGCCAGTCGGGCCACGCCCATCTGGAAGGTCCAGAAGTGCACCCAAGTGATCGGGGGCAGATGCAGATGGCGCTCGGGGATCACCGGTAGGGACTTGGCCATGGCGGTGAGCTTGAGGTTGCCCAGCAGCCCCACAGCGGTGCGAGGATCGTCGATGACCGTCATCTCGTCGTGGTCGAGGTGGTTGGCGGCGATGAGGACCTGGGTGATCAGTGCGGGGTCCTTGGCTACGAGGTCGTTGATCTGGTTGAGATTGGCGGCGGTCTTGTCGGCCGTCATCAGGAAGGAGGCTGCGACCGAGTCGATGGTTGGGCAGGCGGGCAGGGCCTCGGCCTGGAGCAGCACATCCTGCCCGTCGATCATGGGGCCGCTCTTGTCGACATCGGCGTGCATCCAAATGGCGCGCACCTCGGCTTCGCGTTGGGCCTGTTTTTCCTCCTCGGACTGGACGGAGGTGGAGGCGCGCTTGGGGTCGAGATGGAACAGGATGAGCTCGCGGGCGAAGGCCAGATCCTCCTCGCAGCGCTTGAAGTACCCCCAGTCGGCCTCCATGGCCTTGTCCTTGAGTTCCTTCATGCAGTCTACCACTCCCCACACCCCGCAGGCCTCGGCCTTTTCGGAAAGGGCATCGATGCGGGCATGTACCTGGGGCGGATTGCGCGAAGTGACACAGCCGGAGAAGAAAGGGATGCTCTTGTCGAGCGACTCGCTCAACCCCTGGCGCATCGCGCGTAGGGATTCGGGCTTGTATCCCATCTGCACGCAGAACGACTTTTCCTCCTCGAACTGCAGGCTACGCCAAGTGGAGGTACAGGCTTTGGTGACCTCGCGGAAGATGTGTTCGTCGTTGTAGGGCTTGATCAGGTAGTTCTGGACCTTCATCAGCAGCACCTTTCGCACGGTAGCGTGGTCGCCCACCGTCGTGTAGATGATCACCGGGATCTGCTTGAGGAAACAGTCGGCGCGCAGGCGTAGGAGGAAATCGATGCCCTTTTCCCCCTTGAGATCCAGTTCGAGGAAAATCAGGTCGATGTTGACCACCTCGTGCAGCGCCTTCCACGCCTCTACGATCGTTGGGGCGATCACACAACGGTGGTGCCCTCGGGCGAGTATCCCTTGCATGGCACGGCCGGCTACTTCGTTGGAATCGATGAGAAGAACGTTGGCCATCGGCGTAGGAAGGTTTACCGGACGCTACACGGTCCGGGCATGGACACGAGCAGCTTTTCTCCCAGAGCTATCGGCCCAAGTGGCGTGCGCTGAAATGGGTATTTCCCCTGAGTCGCTCATCGGGCATGGGAATGCCGAGCGATCGGTGACTTTCGGGGCCGGTGGGCGTTGGAAGAAGTGGCGGAGCTAAGCCGCGACCATTCGGTCGAGGGCCCAGAGCAGCGCGCCGAGGGCCTGATCACCGAGCAAGCCCTTGGCCGCACGCCTACTTCTGAGCCGATCACTGGCGGTTCGGCTCTCGGCACTCGGCTCTGGTCTGCATCGTCGCGACCAATATGCGCCCCCATCTACGCCGGGGGCGCTTCCTCGGAGGCGTCGCTTTCAGGTGATGACACAGCCTCGTCGCTCTTTCCCGTCTCGCTGCCCGGCACCGGCCAATGCTCGCCGCCCACGATCTTCTCGTCGCGGATCGTCCAGGCGAATACCGGAGGGGGCGGCACCCGGCGCATCGCTTTGAAGAGGGCCTTGTCGTCGCGTTTCTGGAGCACCCGCTCGGTAACGCCGCAGTGCTCGCAACTGAGTACCTTGAAGTGGCCCTTGAATTCACGCGGATCGCCGAGGATACGCGACCAGCCTTCGGGCGTGGGGGCCTCGGGTCCGCAACCGGCGGGAGGGCGGTCAAGCACCAGGAAGCTGTAGGGCAGGCTGCGCAGATCGATGCTTAGGCGCAGCGCAAACTCCGACCAAAACGCCTCGGTGAACGCCTCGATCGGCGGCCTCGCGAAATGGTGGCACCAGTGTCGATGGTTTTCGGGCGTGAGCAGGCCGCAGGCACCTTGGTGTGTGCATGGCGCTACGACGGCGAAGGTGTTGCGCAACTCCTCGCGGATGGGCACCAGTGCGCGGGCTACCTCGCTGGTGCCCGGCTCCACCCAAACCACGGCAGTGGCGCGGCGCACGAGGGCCAGCAGTGCGGCGCTCTCCGCGGGTGCGAGTTCGTTGAGCACATGGCTGATGACCAGGGTGAACGGCTCGGCTGGTGCGAGTTCGCCCCAATCGGGGGACTGCTCCACGGCGAGTCCCGGAAATGTGGAGGTGGCGCGCTCCGCCGCGAAACGCCGCGCCAGCGCCGAGCGGTCGTGCACGACGAGCCGGGTGAAAAGGTCCGCGCCAAACGCCCGCAGTACCCGCCGGCCCGCTATGCCGCTGCCGCATCCCCAGTCGACCAACGCTGTGCCCGGCGGAGGCGCCCAGTGGCGTGCCCGCAGTTCGGCCAGCACGGAGTCCCATTTCCAGCCGATACGTTCGCCAAAGGTCGAATCGTAGAGGGCGAGCATCTCGGGCGACTCCCAGTAGTCGCCGCCCTTCGACGGGGCATCGAGGAAGCGGTTGCGCAGGCGGTCGAGCAGGGCGAAGTCGGGGCGCATGGAAATTGCGGATTTGGGAGTGCGGGATGCGGATTGTCCGAACAGCGGCGGGGCGCGGTGGACTCGAGGCAGTGGGGGGCTGTGCTCAGGCTTGGGGCGCGGCGGGCGCGACCTCGGGGGCGACACAGGCCAGCAGTGTCTCCAGATGCTGGTGGGAGATGCCGAAACGGGTTTTCAGGGCGTCGAACTCGGCCTGCGCCTTGGCGGCAGCGGTGGCGTCGGGGTGCGTGCGGCGGACGGCGGCGATCATCGTGTTCTTGGGGGTGTGGTCGGCATCGATGAACTCGAAGACCTTCACGCTGTATCCGTTGGCCTCAAGCAGGAGGGCGCGCAGCGAGTCGGTGAGCATGTCGGAGAGGCGTTCGGCGAAGATGCCGTGGCGGGCGAGGGAGGCGAGCTCGGCCGGGGCGCGCAGTTGCGGCCTGATTTCCTGGTGGCAGCACGGGGCGGCCACGATCAGGGCGGCGCCGGCGCGGATGCCACGGAAGAGCGCTTCGTCGGTGGCGGTGTCGCAGGCATGCAGGGCGATGAGCACGTCGGCGGAGGGCACCGCGGTATCCACGATCCGGCCGGAGACAAAGCCCAGCCCTTCGCAGCGGCTGGCGAGGGCGGCCGCGTTGCACAGTTCGACCAACTCGGGGCGGGCCTCGACGCCGGTGACCTCGGCGCGGCGCCCCAGTGTGTGGGAAATGGCATGCCAGGCGGCGAAGGTGAGGTAGCCCTTGCCGGCCCCCATGTCGAAGACGCGCACGGTCTGGCGGCCGGCGAGCCCGGCCTGTTCGCACAGCGGGAGCAGCAGTTCCACGTAGCGGTTGATCTGGCGGAACTTGTCGGTCGCATCGGCGCGGATGCAGCCGTCCTCCCCGGCGAGCCCGAGGGCGCGCAGCCAGGGGGCGTCGGTCGGGGCGATGGCGCGAACCTTCACCCGATCGTGCGGGACCGGGGCGGCGGCGGCGGGGGCCAGGCCGCGGCCGCGGGTGAGGCGGGCCTCGCCCTTTTTGTTGAGCTCGAACTGCCAGAGTCCGGTGGTGGTGTAGAGGTGGGCGGAACCGAGTGCGGTGCCCACATGTTCGGTGAAAGCGGCTACGATGATGGAGGCGTCGGCCGGCTTGGTGAGGTCGCGCTGGCGCTCGCGGAAATGGAGCTGGAGGCGGGTGCCGCGCGCGGTGGCGACGAGTTCGGCGGTGAGTTTGATCAGAGGCTGACCTGTGCGCGGTTTGCCCAGCACAAGGCGGACGAAGGAGCCGTCGGCGAGGGCGGAGCGGAGCTGTTGGAGGAATTCGGCGCGCGGGCTGGTGGTGGACATTCGCGAAGAGCTGAACTGAAGGATTGGCCGCTGGCAATGGGCCTCTCGCGTTCGGAGCACTTGAGTGGGCAACTAATCCGTGACCATGCAGGCGCACCGCTTTGCCCTTGGACAGAGTCCGAACTTCGGTGACGGTCGAAGGGGCGAGCTTGCACGCGATCTGCGCTCGGAATCGCGTGCAAGCACGCTCTCGACAGAATGGTTACGGCCCATATTAGAGCCCGCGCATGCTTTGTCCGGTGTTCGGAAGTTGGGGCGGCTTCAAGCCGGCCCTCGCCCAACCGTTTACCCTCACGACCGTGAGGGTAA
>CAJCBL010000218.1 GCA_903960515.1 uncultured Verrucomicrobiota bacterium
CCCCAAGACCCATGCCGGCATGGCGGAATCTAATTGTCGCTGATGGCGAATTCTAATTGTCGTTGACCACTGAAGGCTGAAAACCGGAAACCCGAGGGCGGAAATAGGAAGATCCGGAGGTCACAGAGACCACTGAGGCAGAGGAGGACACAGAGAAGGGAAGGCTGAAGGCGGAAAACTGAAGGCTGAAAGCGGAGCCCCGGCCCACACCTCCGCACTTCGCAATCCGCATTTCCCAAGCGGTCGGTGCGGATACAAGATGCTAAGCTACAGTCGAACTGCATGGCCACGCCCAAATCCGCACTCCGAAATCCGAAATCCGCATTTCTGGGCGGGGGGGGCGCTATTGAGAATCGATTTGCCGCCTGCTCCTCTCTGTGCACCCTTCTGTGTATGGGTTTCAAAACCATCACTCTCTCCGAGGACGCTTACAAAATCCTCAAGCGGGCGAAGCGTAGTAAGCGTGAATCCTTCACCGAGGTAGTGAAGCGGGCTTCTTGGGACGAACCGGCTGAGACGATGGGGGAGGCACTCGACCTCCTTGAGGCTGAGTTTGGCAATGGCAAGACGACCGTAACTGCTGAAGAGCTGGAGACTTCGCGCAAATTGCACGCGCAGCGGAAGGTGTCGGCCTGATGTTTCTGCTTGATACCAATTTTCTGGTGGATCTTCACGATGAGCTCCGCCAGCGGGATGGGGGCGATGGC
Organism: uncultured Verrucomicrobiota bacterium; assembly: GCA_903960515.1. Taxonomy (GTDB): domain Bacteria; phylum Verrucomicrobiota; class Verrucomicrobiia; order Opitutales; family Opitutaceae; genus CAJCBL01. The sequence goes on from CAJCBL010000218.1 coordinate 708, forward strand.
CCGGCGAAGAGGTTTATGCGGGCCCATAAAGCGCACGCGATGGTTATCACCCCGGTGACGGCCAACGAATATGCCGCCGGCATCAGCAACGAACGTGAGGCCCGCCGCTTCTTGAGGAGGTTTCGGATGGTGGCGATGGGCCGTGATATTGCGTTGTATGCCTCCCGAATTGATCGGGAGCAGAGCGCGAAAGGCCTGCGCCTTGGGGAAAACGATACTTGGCAGGCGGCCGTTGCCCTGCGCTTCGACCTAACTCTTGTCACTGCCGATACCGATTTCGACAAGGTGCCGCAGGTGAAGCGGGCCAACTATATGCCCTGAAACCGGAGAGCGGGGAATGACGGCTGAATACTGAAGGCGGAAAACCGGAAACCGGGAGGTAGAATGTAGGAGCGAGCTTGCTCGCGATCTGCGCTCGGAATCGCGTGCAAGCACGGCTCCTACGACGGAAGGGAGCGGCTCGAAGGTAGGAGCGAGCTTGCTCGCGATTCCGGTGGGGCGGGGAAGGGAAGGCTGAAGGCTGAAAACTGAAGGCTGAAGGCGGACGACCCTGCCCGCATTCCGCAATCCGGAGTCCGTATTTCCCAAGCTCGTCATCGCGTGCAAGCACGCTCCTACGACGGAACGGCGCTCGCTCTTCTTGACTGCGGCTTCGCTCAGTACCCCATCCGCTGCAGCTGCACGCTCAGCTCTGTCTGAAAGGCTTGGATATCGGCGGCCGCGGGTTTGTAGCCCTTGGCGGCATCAAGCATGAGCCGGCCGTATTGGTCCATTGCCCACTTCGCGGCGTTGCCGTCGCTGAAGGTCACTGTGCCGCTGGCCAGAGTGCCGGGCCGGGTGAGCCGATCGAGCTCCACGGTGACGTTGCTGGCGGGGGCGGCGGGATCTAGCGGCGCAAGGTCGTCGGCGGGGTATTCCTCGTCGTACGGCGCGTCTTCGGAGAGTGGTGGCTCGGCGACGGCGTCGTCGGCGGCGGGAAGCGAGGCGTCCGCTTTGCCGGTGACGGCGTCCTTGAGCTTGCCGAAGAGGCCCTTCTTCGGGGCGGGTTCGGCGGGGGCGGCCGGGGTGGCGGGCGCAGCGGCGGGCGGGGCGGAAAACTTGGGGGCGGGGGACTTGAGTTCCAGCCCGAGGTCGTCCACCAGGAAGCGCACCTCCATGTACGTCATCGAAACCTTGAGCTCCTCGGTGAGCTTGCGCTGGACCGCGGCGAGGGTATCGCCGGCGGCGATCCATTGGGAGACTGCGGCACGTTGTTCGGCGGAGAGAGTCATGGTGGAGGCGGTACGCGGCCGTGTTACTTCGAGAGCTGGTTCTTGAGGAAGGCGATGCTGGAGCGCGTCTGGTCGCTCTGCTCCATCATGGCTTCCACCGACTTGCAGGCGTGGATCACGGTGCCGTGGTCGCGCCCGCCGAAGTTTTCCCCGATCTCCTGCAGCGAGTGCTTGGTGAGGATACGCGCCAGGTACATCGCGATCTGCCGGGGGATGGCGATGTTGTTGGGCCGGCGCTTGCTGAGCATGTCGCTGTGGCGGAGCTGATAGTAGTCGGCCACGCGCTTCTGGATGGTGTCGATGGTGAGCTGGCTCTGGGCCTGCTCCATGAGCACATCCTTGAGCAGCATCTCGACGGTGGGGATGTCGATGTTGCGCTTGGTGAGTGCCGAATAACTGGAGACCTTGATGAGGGCACCCTCCAGGCGGCGCACATTCTTGGAGATGTGCTGGGCGATGAAGTTGATGACCTCGGCTGGCAGCTCGGCCTTGAGGGTGGCCGCTTTGGTGCGCAGGATGGCCACGCGGGTCTCGAAGTCGGGCGACTGAAGGTCGGCGACCAGGCCCCACTGGAAGCGGGAGACCAGGCGGCTCTCTAGTTTGGCGATCTCGTTGGCGGGGCGGTCGCTGGAGAGGAAGATCTGCTTTTGCGCCTCGAAGAGCTCGTTGAAGGTATGGAAAAACTCTTCCTGGATACGCTCTTTGCCGGAGAGGAAATGGATGTCGTCGATGAGCAGCACGTCCACGTGGCGGTAGCGCTGGCGGAACTTGGTGAGCGTGTTCTCCTGGATGGCGTTGATGAACTCGTTGGTGAACTTCTCCGACGAGAGGTAGGCCACCTTCGCGTCGGGGTTGTTGCGCATGATCTGGTGACCCACGGCGTGCATGAGGTGGGTCTTGCCCAGGCCGGTGTCGCCGTAGAGGAAGAGGGGGTTGTAGGCCTGAGCCGGGGCCTGGGCTACGGCGATGGAGGCGGCGTGGGCGAGCTGGTTGTTGGAGCCGACCACGAAGTTCTCGAAGGTGTTGCGCGGATTGAGGCTGGCGGCGGCCAGGCGCTCGTCGGTGCGCAGCTTGCGGGAGTGGGCGCTGGTGCGGGAGGGCTTGGCGTGCTCGGTGCCGGAGGCCAGGCGGTTGGCTGCGCCGGCCACAGAGTCGCCCTTGCGCAGGGAGACGGTGACCATGGTGCCCGAGCTGAGCCGGGCGCGCTGGGTGAGCAGGTCGAGGTAGTTGTCGTTCACCCAGATGGCGGCGAACTCGTTGGGCACGCCCAGCACCAACGATTCCTCGGTGGCTTCAACGCAGGTGATGGGCTCGAACCACATCTGGAAAACTTCTTCCGGGAACAGACCTTTGAGGTCGGATTTCACGGTTTCCCAGAGAGTCGAGGTGATGGTGGGCGAAGGCATTGAAGGTGGAGGGCGGCGAGGCTATTCACAATTGCTGGAAACTCGTCGCTCGGCCGCTCAACTGTCGGACGGGATTGGACGCCGCTAAAGCAAGAAAGACTAGAGTCGGATCACCAGGGCGGGATGGTCCCGGCCGTGTATTCCTAAGTGATTGGTGGTCAGATCATAACACTGATAGTAATCGGAAGGCGCAAATCATCGAAGACAGGGGAGCTGGCAAAGAGCGAAGAGAACGAGGTTCCTGCAGTGGAAAGTTGAAGCATAGCGCAACCGCCGTCCGGCCTATCAAGACCAACTTCTGCACATCTTGTTAACAACCGAAAAGGGCCCAAAAAAAGGGCGAATATTTATGTTGCAACGCCCCCCGGATTTTCGGGTCGGGAAGCGCCGCTTCGGCGCCGGTTCGCTCCGCCTGGCTGAGGCCGCCCCTACGGCGCGGTGGGGCACCGAGGTGGCGCAGAGGTGGTGCCGAGGGAGCGCCGAGGGCCGCCCTCGGGCGGCGGGGGTGATTGTAGCAAATCTGTGATTTTTTCGTTGCCAGTCCGAGGCCGGCTCAGGCCATCCCCATCCAAGGCACTTGTGTTGCACTTGGGCAGTGAGCTCGCCGCCGATGTCCGCCGTAGGAGCGTGCTTGCACGCGATCTGCGCCCTGAATCGCGTGCAAGCACGCTCCTACAACTGATTAGCCACCCCTTAAGCTCGGGCCGGCGGCTGGGGCGTCGGGGTCGATTGCGGCAGCGAAGTCGGGGCGGTGGCTGGGGGCGGAGTCGTCGGGGCCGCCGGGGTCGACTGCGGCGGCTCGGCCCACTTGCCGTGCTCGCGGATGAGGTCGGTGAGGCGGGCCACTGCCTCGCCCTCGGGCAGGTTGAAGCGCACGGCGTCCTTGCCTACGTAGAGGTTGATCTTGCCGGGGGCGCCACCTACGTAACCGAAATCCGAATCCGCCATCTCGCCCGGGCCGTTCACGATACAGCCCATCACCGCGATCTTCACTCCCTTGAGGTGGCCGGTGGCCGCGCGGATGCGCTGGGTGGTGGTCTGCAGATCGAAGAGGGTGCGCCCACAGCTCGGGCAGGCGACGAACTCCGTCTTCGAAAGCCGGGCGCCGGCACCTTGCAGGATGTTGTAGGCCAGGCGCAGGTTGTCGGCGAACTCCGGTTCGGTCTCCACGCTGAGCAGGTCGCCCAGGCCGTCGCACAACAAAGTGCCGGAGAGGATACTGGCATCGAGCAGCCGGCCCAGCGGCGCGCGGTCTCCACCCAGGCTGGTGTCCTCGCAGGCGCGCACCCACAGCGGGGCGCGCGAACCGATGGCGCGCAGGCACTCGGAGAGCTGGCGGTGGCTGCCCACCGGATGGACGGCACCGGCGCTGCCAGCGGAGGGGCCGCAGGCTGTGGCGGGAGCGGTGGCTGCGGCCCTGGTGTCGGAGGAGGCGGAGGCCGTGGCGAGCGGTTGCGCGGCAGAATCGTCGTCGGCGCCGGTCTCCGGCTGTCCCGGAGCGAAGAACACCAGTTGCGCATCGCCGAGGGCGACGAGGTCCGGGGCGAAGGCGGCGAAAGCGGAGGGATGGATACCGATGGCGAGCGCCCAGCCGCTGTGGCGGGCGAGCGCGGCATAGGCTCGCAGGGCGGCGTGTTCGCCGGGCGCGAAGGAGCGCACGATCAACGTGCCTGCCGGCAGGGCGCAGGTGCCCAGTTCGCCGGGGCGCAGGGAGGGGGCGAGCTCGAGGGCGAGAGCGGCGCGGTGGCGGGCGGCTACGGGGGCCAGCGCGGCAGCGGCGGAGAGTTCGTCGCGGGTGGCTACAGGCAGCAGAAGGATCTCGGCCGGGTTTTCCGCCTGGGTGCGCGCGGAGCGGGCGAGCAGGCTGTCGAGCGCAGCGGGGGTGCGAGCAGCGGCTGGGATTTGCACGAGCACGCGTTGGGTTTGTCCTGCACCGGCGGCGACACCGGCGCCCGGGTTTGCGGCCCGAAGGGCGGCAGCGTTAGCCTCGCTCGCAGCGGCGGCCGTGGCGAGTGGCACCGGGGCCGCGGCGGCTAGCTGTGCGACGGCGGCTCCTGCGGCTGCGCTAGTATCAACGCTCGCCCCGCCGCCGGCTCCTTCACCGGCTTTCTCGCGAGCGCCAGCGGTCCCCAGGCGCAGCAGCACGCTCGCGCGGCGTTGGTAGACGAAGGGATCGATGTGGTCGGGCTCGGCCGGGGTGGCCGGCAGCGCCCAGCGGCTCATCGCCTTGGCGGCGAGGGCCTGGGCCACCGGAATTTCGTGCACCGAATCCTCGGTGAGCGACACTCGGATGGTGTCGCCGATGCCGTCGAGCAACAGGCTGCCGATGCCGATGGCGCTCTTGATACGGCCGTCCTCGCCGTCGCCGGCCTCGGTCACGCCCAGGTGGAGCGGGTAGGGGCGGTGGGCGCGGTCCATGCGGTCTACAAGCAGCCGATACGCCTGGATGACGACCTTGGGGTTGCTCGCCTTCATCGAGAGCACGATGTCGTGGAAACCGTGATTCTCGCAGATGCGCACAAACTCCAGCGCGCTCTCGACCATGCCCAGCGGCGAGTCGCCGTAGCGGTTCATGATGCGGTCGGAGAGCGAGCCGTGGTTGGTGCCGATGCGCAGGGAGCGGCCCAGCTCGCGGCAGCGTTTCACCAGCGGGGAAAACGTCTCGTGCAGCCGCTCCAGTTCCTGCGCATACGCGGCATCGGAGTAGTCGAGCACGGCGAACTTCTTTTTGTCGGCATAGTTGCCCGGATTCACGCGCACCTTCTCCACGTGCTCCACGGCCTCCATCGCGGCGGTGGGCAGGAAATGGATATCTGCGACGAGCGGGATGCCGCCGAAGCCGGCCGCTGTGAACCCGGCGCGGATCTCGCGCAGGGCACGGGCGGCGTCGACGTTGGGCGCGGTGATGCGCACGATCTCGCAGCCCACCTCCGCCAATTCGATGCACTGACGCAGGGTGGCGGCCACATCCTGGGTGTCGGAGGTGGTCATCGACTGGATGCGGATGGGGTGGGCCCCGCCCACGCCTACGGCGCCGATATTCACTTCGACGGCGGGTCGGCGGAGGGTGGCGAAACGGGAAGCGCAGTAGGCCATAGGTGGGAAGTGTGCGCAGATGAAGAAGGTTGATTGCCCCGCGAGGCAAGCGCCGGGGAGAGGGGGGGGGGCCCCATGATGCCTTTGCTCAGCCCGCACGCTTGGCGGCGACCTCCGCGTAACTGGATGACGAAGTCATTCAGCCCGGCAGTGCGGGGGAATTCTTCTTTCAAATCAGCCACAGCGACCACCGAGGCAAAGGAGAGCAACGAGGATATTCCGGCGTAGCTCGACGGCGAAGCCGTTAAGCCCGACAGGTTTTGCCGCAAGGAGCGCAAAGGACGGGGAGGACCGCTCTACGACCGGTTGCCCCATGCCCGCATCCAAAACTATCATGCAGATGAGGGCTCTACTCCCGCGCCACCACCGTGTCGTACAGCCCGTAGCGTGTGAGCCCTTCATGGCTCTCGATGCCCGTGTAGCGCAGCGAGGCATCCTCGTAGCGGCGGAAGGCAAACACGGCTTGGTTCATTTGCTCGGTGTTGAAGACCCTGAGCCGCACAAGCAGGTGGAAATCCTTCACCGTCAGCCCGGTGACCGTCTCGAACAGGTCGGGCTCAATCTTGGTGATCACGTCTTGCAGCGTGTTCTCCCGGTAATCGGTCAGGTACATGAATGCCGGTATTCGCGTCGCGAATTTGATCAGCTTCTCCTGCACGAGCTTCCGCTTGGATTTAAACTCCTTCTCCTCGGCCGTGAGCTCCTTCTTCTCCTTCGCGGTGAGCTCGCCCTCCTTGGCCTTGTTCTTCAACTCTTTGACGTTCTCGCTCCGGTTGATGATCGTCTCGATGATGTTGTCGCCCAGAGAGCGCCAGCCCTCGATGCGCTCCACGGCAGCCATCGCCTCTGGATTTTCGAGGATGCGGCGCAGCGTGTCGTTGTCCACGTTCACGAGCAAGGCACTCTCCCATTTGCGCGCGAGCAACGTGGCAGAGGTTCCGGCCATCGCGATGTCGAGGATACCGCCGGCATCGATCTGCGTCATGTTTGCACCGTCGTAGGCCAGCACGGGTAGGAACGATACAAGGTCCTTCACCGCGATCTCGGGATTCGCCTCACCGGGCGAAAGCTTGATGCCGTATTCGGAGAGCTGTCGCAGCGCCCGCGTTGGAGCGAAGTCGAAGACGAAACAGGCCGGCTTGAGGACCTCCTCGCGGTTCGGATCGTCGCCCTCGGGGTTCTTGATCGACCACGGCGACTGCACTCGAAACGCCGCCTGGAAGTAGCTCTCAGGCGAAGTGAGATTGCGCAGCATCAGGATCGACGACCACTGCGACACGGTGACGCCGGTGGTGAGTTTGCCGCAGGAGAGCGTGATCGTCTTGGTGGCGAAGCCGCTGCCGATGGCTTCGCGCACGGGCGGCAGCGCCGCCAGCCCGATACCCGCCGTCGCGCCGGCCGCGACGATCACCGTATAGCCGTGCCAGAAAACATTGTGCTTCTCGGCCAGCAGATTCGCCATCGCCCGACAGGCTGCGACGTCGGGCAGGAACCAGAACGAGTGCTGGAGATACGGCAGCAGCCGCACATCCGAATACGGAAAGGGCGGCCGGGTTCCTGCCTTGAGTAACTCCACCGCCTTGGGTGCACAGCCGCCGCGGATGATCTCAAGCCACTTCTGCACGTCGGTCTTGTGCTTAAACTGCGCCTGCTTGCCCGAGCCGGAGGCATCGAAGAAGGCGTTCAAATCGAACTCGTCGAATTCCCCTGCGTTCGCCACAGCCACCAATTCATCCGGCATCTGGTAGGTGAGCAGCCGCATCTGCGGCAGCGCGCCGTAGGGATTCCACCGGGCGGGATATTTCCCGGCGAAGGCCTGCTTGGCCCGCTGCTCGTCGGTGTACGTCCAGTTGAAGATCTGCTCCTCGATGAATTCCCCCGTAGCCAGCGCTTTGAACGGCGTGCCGGAGAGGTAGAGGTACGCCTTGGTGGTGATTGGGAGGAACTCTGTCTCCTTCTCCGAGAGCTCGCCGAGGTCCTCGTTCACGTCTTCCAAGCCGGTAGCGTATTCGAGCTTGGCCTCCTTCTTGGCGACCGCCTCCTCCTCGCCCTCGAACAGTTCCTTCGCCGTGTCACGCCACGCGCCGAAGTGGTATTCGTCGAAGACAACCAAGTCCCAGTTCACCGCGTGGAGCCACTCGTTCTTGGCCTTGATATTTCCGGCGTCGTCGCGGCCGAGTAGGTCTTGGAACGAGCCGAAATACACGAGCGGTTTCCGTGCGGAGACTGTGCTCGGGTCGCGGCCAGAGTTGCGGGAGAGGTACTGCCAACCATCGAAGTCCACGTGGGATTCGAGGTCCGTCTGCCACGCGTCCTCCACGGCGGGCTTGAAGGTGACCACGAGCACTCGCTTGGCGCCGAGTTTCTTGGCGAGTTGGTAGGCGGTGAAGGTTTTGCCGAAGCGCATCTTCGCGTTCCACAGGAAACGAGGAACGGTGTGCATGTCCCCCTCCCAGATCGAGTGGAAATACGCGTGGGTCTTCTCGACGGCGTCCCGCTGCTCGGCGCGCATCGCAAACGTTTCGTGGTGCGTGCCGGTGAATCGTTGGCCGGTGCGCAGCTCGGCGAGCACGGTTCTCACGTCGCCGGGCGTGCAGCGCATCCATTCCAGTTCTGCGTTCTCGAAGCCCTTCCTGATGAGCGCCGCACGCACGTCGTGGTCGGTGAAGATCAAGCCGTCGTCACGCTCGGCGGATTCATCGATCTCGATGGTGAAGTTCTTGATCGCGGCCGTTTTGAGCTGCTCAGCCACGCGCTGCTTCACGTCGCGCGTGGTCTGGCCGACCTTGAGGAGACCGGCGTGCGCCTTGTCCGCGATGGAGTAAGCGTAGAGGCGCGGCCGTGCCTCGGGCCTCGGTGCGAGGATCTCCTCGATGGTGGCCTTATTCATCGGCGGAGTCCATGGGCCTAATGAGGCGCTCGATGTAGGAGATCTCGTCTCCTGTCAGGCCGTACTTCGCGAAGAGCTCATCGTCAGCCCAAGCCTTCGAGAAATCTTGTTTGGGAACGAACGAGTATGCGGAGCGAGCGAGGTCCTGGGCGGATGAGCGGATGGCGATCAAGAAGCGGAAGAGCTTCGTCGCTACATACGAGAAACAGTTGCGCGCGTGGTCTTCTGAATCGAACGCGCCGAGGAGGATGTAAGTCTCAGTAACAACCGACCCAGGGGGAATTACACCCGAAAGAGAAAGAACGCGCCGTTGCCCGTTCTTGTCCACCTGTCCTGCATGCTCGGATGACGACTTGGACGTGAACACCTTCCATTTGTCGACGAGCTCATGGCCGGACGTGATCTCGCTTCGCGAAGTCCAAGCCCGCCCCCGGCTCTGAAGAACAAGAACGTCATTTTTCGCAGATTCCCGATCGGCTCCCCGAAAGAAGGTCCTCAGCCCGAACGGTTTTTGCGCGCTCACCTGCGCGTCGAACCGTTTGTCGACTGGCAGCTCAAGCCGCCCGTACAAACCGCCGTTTTCAGCAGCCATTATCTTCCTCAGGATTGGCAGCGCCTTATTACTTCGGATGAAGATTTCCGCTCCTTCCTCCAGCAGCGGCCGAACCATTTCATCGGGTGCCTGACCATGTTCGCAAGCGACCACGGAGCATTCGCCGGGGGCATCGCGGTCCCAGAGAAAGTAGCAGATCCCGCCCGCCACATCCACGCCCTGAAATACGTCACGACTGTCTGGATAGTCCACAAGCCTGCGCATCCGGCCATCGGACAGCATCGACTTCCGGAAGTCCTCAAGCCCACGGCCGCCAAAGAACCACCGGGACGGAATGACCATCGTCAGGAGGCGAGGCTCAAGAGCCTTGGCTTGCTCAACGAACTTATTGTAGATGGGGACGGCGCTGGCCCCAAACCCTCCGTCATCAAGTTGGTACGGAGGATTCCCGATGATTACGTCGAACTGCATGGCGTCTCCAAATATCTCGGCGAGTCGAGTCTTGAGGTTGGCTGTGTGGATGAAGGCGTAGGCGTGGTTCTCGAGACCTTCGGCTCGTTCGAAGACCGACCGGCTGGCCCCACAGAACCGGCACCGGTCCCCGTCCCAGGTGTGCTTCATGCGCTGGAACCAGACGTTGCCGGCGTCGGTGGCGAAAGAGCTTCCGATGGAGTGCTCGCCGTTGGCACTCTTCGAGCAATAGACACTCCGCCGCGCTAGCAAACTCGTGAGCTGGGTGATACCGATACCGAACACCTGCTGCGTCAGGATGTGATCCACGCGCCGCTGAAGGTCGGGGATCTCCTGCGACAGCCCTTCGTTGAGGCGGCTGGTGATCTCGCGCAGGAACACGCCGGACTTCGTGCATGGGTCGAGAAATCGCACCGTCTTGTCGGCCCAGAGATTCGCTCCGCCGTGGTTGGCGGCCCACGCCTCGGCCAGCGTGTCCAGCATCCGGTTGGCGAACTCGGGGGGCGTGAACACCTCGTCGTTGGAGAGGTTGGCGATGCAGGTCAGCACATCCGGGTTGCGGCTGCGCAGCGTGAAGCTGGCCTGGGCGCTCATGGTGTCACCCCCTGCGCTGCCGCAGCCAGCTCGCCCACTGTCATGGGCGGGTAGGTTCTGGCGGGCGTGAAGATCTCGTGCTTGTCGAGCTGGGCGAAGAGCGCCCCCTCTTCACTGAAGGCGGAGCTCTGTGTGAGGGCGTCGAAGCGGAAGTCGCGGCGCTGGAACCGACCTTTGCCCAGGTAGCCCCACTCGGCGAAACGGATCGGCTCGCCGGTGGGCGTGCGCATCGTCAGGGCGTCGCCGTGCACGAGGTTCTGCGCCAGCACATAGGACGCGGCGCGATACAGATCGTCCGATGGGCCGAGATTCAAATAGCCGGCGAAGATCTCCAGCAGGTTCGCCCGGCACTCGGCGATGTTGTCCGGCAGCAGCTCGATGCCGTAGACGCACATCAGTGCGAGTAGCGCGTAGTGCCGGCGTTCGAAGTCGGACTTGCCATATTTGCACTCCACCGCGGCAAGCTTGCGCCGCAAAATCGGCACGAGAAAATTTCCGTTGCCGCACGCCGGCTCCAGGAAGCGCGAGTCGATGCGCTCGGTCTCGCCCTTCACCAAGTCGAGCATTGACTCGACCATCCACGCCGGGGTGAAAACTTCCCCGTGGTCGGCGACGCGTTGCTTGGACTTCACCAAGCTCATACGCGAACGCGGTCGGTGCGCGTTGATTCGGTCGCAGTACGTTTGTCAACGGAAGCGCCGGCATACCCCTTGAGTCCGGAGTTGGCCAGGAACTGGTCGACGGCTACCCCGAGTCGTTGCTCAAGTGAGGCGTTGGCAGTTTCTCTGGCGGAGGGAGTGACCCAGTGCATAGGGGGGGGCGGCGGCTGTCGTCTCAGCGCCCACGACTGCGATGGATCATCGGCCCAGATCGTGAAGCCGGGTGAACAGTGGTATGGCGCATGGACATACCACAACGCACTACCGTTAGTGGGGTGTCCAGCTTGCACTGCCGTTGCTCGGGTGTTTGGCGAAGCGGGCTGCGGCTATGCTTCGTCGTGGCAAACGACACGGCCAAGCGCCTGATGACGCGCGTGAAACAACTCCGGGAGGCCCATGGCCTCACCCAGGAGGCGTTCGCCGAAAAGGCAGGGCTCGGCTACAAATACTACCAGTCCGTTGAGGCCGGACGGAAGTGCGACATCCGACTCTCGACTCTCGAAAAGCTGGCCAAAGCCTGCGGATTGGAGCTGTGGGAATTGCTCAACCTCGACGATGCACCCCTCGCAGTCGGCGAAGATCCGCCAAAGGCCGCCTCCCCGACTTCAGCGCGCCGCCGGGGGAAGAGTTAGCGGATGGCGATGACGGTGCCGGTGAGCTTGCCGGCGGAGTGCGGCAGGGCGGGCGTTGGAATCACGGATTTCGGAGTGCGGGCTGTGCCGGAACGAGGCGGATGGGCGATGCCGGGTGGGTGTCACGAAGACAGCAACACTTGCTCTGTGTCGTGGGAAGTCCCCCTCACGTAAGTTTGCGGTGGAGGACGATGGAGGGGGGCGCAGCGAAGTAACAAGGGGCACGAGGCAAGGGCGGGACGAGGTGGATGGATAGCGGACGGAGGCGAAGGGCCATCCCGGCCGGATCGGCATCGCTCGTCGTTGTCAGCGCCTGAGCCTTCCCCAAAGCCACCGGTGCCGGACGCCTTCTCTCACCTCGGTTTTCACCGAAACCGCACCATTCCTTCACACGGGGCGCATGCGGTGCGGGCATAGTGGGGGCGCGGTAACGTTCGGCTACGGCTGGGCGTGCCGCATCCAACCCTCCTCGATTCCCGCGGCGCCACCGCGCCGCCCCGAGGAGGCCATCGTTTTTCCCTCACCTGCTCGCAGCCATTTCCCCAGCGCCCATGAACGCCTCCCCTTCTCAACCCAACTCCGCAACTCCGCCCCGGCCATTCCCTCGCCGGCTGGTGACCGGTTTGCTCCTGATGGCGCTAGGCGGGGTGGCCGGCGCTGGCTTCTGGCATCTGCACGGCCAGCAGCACTTGGGCGATCTCGAACGCCAGCTCATGCTGGCCCAGCGCCAAGGCGACGCCGGCGCTGTAGGCGAAATCGCACGCCGGATCGCCCTCGTGGACGAGCGCCCGGAGCGGCTGCTGGGCTTGGGTGCGAGCCTGCTGCATGTGCGCCTCTTCGAGGATTTGGAGGCGGCGCTGGCCGCGGTGGAGCGCCTCGCGCCTGAGCGGGGCCACGAGGTGGTGCGGCTGCGCGCCCAGGCGGCGGCGGCCAAGGGGGAATGGGACGCCAGCATCGCGCTCTGGGAGCAGTATCTGTCCGGCCCTGCCGTGACGGTCCCGGAAAAGGCGGCCGGCCTCGATGAACTCGTCGCCATATTGTTGAGGCAAGCGCGCTGGGAGCAGGCCCGCGTCCGCATCGACAGCCGGCTGGCCCTGGCCGATTCCGTAGCGGCGCGGCTGGTGCGCGCCCGCACCGAGGTTCGCCTGCGCCAGTGGGCGGCGGCCCGGGAGGATTTCCGCCACATGCAGGCAACCTCGCCGGCGGATGCGCCTGTGCGGGATGTGTTGCCCGCCTGGGAACGTATCGAGCGGGCACAGGCAGAGGTGCAGGCGGCCGACGAGGCGGTGAACGCGGCGCCCACCGCGCTGCCTTGTCGGCTGGAGCGGGCGATGCTCTGCGCGCGCTTGGGCCTGTGGCAGAATGCTGCCGACGATCTGTTGCAGGCGGCCACGGCTTTCCCCTCGGCCCGGATGCCGGGGCTGTTCGGGGCGGCGCTCGGGCTTCACCCATTCTTTGCCAAGCGTGAGGCGGTTACTCCCGAGGGCGATTTCGCTCGCGCCTTGCCGTGGCTGGCCCCGAGCCGAACGATGTCGTGGTTTCTCGAACGCACCGATGGCCAATGGGCGCAGTGGCGCCAGCTCGCCGCGCTCGACGGGCGGCTCACCGCCGCCGCGGCCGAGCTCGACCGTACGCCGCACGAGACGGCGCGCCTTCGGGCCGAGCGCGCGCAGGTGATCTGCGACCTGCGGCTGCCCGAGGCGGCGCTCAACGAAGCCCTGAGTATCCTGAAATCTACTCCAAACTTCCTGCCGGCCCAGCGCGTGGAGATCGCGGCGCTGCTGGCCAGCGGCGAGGTGGTGAGGGCGGGCAGCGCGGTGGATCGCGTTCTGGGCGCGCACGCCGCCGAGCCGGGCACCCCCGACGCGGAACTTCAGCGTCTGGCCGGGCTCGTGTGGCAGGCTCAGGGTAAGCATGTCCGGGCGGTGGATGCGCTCACGGCCTGTCTTGAGCGGGAGCGGCGGGTGGATCTGTTGCGCGCTCGGGCGAAGAGCCTGCGCCAGCTCCAGCGTTTTGCCGAAGCGGCGCAGGATGTGGCGGCCGCCGAGGCCCTCGAAGCGGCGTCGGCGAAGGAGGCTTCCAAATGAGCCGCCGCACTGTCTCCGTTTCGTGGTGGTCGGTGCCGGTAGTTGTGGTCATCGGATGCCTCTTCGGCTGTCCGGGCGGGAAGCCGGCCCATAACGCGCCGGCCCTCGCGCAGCCCCCGCTCAGTGTGGCGGCCGGCGGGATCATCGTGCGGGCGTCCGGCGAGGAGCGGGCGGCGGCGCCATCCGGGCAGCCAGGACGGCCCTTGAAGGTTGGCGACACTCTGGTGGTTTCCTTCGTTCAGCCGATGGTTGCGCCCTCGGAACTGAACCGGCCGGCGGAGAGGCCGCCGGTGGAGTTCCAGCCCGCGCTGGCGTTTCGATTCGAGTGGAAGAGCCCGACCGAGGGCGAGGTGACCGCGACAGGCATCCCCGCGCCGGCCACCTCCTACAGCCTGCGGTTGCGCGCCGGGTTGCTCGACTCGGCCGGCCGGCCGGTGGACAGCCCCGCCTGGGGTATGCAATGGCCGGAGGCGCTGTTTGTCGCCCGCCTGCCCGTAGAGAACGAGGTCGGGGGCGGGGCGCGCTTCGCCGCCCTTCTCCCGGCGTCGCCCACTCTGCCTCTGGAGTTCAGCCATCCTGTGGCCGCCACCGAGGTGGCTCGCACTGTGGCGTGGCGCGACGAGGACGGCCGCACGACCGCGAGCGACGTGCACCTTGACGCCGACGCCGATGCGAAAGCGGCGCTCCGCTTCTCGGTGACGCCGCGGAAGGCCCTGGCGACCGGGCACCGCTACGAGCTGCTGGTCGAGGGCACCACCTGCGCGGTGGACGGCAGTTCGCTGGCCTATGTGCACGTATTTCCGCTTGGGCGTACCGAGCCTTTGGGTATCGAGACGGTCTCCGGTTTCAACCAGCCCGTGCTCGGTGCGTTTGTGGAGGCGAAGTTCAACCAGTTGCTGGATCCGGCCACCGTGGGACCGAAGTCCATCGCGGTGTTCCCGGCGGTGGCGAACCAGCGTATCGCGGTGGATGGGGCGGCGCTGCGGGTGTTCGGAGGCTTCGATCCCACCGTGCGCTACCGCGTGGAGATCGCCCCGGAGATCCGGAGTCGCAGCGGTTTTTCCCTCGCCGGCGCCGAGAAGTGGCATGCCCGTTTCCGGGGAAAACGCGCAGCGGTGATCATGCCCCGCAGTGTCGTAACCACGACGGCCCGGCAGGGGCTCTCGCTCGACCTGGTGCAGGTGAACACCGCGCGCCTGCACTGGAAGCTGGCGCGGGTGCCGGCGGAGTTGATGCTCACAGTGCGGAGCCGCCTCGATGAATACCGGGTGCTCGACGAGGCCCGGCGCGACCCGGTAACCAACGAGTGGAAGCAGCAGGCGACCGAGCTGCTGGTGCCCGCCCTAGCGCTGCCAGTGGTGGCCGAGGGCGACTTCGATCCGGTCGACGGCGACCGCGAGGTGCCTCGTTCGGTGGGTTTCGGTGCCGGGCAGTTTCCCGAGGGCACCTATCTCTTCGAGATCGCCGGTGCGACCAACGACGGACGCGTAGCCGGCAATCGGGTGCTGGTATTCGTGAACCGCGAGTTTCTCGTGTGGAAGATGACACCGCGCGTGCTGCACGGCCGGTTGTTCGACGTCGTCTCCGGCGAGGCGGTGGCGCGTGCCGGGGTGCGGGTGCTGGCGGGCGACGGCGCGGTGCTCGGCAGCGGCGATACCGACGAGGCGGGTAACGTGGAGCTGCCCCGGATCGAGGGCGACGCTGCGCCGGAGCTTGTGGTGGTGCGCCGCGGCGAGTCGGTGTCGGCCCATTTTGTGGACATCTCCGGCGGTGTGCCCCACTCGGGGCGTCCAGGAAGTGAATCCTGCGGTGAGGCCGGGCCGGCCGCCCCTGCGGCGACGGGCGAGCTGCGCCAGTGGCTGTTCTCGGACCGGGGAATCTATCGGCCCGGCGAAACGCTGAACGCGAAGGGCATCGTGCGGGCGGTGCGCGGCGGCAAGCTCGCGCTGCCGGAGGCGGGCACGCCGGTGTTGTGGCAGCTCGAGCGCACCTGCGGGGGCGAACCGGTTGCCAGCGGCGCTGCGGTGCTGAGCGCCGTCGGTTCGTGGGAGACCGAGATCCAACTGCCGGCGACGCTGCCGGTGGGCCACTATGTGCTACAGGCGCTGGGCGCCAGTTGCTGGGTGAAGGTCGACGAGTTTCGCGCCCCGGCCTTCGCCGTGGAGGCGGTGGCGCTGGATACGGGCGGCGCCGGTGAACGGCGGGTTCGGGTGTCGTCGCGCTACTTCCATGGCGCTCCGAACGCCCGCGCCGCCGTGCGCTGGCGTGCGGTGTGGGCGCCGCTCACGCCCGAAGTGGCCGACCCGGCGCCGGGTGTGTGGTTGTGTACCGGCGACTACCAGTCGCCCGACCAGGAGCTGCGCCGGCCCCGGGGCCTGGGCGCAGCCGCCGAGGCGGACCGCTCCGAGGGCGAGGACGGCAGCCGCACGTTCGAGGGCACCGCAGTGCTGGACGACAAGGGTGTAGCCGAATTGTCGAGCCAGCAGCCGTTCCCGGCCGCGCGCTGCCTCGCGGCTGCGAGCGTGCGCTGGGAGGTGTCGGTGATCGCCGCCGACGGGCAGACGGTGGATGTCGAGGCCGACTCGGTTGTAGCGGTTGCTCCGGCGCAGCCAGCGGTGGGGCTGAAGGCGGCAGCCGGGGCGCGGGAGGTGGAGGTGGTGGCGACCGCTGTGGATATGGTCGGCCAGGCGAAGCCGGGCGTGGCGCTCAAGGTGGAGCTTTACCGCGTGGCCGAGAAGAGCGCGCGGGAAAACGTATCCCGCCATGTGGTGCGCTACCGCAACACTCCGCTGTATACCCCGGTGGCTACGCGGGAGGTGCAGGCGCCGTTTCGCGGCACAATTCCGGTCGAGGGCACCGGGCGCTTTGTGGCCGTGGTGTCGCTGGCGGGCGTGGCCGATTCTCCCCGGGCGAGTGTCGACGTGACGGTCGTGGGCGAGGCGCCGGCCGAGTTTGCCCAATGGGACGACTCGACCTTCGCCGCCGAGCCCGACCAGGCTGAATACCAGGCGGGCGCCACAGCGCACATCGCTTTGCGCGCCCCTTTCGCCGGCATGGCGTGGGTGACGGTGGAGACGGATCGGCTGGTGTTCAGCAACCTGGTGCGCCTCTCCGGCAATGCTGCGAGTGTGGACGTGCCGGTGACGGCGGAGATGCATCCGAACGCGCATGTCGAAATCTATCTCTTCCGTCCGCAGTGCGTGGGTGAGCTGGCGGAGCGGGTCGCGCGCTGCGACCTGAAGGTGCGGCGCTCGGATACCGAGCTGCAGGTGGTCACCGAGGTGGCAGCTCCGAAGGTGGAACCTGGCGACACTGTGGCCGGCACCGTGACGGTGACCTCCGTGGGGCAGCCTGCGGCGGATGCGGAGGTGACGGTGTTTGCCGTAGACGAGGCTGTGCTCCGCTATGGGCACTGGTCGCTGGGCGACGCGGCGGCCATCTTCTTCCCTCCGGCGCCCCATGAAGTGGAGACACGCAGCAGCCTGCGCCAGTTTGGGCCGCGGCCGCCGGATGATCCGCGCTTCCAGAAGGGCTTCCTGCTGGGCGACGGTGGTGGGCCGTCGGAGACATTTCGGCGGCGCTTTGCGGCGCTGGCCTTCTGGAAGGGCAACCTGCGCACGGACCAGGCCGGAAAGGCGACCTTCTCGTTCACCGCGCCGGACAACCTCACCGCGTACCGGATTGTTGCAGTCGTGCATCGGGGCACCGAGCAGTTCGGCCACGGCGAACGGCTGGTGGAGGTGGCTCGCCGGTTGCAGGCCGAGCCTGCGTTGCCCCGCTTTGTGCGGGTGGGCGACGTGGTTGAATTGCGGGTGATCGTGCGCGAGAACGAGTGGCCCAAGATGCGCGGCCGCGTCGAGTGCAGCGTGGAGGGGGCGACCCTGCTGGGCGAGGCGCGGGCGGAGGTCGATCTGGAGAGGGCGATCCCGATGCCGGTGACGTTCCGGGCAAAAGTGCTCGATCGCGCGGCGCCGCTGCGTGTTCGCTTTTCGGTGCAGGCGCTAGGCGCTGAGCCCACCCGCGATGCGGTAGAGGTAGCGGTGCCGGTGAAGCCCGCGCGCGTCTTGCGCCGGGAGACGGTTGCCGGTGTGTTGCCCGATGTGGTGGGCGGCTGGGTGCCTGGCGAGGCGCTGCCGGCGGAATGGAAACAGGGCGTGGGCACCGTCGACCTGGTGGTGTCGCGCTCGCCGTGGTTGCCGCTCCTCGACGGCCTGCCGCGCCTGCTCGACTATCCGCACGGCTGCGACGAGCAGATCTCGGCGCGGGTGCTGGCGTACGGCCTGATGGCCGACCTGCTCGACTCGCTGCCCGACGCCGGCGCCCGAGCCCCGGAATACCGCCGCCGCGTGCAGGCCGGGCTGGCGATGCTCGCCAGGGCGCAGTTGCCCGATGGCGACATGCCGTACTGGCCGGGGACCAAGGTCGGGAACGCGTTTGTGACGATCCAGACCGCCTGGGCGGCGGTGGAGGCGGAGCGCTCCGGATTCACAGTGTCACCACGCCTGCTCGAGGGAGTGCAGGGCGCGCTCACCCGGATCGCCCGGCGCGAGGACGGTGTGCGCGTGGAGCCCACGCTGCGGGCGTTCGCCCTCATGGTGTCGGCAGCGCTCGACCCCAGCCGCAAGCTGCGCGCGGAGTCGCTGGAGCTCTACCAGCAGCGCGATGCGCTCGACGACGACGGCCGGGCGTTCCTCGCGCTGGCCCTGCACCGCTTCGGCATCATGGCCGAGGAGAAGCGGCAGCTCGTGGCCGAGCTCGGCACCGCCGCGCCGGAGCGGGTGTTTGCCCCGGCGCTGTTCGGCTCCTCCGCACGCACCGAGGCGCTGCGCCTCTACGCGCTGTCGGAGATCGCCGGCGGTGCGTGGACGGCGGAGACCCGGGAAGTGCAGAGAAAGCGGATGCGCCGGCTGATGGAGTCGTCGCCAAACTTCTCCACACAGGAGAACCTCTGGCTGCTGCTCGCGTTCCGCGCGTTCGTGAAGGGCGAGGGCGGCGAAGGGATCGGGCCGGGGCTGGTGCCCGGGGCCGACGCACTGCGCTCGCCCGACGGCCGCGCCGCCGGCTGGTACGGCGTGTCGCTCGCGGAGTTCTCCACCCGGTGCGCCCGCGCCGCCGGGCCGATCGGCGGTGGCGGGAGCTATCTGTTGCGCGCCACCTACCAAGTGCCGGAGGCGGAGAAGCGCCTGGACCGGGGGTTCCGCCTGGAGCGCATCGTGCGCAATCTCACCAACGCCGCCCGCGACGGCTCGGGAGCGGCGCCGTTCGCCATCGGTGACGAGTTGCTGGTTACGTTCCGTGTGCTCACCGAGCAGGCACACGCCTATGTGGCGCTGGAGGAGTCGTTGCCGGCGGCGTTCGAGACCGTGGATCCGGAGTATCTGCGGCTCACGCTGAGGGAGAAGACCGCCGCCGCTGCGGGCGAGAACCGCCTGCAGCTCTCCCACTGGGAGAAGCGCGACGACCGCACGCTGTGGTATTTCGACGAGGTGGCCCCCGGCACGCTGGCCTACGGCGTGGTGGTGCGCGTGACAACGGGCGGCAGCTTCCAGTGGCCCGGCGCGGTGATCTCGCCGATGTACGACCATCGCGCCTCCGGTATCAGCGAAGGTTCGACCATCGAGGTTCGCTGAACACATGACACCTCCGCCCACCCCTTCACGACTGCGGCGACTGCGCCGCCTCGCCGCACGCGCGGCGAGGCTGGCGCTGGGCGCGGCGGTCGCGCTGCTTCTCGGGGCCTACATTGCCAGCCGGTGCATTCAGTTGCCGGAGGCGCTGCTGCAGCCTCCCGACACCACGCTCACGCTGGAGGACCGCAGCGGCCGCGAGTTCGCCGTGGTCGCCTCGCGGCGGGCGCGTGAGGCCGAGGCGGTGACGCTGGCTGAGATGGGTCGCTGGCTGCCGCAGGTCACCGTGGGGCTGGAGGATCGCAATTTCTGGACACACAACGGGGTCGACGCCTGGGCGCTGGGCGGGGCCCTTCGCCGCAACCTCTGCGCTTGGCGGGTGATCTCCGGCGGGTCGACCATCGCCCAGCAGCTCATCAAGAACACCCGCCCCCGCACGGGCTGGCGCTGGTACGACAAGGGCTACGAGGCGCTGGCGGCGCTGCAGTTGACGCGCACCTGGCCCAAGGAGCGGATACTCGAGGAGTATCTCAACCGTATCGACTACGGGAACCGCCGGGTGGGGCCGCGGGCCGCAGCGCGGGCGTACTTCGGCAAGGAGCCGGCGGATCTCACGGTCGCCGAGGCCGTGTTCCTGGCCGGCCTGCCGCAGTCGCCCACGCGCTTCAACCCGTGGTCGAGGCCGGGCAACGCAGCGGTGCGCTACCGGCGCTCCCTGGCGGTGCTGGGCCAGCGCGGTGTCCTCGATGCAGCTACGCTGGCCGCACTCGGCGGCGAGGCGCCGGCGCTGGTGCGCCGCAGGCTCCCCAATGGGGCCCCGCATTTCGTGGACGCGGTGGTGGCTCGGTGGCCGCAGTTGCGCGGCCGAGTGCGCACGACCATCGACCTGCCGCTGCAGAAGACGGTCGCCGCGCTTGTAAGCGATCATGTGCGACGGCTCGGCGGCCTAGGGGTGGGGCAGGCGGCGGTGGTGGTGATCGACAACCGCGATGGCGCCGTGCTCGCGATGGTGGGCTCGGGCGACTACGCCGGCCCGGACGGCGAGATCAACGGCGCGCTGCTGCCCCGCAGCGGAGGCTCGGTGCTCAAGCCGTTCCTGTACGTGGAGGCGATCGAGCGGAAACTGCTCACGGCAGCCTCGGTGCTTCCCGACACTCCGGATGCGATCCGCGCCGAGTACGTCGACTACGATCCACAAAACTTCGACGAACGCTACCTCGGGCCGGTGCGGGTGAGGGAGGCCCTTGCCAGTTCGCTCAACGTCCCCGCAGTGTACACCCTGAGCCGGGTGGGCGCCCGGGCGTTCTTCGGTCGGCTACAGGAGTGGGGCTTCCGTTTCCCGCGCGGCCTGCACGAATACGGGGCTGGGCTCATCCTGGGGAACGCCGAGCCGCGCCTGGTCGACCTCGCGGCGGCGTTTGCGGGGATAGCGTCCGGGGGCCGGGTGCCGGGTTGGCGGTTGCTGGAGGCCGAGCCGGAGCTGGGGCGGGTGGTCGCCACGCCGGAAGCCACCGCAATCGTGGCGGACATCCTTTGCGACGACGATGCGCGGCGCCGCGCCTTCGGACGTGGTTCGCCGTTGGCTACGCCAGTGCGGGTGCCGTGCAAGACCGGCACGAGTTCGGCTTTTCGCGACGCGTGGACGGTTGGGTCCACCGCGCAGCACACGGTGGCGGTGTGGGCGGGCAATTTCGACGGTCGCCCGATGGACGGCACCGCCTCGATCGTGGCCGCCGCGCCGTTGTGGCGGGCGGTGGTCGATGAGCTCCTGGAAACCGATACCGGTGTGCCCTCGCTGGCGGAAGGCGCCGGGCTGGTTGCGCGCGAGGTGTGTCGGCTCACGGGGCGCCGCCCCACCGCCGAAAGCCCGGGCGTGGTGGCCGAGTGGTTTTTGCCTGGAACGGAGCCGGCCGAAACTGCGGCGGCATGGTTGGGCACCCGGGCGGGGCGGATGGTCATCACTCTGCCGCACGAATACGAAGCGTGGTGTGCGGGCTCCCAGAACCACCTGGGCGCGGTGGTCGAGCCCGCGGACGGGCTGGCAATCCGCCGGCCCTCGGCGGGCGCAGTGTACGTGCTCGACCCCGCGTTGCCGCGTAGCCAACAGATGGTGCCGCTGGAGGCGGCGGTGCCTCCCGGTGTGGTGCCCGAGTGGACGGTAAACGGGCGGCCGGTTGCAGCGCAGCCGGGGGGCGCCTGCCTGTGGCCGATGGAGCCTGGAGAGTGTGTCGCGGTGGTGATGGCGGCCGACCAGAGCGCGGAGGTGCATTTCCGGGTGCGGTGATTAGCGCCAGGGTGCTGGGTTGTCGGCGCCGGTCAGCTTCGGTCGCCGGAGTCCGAGGACTCGAAGCGGTATCCGATGTCTCGAATCGTCTGGATGAAGACCGGCTCGCGGGGGTCGGCCTCGATCTTGGCGCGCAGGGTGGTCACGCAGCGGTCCACACTGCGGTCGGTGACAATCACGGCATCACCCCAGACGGCGTCGAGGATGGCGTTGCGCGTGAGCGCCCGGCCGGCGCGCCCAACGAAGAACTCCAGCAGGCGAAACTCCTTTGTGGTGAGCACGACCTCGGTCCTGCACCTGAAGAGCTTGTGCGCGGTGAGATCGAGCCGGTATTCGCCGAAGGCGTGCACGGTGCTCCCAACTCCCTGGCGACGCAGGAACGCCTTCACGCGGGCGAGCAGTTCGCGGATGCCGAAGGGCTTGGTGACGTAGTCGTCGGCTCCGAGCTCGAGCCCGCGCACGATATCCTCCTCCTGGCCCTTGGCGGTGATCATGATGATCGGCAGGGTGAGCCCCTGCGCGCGGGCTGCGCGGCAGATGTCGTAACCATTCATCTTGGGCAGCATGAGGTCGAGCAGCAGCAGGTCGGGCGGTTCGTGCAGCAGAGTGGCGAGCCCGCGCTCGCCATCGGTCGCGGTGCGCACGCCGTAGCCCGCCGTCACGAAGTTGTCCTTCATTCCGCGCAGCAGCGCGGGGTCGTCCTCGATGATCAGGATGGTGGGTGTGCTCATGGAGTGGGTTCCGAGGCGCTGCGAGGGGCTACGGCCGGCAGGGTGACGGTGAAGGTGCTGCCCGCACCCGGCTGGCTCTCGACCCGCACGGTGCCCCGGTGCGCGGATACGACAAACTGCACGATGCTCAAGCCCAGGCCGCAACCGCCGCCCGTGGGCGAGAGGTGCGGGTGCACCTGGAAAAACCGCTGGAAGATGCGCTTCGCGTCGCGCGGGGCCAGGCCGATGCCATTGTCGCGTACGGTGAATACGACGGTGCCGGCGTTTGCGGTGGCGGTGAGCGAGATCTCTTTGGTATCGCCCGAATACTTCCAGGCGTTGTCGAGGAGGTTGATCAGGGCGGTGCTCAGCGCGCCGGCATCGGCCCTGACTCGGGGCAAGTCGGCGGCGATCGCGACGGCGAAGCGGCAGTCGGGGAGCTGGAAGCGCTCGCGCACCGCCTCGGCCGCGTTTGTGGCGATGGCGGCGGCCGAGGTTTCCCGGAAGGCGAAGACGTATTTGTTGCGCTCGATGCGCGAGAAGGTGAGGAAATTGTCGATCAGGCGGCTGAGCCGGAGGTTTTCGGTGGCGATGAGCTGCAGGTACTCACGCACGGTGGGCTCGTGGAGCTGCGGGGCGTTGAGCAGGGTCTCCACCAATACGCGCATCGAGGAGAGCGGAGTCTTGAGCTCGTGAGTGACGTTTGCCACCAGGTCGTTGCGCAGCTGCGTGAGCGCGAGTTTGCGGCGCACAAGGCCCCACGCCAGCAGGGCCAGTATGAGTACGCTGACTACCACCAGGCCGCCGATCCACAGGTAGGAGGTGGCGCGCGCACGGGTGGACTCGTCGAATAGTCGCTGATCCTGGAGGGAGAGCGCCAGGCGCCAGCCCGGCATCGCCGCGCCGGCCGGCAGCGACAGGAGCGAACCCTCGATCTCGCGGCCGGGCGCGAAGAACTCCACGCGAACATCGGTGGGCAGGTCGGACTGAGAAATGACAGCGGCTAGGCGCGCGAGCAGGCGCTCGGTCCGGTGCAGGGTGACAACGCGGCCACTACCGGAGGAGAACACCCAAATCCCGGTGACGGTACTGGGGCGCAGCAGAGGCTCGCGCGTGGCGGCGTCGTCGGTGGCCAGCCATTGCCCGGCAAGGTCCTCGGCGGCGAGCAGGAGAGTGGCCGGCGGGGGCGG
>CAJCBL010000219.1 GCA_903960515.1 uncultured Verrucomicrobiota bacterium
AACCTGTTCTACTACGACCGCGCCGACCTCTCGGCCTTCGTCAACGTCGGATCCAATACGGCGCCAGCCACGTTCACCTTCTCCCATAACCTCTGGTACAACTATCCCAACCCTGCCCAGTCGGCACCTTCGTTGCCCGTGGCCGAGACTGGTGGGATCATCGGCCAAAACCCGCTGCTCAGCGATGTCGCCTCAGGCGACCTACGGCTTCTCCCCGGCAGCCCCGCCCTTCGGGCTGGCAACACATACCCCGAGTTGACCCTCGACTACCAAGGCCTGCCCTACGGCCCCGCCCCGGCTATCGGTGCCTTCGCCGCCGACACCGCCACCTACGCCGCCTGGCGCAGCGAGTCTTTCGCTGGATCTGATCTCGCCAGCGAAGCCATCTCCGGCCCTGCTGCCGATCCCGACGGCGCTGGCGTCAGCAACTTCCAACGCTACGCCCACGACCTCGCCGCCCGCGGTCCCGTGCCCTCCCCTGGCACCCTCGGCACCGTCGACTCCAGCGGCCAGCGCTACCTCACTCTCAGCTTCAACCGCCGCGCTGCCGCCACGGGTCTCAGCTATAGCATCGAAGCCAGCACCGACCTCGCAACGTGGACACCGGTGCCGGGCCTTACCTACGCCCCCGGCACTCCGGCCCGAGTCACCGCCCAGGATACAGTGGCCCTCAGCGCCACAGGCTCACCCCGCCGTTTCCTGCGCGTACGGGTAACCCAACCCTGAACCGTGCTCAGCCCACGCATCCTCTGCCTTCGTTTCCCGTAGGGTCGGACCTCGCGTCCGTACCGCTCCGCCTTCAGCCCAAATTCCTCCGCCCCCGGTTCAGCCTTAGTTCCTCCGCCCCCGGGTTCAGCCTTCAGCGTTCCGCCTTCAGCCTCAGTTCCTTCCCCCTCCGGGTTCAGCCTTCTGCATTCCGCCTTCTGCCTTAGGTCCTCCGCCTTCAGCCTTCAGCCTTCTGCCTTCTGCCTTCAGCCTTAGTTCCTCCGCCCCCTCTGTGTTCTCCTCTGCCTCTGTGCCCTCTGTGGCCTTCTGAGTCATCGGTCATTCCTCCCGCCTTCCGGCATCGACTTCAACTTTTCAACTTCAACCACGCCTTCCTCCCTCTGCCTTAGCTTCCCGTAGGGTCGGACCTCGCGTCCGTACCGCTCCGCCTTCAGCCTCCTCCCCTCCGCCCCCGGTTCAGCCTTAGTTCCTCCGCCCCCGGGTTCAGCCTTCCGCCTTCAGCCTTCCGCCTTAGTTCCTTCCCCTTCCGGGTTCAGCCTTCTGCATTCTGCCTTCTGCCTTAGGTCCTCCGCCTTGAGCCTTCCGCGTTCAGCCTTCAGCCGTCTTCCCTCTGCCTTCCTCAAAAGCCCCCGCTCCTCGCCCGCGAATCCACAACGCAGCAACCACACTTTCTCTTTATGAAACCCCGCTTCACCCCTCGACTCCTCCTCTTTCCGAGCCTCGCCCTGCTCGCCCCCCTCGCCCCAGCTCAAACGCCCGACACCACGCCCCCCTCCGCCCCGCCCAGCCTGCATTGCACCGCTGAAACCGTCGGAGCCACCCGGCTCGAATGGGCGGCGGCCTCCGACGACATAGGCGTAGCCGGTTACTTCATCTACCGCAACGGCGCCCTTATCGGGACAACCACTACCGACTGCACCTTCACCGACACCACCACCACCGCCGGCCACACCTACCGCTACGCGGTCACCGCCTACGATACCGCCCCAAACGAGTCGCCCGAGAGCCCCGCCGCGCTCGCCACCTTCGCCCCCGCAGCCGAGCTCCCCGCCTTCCCCGGTGCCGAGGGCTTCGGAGCCCGCATCACCGGCGGCCGCGGCGGCGAAGTAGTCTACGTCACCAACCTCAATGCCACCGGTCCGGGGTCCTTCTTCGCCGCGATGTCCGTCCCGCGCCGCCGCTACGTCCTCTTCAAGGTCAGCGGCGTCAACGCCCCCTCAACACGCTGGGACGACAACCACAACGTGCGCGAGGGCGATGTGACCGTCGCCGGCCAGACCTCCCCCGCCGGCGTGGTCTTTCGCGGGCTCTACTCGGCGGCACGCTACGGTTCCGGGTCCAGCGCCCGCAACAACATGGTGTTCCGCCATCTGCGCTCCCGCCAAGGCGTCGACCAGGACAACCTGCGCCTGCTCGATAGCAGCAATCTCATCGTCGACCATTGTTCTTTCGCCTGGGCCGGCGACGAGTGCGCCCAGATCAGCCAGACCTTCAACCACACTATCCAGAACTCGATCTTCGCTGAAACCCTGGGCTCCCACTGGGATCGGGGCGGCATCCTCGTGAAATATTCCTCTGTCGGGTACCCGCTCGATACCATTTCCTTCCATCACAATCTATTCTACCGCATCGGCGGGCGGCTGCCTGTGGTGGACTGCGATGACGGCCTCTGTGAGCGCTGCGAGACCCCGGACTCCATCGATATCGAGATCTCCCACAACGTCCTCTGGGACCCGGGTCAACCCATCTACCTGAAGGCGTACTACCTCAACCCATGGGGGCGCAACTTCCAGGCGAGCTTCCGCATCAACTACATCAACAACTACGCCCATGCGCGAAGCAGTTTCCCGTATGGCATGTTCGGCACCCACAACAATGCGGCGGACCAACTCTACTACAGCGGCAACAAGATCAACATCCACCCGAACTTCGCCGACGCCGAGCTCGTCTACTGCTGCAACAACTTTCTGGTTAACCACCCCAACACCACGCCGCTGATTGCGGCTGTAGCCACCCCCCACCCGTTTCCCTCCATCACCGGCGATGTCACCGGCGACCCCCTCATCGATGTCGCCGCCGCCAACTTCGGGGCATTCCCGCGCGATCCGATGGATCGCCGCTTCATCCGCCAGATGGCATCCCGCCAGATCAACCCGCTGCATCAATCGGAGGCCGAGGCCAACGATGCCTTCAGCCTCGACTGGATCACACCGCCCCCGCCCCCGCTCGATTCCGACGACGACGGCATGCCCGACGCCTGGGAACTGCATAACGGGCTCAACCCGCTCTCCCCAGATCACACCGGCAAGCAACTCTCAATGCGCTATACCGGAGTAGAAGGCTACGACAATATTGAGTGCTACATCAACCGCCTCTCCGACCATCTAGTCTCCGGCGCGCCCCTGGTTGAAGGAACCGCAACCGCCTACCCGGTGGTTCTATCAGCAACCGCCTCCCCGGCGCGGATCACTCCCGGAGTCGCCACCGCAGTCGTCATCACCGTGGCACCCGGAACGCCCAATGATATAGCCGCAGTCGAGCTATCGGCAGCCACCCTTCTGGCCCCCTACACAGTCCCTTCGCCCGCTAGACTTACCATCACCACAGAGCGCACCGGCGATCTCTGGACCCACACCATCAACGTTCCCGCAAACCGCGACCCGGGCTCGTACGAAGTCCTCATCCACGTGCTCGATAGGGCGGGGCGGCATGGGTACGCCCTGGTGCCGGTGGCCATCGCCTCCACCCCGGACACCGCAACCTACGCCGGCTGGCGCAGCGAGTCTTTCGCCGGATCTGACCTCGCCAACGACGCCATCTCCGGCCCCGCAGCCGATCCCGACGGTGCCGGCGTCACCAATTTGCAGCGCTTCGGCTTCGGCCTGGCCGCCCGCGGCCCCGTGGCCAACCCGGTGACCCTCGGCACCGTCTCCACCGCCGGCCAGACCTATCTCACGCTCAGCTTCAACCGCCGCGCCGAGGCCCCAGGACTCACCTACACCGTCGAGGCCAGCACCGACCTCGCCACGTGGGCACCCGTGCCCGGCCTTACCTACACCGCCGGCACCCCGGCCCGCGTCACCGCCCAGGATACCGTGCCCATCGGCACCCCCGGCATCGCCCGCCGCTTCCTGCGAGTGCGGGTGAGCCAAGTATACAGCGATTAGCCAACACAGCCTCCGCGGTGGTGCACCTGCACGCACTCTAGATTCTGCCTTCTTCCCATTCGCCTCGCCCGCGCCTCAGCGGGTGAGGCGACCTTATATCCCTTCATTCGTAGGAGCGTGCTTGCACGCGATTTCGGGTTCGCGTGTAGGAGCGTGCTCGCACGCGATCCAGAGTGTCATGTGTAGGAGCGTGCTTGCACGCGATCCTGAGCACGGATCGCGTGCAAGCACGCTCCTACGGCGGAATGGTCACGGCGCCAGGCCTGTCGTCCGCTTCTTAAATTGCCGCTACTTCGCGCCACAGAGCGCTCGAAGGTAGGTCCAGTCTCTGACTGGACTAGCGACATTTTACCTGAGATATCGCAAAGCCCGCTCCCCCGTAGCTGGACGGCGCAGCCGTTCAGTCTGTTCCGCCTTCCTCGCTCAGCCCTCTGCACTCTTCGTTCTTCGTTAGGTCCGCCGCAACTGCACCGAGACAAAAAAGGACAGGGACGGCTAGCCGCCCCTGTCCTTCGCTCGCATACTCAGTTCGGATCAGCAACAAATACCATGGCCTCCCCGGCACTTATCGCACCAGGCAGGGAAGTGGGGCTTAGTGTAATCCCACTCTCCGGATATATGATCTTGAAGGACTTTATGGTCAGTGCCTGACCAGCGTCGTTCCGCACCCGCAGGAACCAGTGGGTAGCCGTGGGATTGGCCGCCAGCAATTCCGTAAGATCATAGGTAAACCCTCCATCGAAGGCGAAATTGCCCCCCGCCACAAGAGAGGCACCACTGGCACCGACGTTATTGCCTAAACCGTTCATGCTCGTGCTGAACCCCAGGGCATAGGGCTCCCACTTGGCCGTATTGCTCACCAGCCGAGCCTGGTCGGCATTGGTGGTATTGCAGCGGCCTAGTTGCAGATGCATCACATCCCGTTGAGGGCTGTTGAGCTCGATCTGGGCCAGCACCCTCGGTCTGTAATTCTTCCGCATGGTTATGCGCCAGGCCTGGTTCTCGGCGAACAGGGTACGGGTAGGATCCTTTACTGCGTTATAGGCAACCCAGCGATAGCTCCCCCGATTCATAGTACTGTCATTAATGCTCTCCCGCAGTTTGAAGGCGCCCAGTTCTTCGGGCTGCACAATCCCATCTTCGTTCACATCCGTCCAAATATGATCATTGTAGCCCACCAGAGCGACAGTATGGTCGTACCCCGCAGTCCCCGACCGAATCACCCACTCACCTACATAAGCATCGTCCTCACTGTCCGCAGGGTTGTTCTTTGCAGCCACCACATCTCTGCCCGAGGGGATAAACTGCACCACCAGCACCTCGCCAGCCTGCAACAACTTCTTGATCGCTTCCTTTTCGAAGGGGACCGACTCGACACGATCCAGGCGGTAGGCAATGGCCTTGCGCCACAGGCTTGAATCCGTCGGCCAGTCACGATAGTTCAGGTCGTAGGGCAGATCGCTCAAGAATACCGACCCGTGGCGCGCTACGAAATTGTAGTTGTCCGCGAACCAGATATTATAGGGATAGGAATTCGCATTGCAGATCATGTTGTAGCCCCACTTGGGCGAGAACGTATTGCTAGAATCAGCAGCCCTATCCTCCATGCGATTCATGGTATACGTCATTTGCCCGTAGGCGATGGCGAACCAGTCGCACGTCCCCAGATAGCTCTGGTTGAGGTACGGCGGAAAATACTTGGTCTGAGTAAGATCCACCACCGAGAGATCGGAGTCGGCGGGCGTACCCATGATCCTGAAATCATTGAGCGAGTAACCAAAGTTCGTCCCGCGCTGCGAACCAAACATCCGTACATAGCGGGCGGTCGCGTTCACGTCGATGGTGTCGGTGCCGCCGTCGCCGGTGGTGGTCGAGTAGATGGCCGTCCACGTGGTCCCATTGTTGGAGGTCTGGATCTCGTAGCTCTTGCCGTAAGACGCCTCCCACACCAACCCCACTTGGCAGAACCGATAGCTGGCACCAAGGTCGACCATGATCCATGCAGTATCAACGAACTCACTGGCCCAACGAGTGGCCGCACTGGAGTCCACTGCGTTGGCTGGAGGATACCCAGGCAGAGAGCTCGACGCCGTGGCCTGCTTGCCCAGGGCGAGGTTGCTAACGGGTTTCTGGGTGATGTTAACCGCCACACTGCCGCCCTGACCATTCACCGTGATCACTGCATATCGGGGGGCGGTACCCAAATTCAGTCCGCCGCTTACGGTGAAGGTCCCATTGCCGGTGCCTAAGGCGGGAGCGGCCGTGAGCCAGGACTGGTCGCTGCTGGTAGTCCACTTGGCACTCGTGGAGACGGTCACAATGGCGGTGCAGCCCAAGTCGATAACCGTCGGGCTCACGGTCATGGGTCCGTCAAGCTTGAACGATACGACGAGGCTGTGAGCTCCGGCGGTGATATTTGTGAACGTATAGCTGGCCTGGGAGCCCACGCTCTGGCTGTCTGCCAGCACCTGATCGATGACATAGCCCGGATTGGCGGTTATCGTGTATGTGATGCTGCCGCCCTTGGCCACGTACTGGGTCCCTGTGGGGGAGATGCTGCCGTTGGCCCCGGCGGTAGCGCCTACTGTGGCCACCATATCCATATGGGTCTTCTCCCAGTCGTTGAGCCCGCTACTGCCGGTGGACTCCATGTCGATGACTATCACCCGCCAGAAGGCTCGATCGCCCCCGATGGTGCCAGCAGGGCGCACGATGACCTCGATCTGAGCGCCAGTGCCTGTATATTCAGCCGCCTGTGCCTCCCAGTTGTTCATGTCGGTGGAGGTCTCGATGAAGTAATGTTTGCCTGCGATGCCGAACCAGCGAACGCTCAGGTTGCCTGAAGCGTCGCGCACAGTAGTTGCCACGAATTGGCTGGCTGCACTGAAGGGATCGGTGCCCGCTAGCGCCTCGGTGAGGTTGTTCGCCCCATCGCCATCGGGGTCGTCGGTGGGGCCGCCAGCCGTCGGATACAGGGCGGCCCAGACGTCGGAGATGCCGTCATTATTGCGGTCGAGCATGGCATCGCGATCCGGGGGATTGACGGTGACGATGAAGGTTGTGGATCTACTACCACCATTGGCATCCGTGACAGTGATGGTGATGGTGGCTGCGCCGGACTGGCCTGCGGCGGGGGTTACAGTAACGGTGCGGTTGGCGCCACTGCCACCGAGTACGACATTGGCCGGCGGCACTATAGCCGGGGCAGAGGAACTGGCCACCAGAGTCAGGTTGGCAGCGGGCGTCTCTGCATCACCCACGGTGACGGAGAGCGCGGCAGTAGAGGAGTTGCACGCTATGCTCTGGTCGGCGATGGCGCTGATGGTCGGCGGGGTGTTCGGCGGGGTGGTGATTGCGATACCGTCGATCTTGGCGTTGTTGGCCGCGCCATTGGTGAAGGCGATCACTATCCTGCCGCTCGCATCGGCGATGGCCGCGAAGCTCTTCTGCACGGCCTTGTTCATGGCCCCGGCCGTAGCGAAGATGTCGAAATTACTCAACACCGAGGTGCCGTTGATTGCCACATTGAAAGTGCGCAGGTTGGCCCCAGTCACATAGGTTTCTACGAAATACAGGGTGACAGTATACGTCTTACCCGCAAGGTACCCGGGGATGGTGTAGGTCATCGCGCCGTAGCGCTCGCTCTGCAGAACCGTCTGCGGGATCACAGTGGTCAGCAAGGACGTGTCGATAGCAGCCGTAGCCTTGTTGGCAACCGTGCCACCCGAGAAGTATACATCGGCCACGAAGACGCCCGTGGCCGGGCCGCCCGTGCAAATAAAGAGGTCAGACGGCGGTGCGGCTGGTGGGGCTACTGCGGCGGGCGACTCTGTGGCCCCCCCCACAATGGAGGCACCCCACACGTTGTTTGAAACCTCGGCAAGCACGGAGGCCTTGGAGGCACCCGACTGGTCCAAGGGAGCCGACTGCCGGCCAGTGGCCGCCGCAGCAGGCGAGGCGAGGCCGATAGTCAATGCGATTAGCGCCGTGAGCCCAAGGGCAGCAACACAGGCTCGAAGCCTGCCTATACCGAAACGGGGAACAGTATTCATACTCGAAGCGATTGTCGTGTTTGGGATTTGCCAGATGCCGAGGGGGGCGGCTTTTCGGAATCCAGCGCGGGTACCATACCAGCAAGCAGGCCGGTTCGTCATGTCATATAAGCCTATGAGCGCCCGCTCGGAGTTTTATGCGATTGGTGTGCAACGAGTTATGGCCGATTCCGCGATCCGCTTTCACTGGATTTTCGTAACTCATCCGAGTTTAAGTCTGGGAATGGTGGGTATGCCGCCACGCCGGGGTTCTCCGCTGCGGCCCACTCGCTACCTGCTACTTTCCGCCGCAGAAGTAGGTCCAGTCTTCGACTGGATCCTTCACTATTTTACCGCAAAGAACGCAGAGAGCACAAAGCATCGGACATCAAACTGGCCACAGAGCGCACAGAGGCGGAGGAGTACACAGAGGGAAGAGAAGGCTGAAGGCTGAAAGCGGAAGACGCTAACCGCAAAGAACGCAGAGAGCACAAAGAACGAAAGCTCCGCCTCGGCCTACTCGCTACTCGCTTCCGGCTACCCGCTTCTTTCCGCCGCAGAAGTAGGTCCAGTCTTCGACTGGATCCTTCGCTATTTAACCGCAAAGAACGCATAGATCACATAGAACGGAAGCCAAACCATTCACAGAGCACACAGAGGCAGAGGAGGCCGCAGAGTAGGCTGAAGGCTGAAACCTGAAGGCTGAAAGCGGAAGACGCTAACCGCAAAGATCGCAGAGA
>CAJCBL010000220.1 GCA_903960515.1 uncultured Verrucomicrobiota bacterium
ATCGATGTAAAAGGCCATGGTGCGCAGTGCATTGCCGGAGCACTCCACCAGCACGGACTTGAAGCGCTCGGCAAAGAGAGTGCCGTAGCGGCCGTGGTCCTTGTTGAACCAGATGGCGAAACGCTGCTTCAAGAGCTTCATGAAATTGGAGACATCGCCCATCAGAGCCAACTGGCGCCGCCGCCACGCCTCGCCCTCGGGGCCGCCGGCAACCAACTGCTCCTCGATCACCTCTATACGCGCTTGCTGGTACTTGGTCGGCTTCGGATGGAGCAGGCGGTAGCGGCGCACCAATTCCGTATCCGATGGGATAATCTTTTGCGGCACGCGCACCAGAATGTGGAAGTGATTGCTGAGGATGGCGTAGGTGAGGATTTCGACTCCGCAGTATTCGGCCACCAACCAGAGCTGACGTCGCAGGATTTCCTTGGCCGGGTCGTCGATGAGGCGCTCCCCCGCCACCACGCGCGTCATGCAGTGGTAGGCTGCCGGCCCCTCCTCAGTCGAAATCTTGATACGCCCCAGCCTCATAACGCACCAAATTAGTCACAACGAGGCCTGTGTCTAAGATTTCCGACCTGTCCCTATCCTCATTTTGGAGCGTATTCCACTCTGCGCCCGACAACCCAATTCAGGTTGTTCGCGCCAGCATACGATAGCGGCCGGTGCCAAACTGGAGGCCGCGCGTTGATGGTCGGTGTCGACACCTCGGTCGTGCTGGTCCCGCTTCGGGCACCCCGAGGCCCAGTTCCACCAAGCGCGAGAATTCCTCGAGGCCTTGGACCACCGGAGCGAACAAACGGGGGAGTGCCGATCTCGTCCGCGCCGAAGCCTACGTTGCCCTGCAGCACCACTACAGTGTCCCGTTACAGGGAGGCGCTTGTCGCGCTGCGTCGCATGTTCTTGGAGGATGAAGCTGCCCGGACTGGTGCTGCGGCGGGGTGCTGGCACAGCCACGATTGGCCCCCTCCAAACCCGACTTCGTCGACGGCCTCCCCCACCGCACCTAAACCGTCACTACAGGCGCGCGGCCAACCTTCGCGCACCCCGCATCCAAACTTACCACCGTCCAGGTGCTCTGAACTGCCCTCCAACGCCCTGGCACAGTTTCCCTTCGGGCTCTTGGCTCGGAGCCAAATCCCAAGCACCTCGCTTGCCCGCTCACCCAGCCCGCTGCTTGCCGTAGTGGTCGTCGACCTTGATCAGGGCGGTGACGGCAAACGACGGGAGCGTCGCCAGGCAAACCCATCCAAAGAAATGCACGTACCCAAGTTGCTCCTGCAGCCAGCCCGACGCCATGCCGGGCAACATCATCCCCAGCGCCATGAAACCCGTGCAGATCGCATAGTGCGCGGTACAACTTTTGCCCTCCGAAGCTAACATCATGTAGAGCATGTACGCCGTGAATCCGAAGCCGTAACCAAACTGCTCGACCGCAATCGCCCCGCCCACCGCCGCCAGCGAATCGGGCTGCACAAGGGAGAGATACACGTAGGCAAGATTGGGCACATGGATCGCGCAGGCCATCGGCCAGAGCAGGCGTTTCAGGCCCCAGCGCGAGACAACCCAACCGCCCAGCAATCCGCCCGCCAGCAGCGCAGCCGTGCCGATCGTACCGTAGTACAAGCCGACCTGTTCGAGGGTGAGACCCATCCCACCCTTCTCCCGCGCATCGAGCAGGAACGGTTGGATCAGCTTCACCAACTGAGCCTCGCCGAAGCGATACAGCAGCATGAAGGCGACCGCCGTCACCATGCCCGGCTTCCGGAAGAACGAGGCAAACACCGCAAGCCCATCCGCGACCAGCGCCCCGCCGCGTTTCGCTGGAGCGTCTCCACTCGGCCGGGGCAGCACAAACTGGTGAACCACCGCCACCAGCCCGAAGAATCCCGCGAGTGCGGCGAAAGCCCAACTCCAGGCCTGCGCTGCGCCCACGCCGCTCTTGATCCAACGCCCCACCTCAAACACCAACCCACCCTGCCCCGCGATCATCGCCATGCGAAAGCATGTACTGCGCACGCCCACAAACGCCGCCCTCTGGTGCTCCGGCAGCGCGAGCAGATAGAAACCGTCGGCCGCGATGTCGTGCGTGGCCGAGGAGAACGCCAACAGCCAGAACAGCGCGAGCGTGGCCTGGAAATACCCCGGGCCGGGAATCGTAAGAGCCACCGAGGCGAACACCGCGCCCATCAGAAACTGTGTCGCCACAATCCACCGCCGTTTGCGGCCGAGCAACTCGACCAGCGGCGACCACAGAGGCTTGATCACCCACGGCAGGTAGAGCCAACTCGTGTAGAAAGCGATGTCCGCGTTGGAGGCCCCCAGGCTCTTGTACAGCGCCACCGACAACGCCGCCACGGCGACGTTGGGCAGCCCCTGACTGAAATACAGCGTGGGGATCCAGCTCCAGGCCCGGGGCGTGCTTGAGGTGTTTTCTTCCATGGTGACGGTGAGATGCTCCGCTACGCTGGGGCCGCACCGACCGGCGGTCAAAGCCGCCCGAGGTTCATTTTCGCCGATGCCCACCCGCCGCCCACATGTAACCGAAAACAGGTTCGGAGGCGGTGTGGTGATCCGCGGAGGCTTCTGACCGCGAGGTGCGCCGGGCCCCCGCCATCGGGTAGCTAGCAAACCGGCCGGTAATACCAGGCACGCGCCCGACCGTTTAGCTTCACGGCCGTGAGGGCAAACGGTTGGCCGCGGCCAGGCGCAAACCCGCCCCGAACTCCGAATACCGCGCCGAGGCGCGAGCGGGCTGCACCTCCCGTCGCCCGCCCAAGCGCCGGGAATCGCGCAAGCCCCGAACCAAAGCACGGGCCGCAAAATCCCCGGCGAACGGGCTTTTACTCCGGCCCGTGTTCCGCTAACAAAGACCTTCCATGCGTTATCCTCTCGTCCTCGCCCTCGCCCTCTCCTCCGCGGCGCTCCGCGCTGCCGATACCCCGGCCGCCGCCCCTGCGGCACCCGCTCCGGCCGCTGCTCCGGCGGCTGCCGCCCCCGTGCCGCCTCCGGCGCCCGTTGCACCGGCCAGCGCCGATGTGGCCTTCAAGGTCCTGGGCTTCTACAAAGTCCGTCAGATGCAGCTCCCTTCGATGGTCACCGAACTCGGCATGAGCGAGGCCGACATCGACTCTCTGCTGGCCGGCTTCCGCATGGCGCTCAAGGGCGAGGATCTGGGTTTCAAGCCAGAGAGCATCGGGCCCTCGCTCGACCAGTTCTTCAAGGCCCGAGTGGAGGCCAACGCCAAGATCGTAGCCGCCGCCAAGGAAGCGAAGGCCAAGGCAGCCGAGGGCAAGGCCAAGGAGTGGGCCGGCGTCAACACCGCCTTCCTCGCCAAGATCGACGCCGACACCACCGTCACCAAGACCGCCTCGGGCCTCCGCTACCGTATTCTTACTCCCGGCACCGACCCCAAGCCCACCGCCTCCAACAGTGTGAAGGCCCGCTACACCGGCAAACTGGCCAACGGCATCATCTTCGACACCACCGACAAGAACAACGGCGAGCCGCTGGAATTCTCCCTCGGCGGGGTGATCCGCGGATGGACCGAGGGTCTCCAGCTCATCGGCAAGGGCGGCAAGATCCGCCTTTGGGTGCCCGCCGACCTCGGCTATGGCGCGCGCGACATGGGTGAGATCCCCAGCGATTCCGTGCTCGAGTTCGACGTTGAGCTGGTCGAGTTCAAATAAGGCTGCCCAGCGTCGCCAAACACCGGATCATCCTGGTGTTTGGCCGCAGCCGCCTTCCGCGTGGTAGATGGAATGCGACAGCGCACGGCAGTGGGTTCAGGGCTGCGAATGGGCCCGGCCCGAGGGGACGCGTGAGATCACGCCGGTTTACAGACATTACCCTCCCCTGTCCTCCACGGAGACACCCGGTGCCGCAGTCGAAGGTCCGCCCGCTCCTCGTACCCCCAGCGTCCGCCCCTCCCGTCTTCGACTTTCCGCTTCCTCCTCGATCGCCTTCGCCCCCTCACAGTTTGTTAGGGTTGTTAGGGACAGGTCAATTATGTGGCGGCCAAGGGTTGTTAGGGACAGGTCAATTATGTGGCGGCCATCATCGGTGCCCCGCCAGCTTCCGCCCATTGCCTGCTTCTGGCCGCCGTCTTCGACTTCAACTTTCCTCTTCGTCCGCCTCCTGCCCTCCGTCTTCAGCCTTCAGCATTCTGCCTTAGCGCCGTGCCCTCCCTCTCCCGCTTCCTTCCTGCCGACTTCGACCCGCGCCGCCCGATCGCCCTGATCGCTGGCCAGGGCCAGTATCCGATCCGCGTTGCTGCGGCGATCCGCCGCGCCGGCGTGCCGTTGCGCCTGATCGCCTTCGAGGAGGAAACTCCGGCCGAGCTCCTCGCCACCTTCCCGGAAAACGAGCGGCGCTCCATCCTGGTGGGTCAGCTTGGCCACATGCTCGCCGCGCTCCAGGAATTCGGCGCCGGCTACGCACTGATGGCCGGCCAGATCACCCCGAGGCGCCTCTTCAAGGGCCTGCACCCCGACTGGAAGGCCGCCCGCATCCTGTTTTCCCTCAAGCGCCGCAACGCCGAGACCATCTTTGGAGCCATCGGCGAAGAGATCGCCAAACTCAAGATCACCCTGCTGGACGCGCGCGCCTTCCTCGACGACGAACTCGCCGAGCCCGGCCCCATGACCGGCCGCTTCTCCATGCCGGAGGAATTCCTTGAGCACGGTATCCACATTGCTAAAGACGTAGCCCGCCTGGACATCGGCCAGGGCGTGGTGGTGCGCAAAGGCACCGTGGTGGCCGTGGAGGCCTTCGAGGGCACCGACGCCATGCTGCGGCGCGCCGGCGAGTTCAAGACCGACCATCTCCTCTTCGTGAAGACCGTAAAGCCGGCACAGGACTATCGCTTCGATGTGCCGGTATTCGGGCTTCGAACCCTGGAGACGATGCGCGAGGCCGGCATCGGTCACGCCGCCCTGGAGGCGCACAACACCATCCTCCTGGATAAGGTCCGGGTGCTTGAGCAGGCCCGAGCCTGGAAGATCCAGATCTTCGGCTACGGTTGAGCCATGCCCCTGCGCTTGCGGCGGTTTTCCACCCTCGCGCTCGCAAGTGTATCGGTGCCCTTGGGTGGGAGCGGGCTTGCACCCGATCTGGGCCCTGAATCGCGCGCAAGCACGCTTCCTACGAACGGACACCGGAGATCTCGTGCAGGCACGCTGCTACGGCGGACACCGGAGTGCGGGGACTGTACGAGCCAAAAGCGGTGCGATTCCATGCCTTCGGCCTCTGTCACCGTTTCACGGGGGCACCGGCTGGGAGGCCCCCCGAGTGTCCCGCATCCCGCCCTCGCGAGCTCCGGAAATACACCCTCGCCACCGCAGGCCGCCACCGGCAGGTTGCACCGCAGTTGGCACCGGTTGGAAGGTATCCGCCGTGCGCCGTCAACCCGCCACAACCAAGCACTACCGACGACTACCATGGACCTGAGCCAGTGCTCCCTCTTTGCCGAATTCAGCCCCGCCGAACTCTCCGGCCTGCGGGCGATCACCCACAAGACCGTGCTGGAAGCCGGCTCCTACGCCTTCCACGAAAAGGATCCCGGCGAGAGCCTGCTCATCCTCACCGTGGGCACCCTGCATATCACCAAGCTGTCGCCCACCGGCGACGAGGAGGAATTGGCAGTGCTGAGCACCGGCAGCTATACGGGGGAAATGGCCTTCTTCGGGCCCGGCCTCCGTTCGGCCTCGGGCAAGGCCCTTGAACGCGTTGAGATCATCGCAGTGCCCTACCCGGAGTTGCGCGCCCTTCTCGACGCCGAGCCGGCCGTCGCCGCCAAATTCTACAAAGCCGTAGCCACCGGGGTCGTACGCCGCGTGCATTCGATGAACGAAAACGTGGCTTTCCTGAAGGCCTTCCTGAAAGCGCGCGACTAGGATCGAAGGCTCTATCCCAGTTGCCAGGCTTCCCCGCCTCCAGCTAGGGTCGCACACGCACATGCCTGTCCGCGCCAAAATCCCAGCACACCAGGACCTCGCCGAGATCCTCGTCTCCGAAGCCCAGATCAAGCGTCGCCTGGGCGCGCTCGGTCGCGAGATCAACCGTGCCTACGCCGGCAAGGAGATCACGGTGATCGCCATCATCAACGGTGCGATGTTCTTCGCCGCCGACCTGCTGCGCGAGATCGCCTGCCCCATACGACTGGATTGCGTGCGGGTCTCCAGCTACCGCAACGCCACCCAGTCCGTGGGGGTGCCCGAGATCAAGAACACCTTCACCCTCGACATCGAAAGCCGGCATGTGCTGCTCATCGACGACATCCTCGACACCGGCAAGACCCTCTCGCTCGTCGTCGAACTGATCCAAAAGTTGAATCCAGCCTCGGTGCGCACCTGTGTGCTGCTCGACAAGCGCGGTCGCCGCGAGGTGCCCTTCGAGGCCGATTTCACCGGTTTCCAGATTCCCGACCGCTTCGTGGTGGGCTACGGCCTGGATTTCGCCGAGCGCTACCGCAATCTCCCCTGCATCGGCGTGCTCAAGCCCGAGCTGCAAAACCCACCCGAGTGGGCCTAGGCGGTTCCCTCCTCCTCGTAGGAGCGTGCTGGCTCGCGATCCGAACAGCGCCACGTAGCCACGATTCCCTGGCGAACCGCACCCGACGGCGTGCCAGCGGAACCCGGCTTGCCTGTCGGATAAGTCGGATCTGCCTGATTCCCTAAACGCCGCCCCGCAGCCGCGCCCAATTTCCGCCCAGCACCGCCGCCAACTCCGCAGGAGCCAGCCCGCAGCCGCGCAGCTCGGAGAGGAAGCGGGCAAACTCCGGCTGCGCCTGCAGCTTGGGGTAGAGCCGCAGCGGATAGTCCGAGCCGTACACGATCCGCTCCGCCCCTACAGCTTTCGCCACCAGCGGGAAAACCTCCGGCCGGTAGAGCAGAGGCGAAGCCGCAGTGTCGTAGGAGACGTTGGTCAGGGGCTTGGCCACAGCGGCGTTCAACTCGAAGAACGGCAGCAGCCCGCCCAGGTGCGCGAAGATGAAGCGCACATCCGGATGCCGAGCCGCCAGAGCCATCAGCTCCAGAAACGGCGTCTCCACCCTCCAGGGATACGCGCGCCCCGCGGGCTCGGTCACATGCAGGTTCACCGGCCAGCGCCACGCGGCCGCCAACTCCAGGGCCACCGCCAGGGCCGGATCGTCGTAACCAAAACCCTGAGCCGGCGGGCACAGCTCGCCGATCCCCGAAAGCCCCTCGTCGCGGCTACGCCTTAGCTCGGCGCGCACGCCCTCGACGCCCGCCGCCGCGTGCAGTGTGGCGAAGGCCTCGAGCCGGTCGGGGTGCCGGCGCACGCACTCGGCGTAGAAGCTGTTCTGCTCGGCGCACGTAGCCGCAGTTTCCCAATACCACCCCAGCAACACCGAGCGGTCCACGCCCGCAGCGTCCATGTCGCGCAGCAGCCCGTCGAAGTCCGCCCAGCCCTGGAGGCTCGCCCCGCCGCCGGCGCGGGGCCCGACCATCGCCGCCCAGCGCGCCTCGCCCCGCCCCTCCGCCCAGGCCGCCGGCGCGGCGATGGCGTCGCCAGGGTATAGATGCACGTGACAGTCGATGATCATGACGGTCCCGGAGCGTTGGAGGCCCGTCTTCGGGCGGCAAGCGCGTGGATCACTGCCGCCCCCTGAAGGGGAACCTGATTTGCAGCCGAGTAGCCACCGGCTTGCCGTCTTTCACCCCTGGCTGAAAACGCCACTGCTGCAGCGCCTCGGTCGCGGCGGCCGCAAAGGCCGGATGGTCTGATGCCACGATCCGGCAATCATCCACCGTACCGTTATCAAGGACAATGAATTGAACGGTGACATCTCCCATCGTCCGGGCAGCCAACAATTCCGCCGGGTATAGGGGCTCGGTGACATGAAGCGGGCGGGGCGTCGCGTCAGGTTGCCACGCCTCTGTCGGTCCCGAATCGAGAGGCTGAGTACGTGAGGCTTCGATGTAGCGCACATAGGCCGTTTTCTCGTCCATCTTGAGGACCGCAGCCATTGCATCACTCAGCTCCGCGCCTGTATCGATCATCCGGGCAGCCAATGCCGCGTGGTAGTGACCTTGAGCGCCAGCCTCACGCAAATGGCGCAACACCTCCGGCACGTCGGTCTGGTCCTTCGCCTGCATCGCGAGCAACAGGGCAAGAGCGTAGCTGGCGTCCGCTGTCGCCGTAGTGGGGCTTTCCAATTGGGTACTCAGATGTTGGACGGCTGCGGCCATTGCCTGCGGCCCCCCTTGCCCCTGGCGGGCCATCAGGGCCAGCACCATGATCGCATCCACCGAACCGTTGCCCGCAGCGCGCTCAAGCCACGGAACTGCGGAGGCAAAATCGCCGGCCGTAGCCAGCTGATCCGCCCTAGCCATCATCGCAACCGTATCGCCGCCTTGGGCCATCGCCTCCGTCCATTGCCAGACCTGCTCCTTCGTCGCTCCGCCCTCACTCTCGTTGAACTGGCTCACCAACAACCGCTGGGCCGACTCGTTTCCCTGCCGGGCAGCTGCCAATAGCATGTACTGAGAACTCTCCCCCTCAGCAGGCTTCAACATTCCAAGACGCTGCGCGCTGGCCAGCAGGAAGGCCCCCTCGTTTTCGCCTGCTGCCCAGGCGCGGCGCAGCCAGTCATCGGCCTGAGTGGCCGAACCGGCGCTCGACTCATCGGCGAGCAGCACGCGTCCCCACTCCGCCATCGCTCGGGTATTGCCTGCTTCGGCGGCGGCGGAGATCAGCTTGGCGCCCTGCGCCTTGTCTGTAGCGGTATCGCCGTAGCGGAGCATAAGCCCGAGCGTGAGTGCGGCCTCAGCGTCTCCAGTGAGCGACCGTTTCTCCAACTCCGCACGCACTGCGGCCTCGTCGAGACCGGTAGCCAGCGCCTGTTTGCCTTTCAACGCCTCGGTGAGCTTCGAAAAATCGGTGGGCCGGAGCAACTGCCCCTTGGTCGGGCCTGCCCAATGGGGGGTGCCCGCCAGTTTAGGTCCCCCCGTCCAAACAGCCTGAGTGCCCCCGGACGCCTCGCCCGCTGAGGCAGCGCCATCCTTGCCGGGCCCACCAGCGGATGCGGCGACGGCATCGGCGTTCTGATGCACAACGGCACTCTTCTTCACCAATTCCGCCGACGTGAATTCGCCGGCTATTGCCGCCCCCTTGGTGCCCTCGCCCGCTGCGATGCTCGTTGCAGGATGCGCGGCACCCGCCGCCGGATGACAGGCAACCGAGTGCACGACAGGTCGCCGCAACACCGCCAGTGCAAGCACCAACGTCAGTGAGAGTAGCACCGCGATCCCGAATCCGATTTTCCTTCGCATCGCCGCCACGCTGGAGCGGCAGCCCACCGGCATCAACGTCTTTGACGGCCAGGCCAGCCCTGCGCCGTGGCAATCCGCTCTGCCCCTACAATCGGGCTGCCTTGTTACCGCTGGGCGGTGACGGTCCGATTTGCAGGCGCGAGCTGGCTCGCGATTCCGAGCGCAGATTGCTTGCAAGCACCCGCCTACGGCGGGCACCGGAGTTCGTGCACTGCCAGAGCTAAAAGCGGTACGACTACAGGGTCACGGCGGAGTCGGCTGGTGGCTTGAGCGCGAAAATGCGCGCTTGTGGGGGACAGGGCCCAGGCCAAAGCCCACCGCCCGGATACATCGGGGCAGCCCGGTGGCCGCGGTGCAGCGCCCCCGGCAGGCCGCAGACTGCACGCAAAAAAAACCGCGCGGCCCAGAGGCCGCGCGGCTTTCGAAAGGAGACAAATGCCCGGCTTACTTCTGCGCTTCCAGGAGCGGATTCTCCGAGACGACGTCGAAGGTGAGCGTCACCGTGACATCGGCATGGAGCTTCACGGTGGCCTCGTGCTTGCCGAGGGCCTTCACCGGGGCGGCGAGATGGATGCGCTTCTTCTCCACGTTAACGCCGGCAGCCACGAGCTTGTCGTGGAGGTCGTTGGCGGTAACGGAGCCGAAGAGCCTGCCACCCTCGCCGGTCTTCATGGCGATGGCGATATTGGCCTTCTCGATCTGGGCGCCGATAGCCTTGGCGCCGTCGAGTTCATGGCCCTCGCGATCGGCGCGGCGCTTCTTGAGCGCCTCGACCTGCTTGCGATTGGAGGCGGTGATTGTGACGCCGATTTTCTGCGGGAGCAGGAAATTGCGGGCGTAGCCGGCGCGGACTTTGACTTGGTCGCCTTCGGCGCCAAGGCCCTCGACGGGCTTGGTCAGGAGAATCTCGGTATGGGACATGGCAGTCGTGTTGAGTTAAAGATTGTTGGAATCAGAACGGGACATCGTCTTCGAGGCCGGGAGCAGAGTCTGGAGGAGGCGCCGGCCGTTGAGTGCTGCGCGGGGGCGGCGGGCTGAAGCGCTCCTCGGATACGGAATCGCCGCCCATCTCGGAGGGGGCCCCGCCACCGCCACCACCGCCGGGGCCGGGGCCGCGGGAGAGAAACTGGACATTGTCGAGGACGACCTTGAGCTTGCTGCGCTTCTGACCGGAGGTCTTGTCCTCCCAAGAGTCGAAACGCAGGCGGCCCTCAACCATGCAAGGGTTGCCCTTGACGAGATACTTGGAGACGAGTTCGCCCTGTTTGCCCCAGGCCTCGATGTCGACAAAGGTCGTCTCATCGCGGG
This sequence comes from uncultured Verrucomicrobiota bacterium, assembly GCA_903960515.1. Lineage (GTDB taxonomy): Bacteria > Verrucomicrobiota > Verrucomicrobiia > Opitutales > Opitutaceae > CAJCBL01. Next base: position 10,605 of record CAJCBL010000220.1, read on the forward strand.
CGGTGCCGCTTTCGTCGCGAAACTGGCGATTCACCGCCAGACCGAACGAGCAGATCGCGGTGCCCTTCGGCGTCACACGCAACTCGGGGTCGCGGGTGAGGTTGCCGATGAGGAAGACTTTGTTGAGATAGGCCATCGGGGCTGGGTGGACTCAGACGGACTCGAACATCGCGCGGTACACCACCTGGTTGAGGCGGAGACGCTCGTGGAGGTGTTTGGGGGCGTCGATGGGCCCGAGGAACTCCATCTGCACGTAGGGGGCGTTGGTGAACTTCGGATCGGTCGAGCGCACGAGGTCGCGCTGCCCGAGGTTTTCCACGGAAACCACTTCGCCCTGAACGGCGGTGATATCCAGTTTCACCTTCTCGAGGAGGACGTCGAGGGTCTCTTCGCGCCCGCGGGTGTCGATGATGAAAGTGGCCTTATACTTGCGCTTGATCGGTTTCATTTACGGAGGAAATGCGGCGGTTGAGCTGGTTCATGGCGGCCTCCCGTCCCCGCGTGGCGAGGAGTTCGAGTCCGTTGAGATAAAAGGAGAGTTGGTGGTCGATGATCTGGCGATCGGTCGGTGGGAAACGGCCGAGCACAAAGTCCTTGAGGTCGATCTGGGCAGGCTGACGGGGGCCAATGCCAATGCGAAAGCGTACGAAGCCGGCACCGAGGTGGTCGATGAGGCTCTGTACTCCATTGTGGCCGCCTGCGCTGCCGTCTACAGAAAGCTTCAACCGGCCCACTGGAAGCGTGAGATCGTCGTAGACGACCGCGAGCTTGGTGGTGGGATGGCGGAAGTAGTCGCAGGTGCGGCGCAGGGATCGGCCGCTCTCGTTTACATAGGTGAGCGGCTTGACCAGCAACAACGGAGTGCGCGAGGGAAGATCCCAGCGTGTAACCATTGCTTCGGCATTGCGGTCGCGCGACCATTGAAGGCCGGCGCGGGCCGCGAGTGCATCGAGCACGAGCCAACCGAGATTGTGGCGCGTATCCGCGTACTCCTCTCCGGGGTTGCCCAAACCGGCGAGAACGGCGATCGACATGACTCAAAGAACGTGCGCGGCACCACCAATGCGGCGGGGCCGCGCGCAGATGAAAAACTTACTTCTTGGCGGGAGCCTTCGCGGCGGCCGGAGCAGCGGGCTTGGCACCGGCAGCGGGCTTGGCACCAGCAGCGGGCTTGGCGCCAGCGGCGGGAGCGGCACCAGCAGCGGGAGCAGCGCCAGCAGCGGGAGCGGCGCCAGCAGCGGGAGCGGCACCTTCGGCAGCGGCTGCGCCACCGACGGGGGCGGCGGTCTCTTCGGCGGCCGGGGCAACGCAGGCCACGACCGGCTGCTTCGGGCTGTCGAGGAACTCGACGCCAGCGATCCCCACCAAACCAGCAACGTGGATCGAATCGCCGGTCTTGAGGGCGGCGACATCGACGTCGATGAATTCGGGAAGATCCTTGGGCAAGCAGCGGATGCGTAGGACGTGGGCGGAGACATTCAAGATGCCGCCTTCGTTCTTCACGCCGTCGGCCTCGCCGACGATGCGTACGCCCACCTGGAGATCGATGGTCTCGTTGGCGGCGACCTCACGGAGGTCGATATGGAGATATTCGTCGGTGAGCGGGTTGCGCTGGATCTCCTGGATGAAGGAGATGGCGTCGCGCCCGTCGGGGCGCTTGAACTCGATCAGCGCCGTAGAGCCGCCGATCACCTTGAGTAGGCGGCGGAACTCGGGCACATCGACGGCGAGCTGCACCGGCTCGGTGTGCTTACCGTAAAGAATGGCGGGGATCTTCCCGCTCGAACGCAGACGGCGCGAGGCACTGCGACCCTGGCCCTCGCGGGCAATGACGTTGAGCTTGAGCTGCTTCATGGAAATACGTTTTGAATGTGGCCTGTATCCCCCGCAGAGGGGCAGTCCTAGGTGGAAAAAGGGGGGACGTTAGTAGGCGGGTTTCCGAAATCAACCAAAACTTTCTGAGGTTGACGTTTTCCCGGGGCCGATCGGAGGCGGCCGACCCCAAAAACAAATACCCGCGCGCCAGGAAACCGGCGCGCAGGCACTCCCGTTCAGCGCCCCTGATGCTTGGTGGTGTAGAGGGCAACCAGCGCCGCTCCGATGGCCTGCGACAACTCGCCGAGTGTGGCAGGGACAATCTTCATCGTGGCGCGCTGGGCCGGGAAAAGATAAGGGGCGGCCGCCTCGCCCAGGATCCGCAGGTAGCGCTCGCGGAACTCCGGGAGCGTGGATTCCGGGTCCATCAAGCCGCCGCCGATGACAACGTACTTGGTATCGAGGGCCATGGTCAGATTGGCCACGTGCAGGCCCATCGCCCTGGCCTGGAAGTCGAAGATCTCCGTAGCCAGCGCGTCGCCCTTCTGCGCGCGGCCGCGCAGCGAGAGCACCTTGTCCTTGGTCGGCGCGGTGGAGGTGGCAAGTTCGTGATCCGGATACTTCTTGAGCATGTCCTCAAGAAGATGGGGCAGGCCGGAGATCGTGGTGTAGGCCTCAACACAGCCCCAGGTGCGGCCGCAGCCGCAGGGATAGGCCCGCACGCCGCCCAGCAGGTGCAGCGGGGCGGGCATGTGGGCGCCCTCCATGCCGGCCAGGGTGTCGCCGTCTAGAGGGAGGCCGTTCTGGTCGATGTAGGCGCAGCCCAGGCCCGAGCCGGGGGCGAGCATGAGCACTGAGGCCTTCTCGTTGCCGCGCACACGCTGGGCTTCGCCCACGCCGCCGTAGTTGCCATCGTTGCCCACCACCAGCGGCACCGGGCGGCCGGCGGCCACCGCGAGGGCGCGGGCATAATCGGTGTAGAAATCCCAGCCCACGAAGCTTGCCGGCAGGTTGGCCGAGCGGTCGAGCACTCCGTAACGCTGATACGGCCCGGGCAGGGCCAGGCCCACGCCGCGCACATCGGCCCACACCAGCCCATTCTCCGCCAGGAAACCGCTGACTCCATCCACCCAGCCGCTGATCACCGACTGCGTACCCAACTGGGAATTGGTCGAGCTCTGGCGGAGCTTCTGCGAGATCGCGGAGCCGTCGGCCCACACGCCGCCGGTTTTCGAAGTGGTGGCGCCGCTGTCGGTGCCGATGAACACGCCTTGGGATTTCACGAGGAGGATAATGTATTCGCGGAAGGTTTATGTGGATGGTCCGGCCGGCACTCGGCACGCGCTCCGGGCCTTGCCCGGTCACACGACACCCGCGCAGGCGAGCCGTACACCGGTAATTCCTCGGGGCCCGCGCGGCGGCGTCAAACCATTTGCCCGCGCGAGAGGCAATCGGGGACACCTGAGCTGTGACCATTCAGTTCAACGATGTTCTCACTCTGTTTTGTTCTCCTGCGGTGGTGGAGGGCCAACGCTCCCGCATTCGTCGCAGCGAAGAGCGCTGCCACGACTCGCCACTCACGTCCACACGGTGCGGACGCAAAGTCCGGCCCTCCATCGGACTGCATTGTCACGGCGCAGAGCAGAGGCGGCGACGAATGCGTGTTGATCGCCTGGTTACCCGCTGCCTCTGCTGCAAGTCCCCTCGCCTGCCCTTTTGAGCCACGGTCTGGGGACCGAGGGCCGCTCGGTGTTTGAAAGCCGCCGGCATCTCGCGATTCCGTGGGGCCGGCGGGAGCGCTTCGCCAGCGCACCTCCACAGAGCAGCGCTTCCGGGCGTTGAGGTAGCACTGAAGCGTGTTACGGGAGCCCTTTCGCTACACTGGCTGAACGGCGGACTCGGGATTGATGGGCAACTGAGCCGTAAACACGCGGTCGCCCCGCTTTGCGCTCGGGCAGTGCCCGGGCAGCAGGAGCGGCCCTGCCCGCGAACTACACTCTGAATCGCGTGCAAGCACCCTCCTGCTACAACGGAATGGGTACGGCCCAGATGCGCCACCCGCGCCTGGAGTGAACAAAATTTGCACACCAATGCACAAAGGCGCTGAAGACCGCGCCCCCGGAGCCGATGAAGGGTGCACCGCCCACCACTCAGGTGCACAGCGCTGGCCCCACAGGGGGAGATCAAGCCGACACCGCCCCATCCCAATCACCGCCGCCATTTTTCGTTCCCATGCCGACCGACCTCACCGAGGATCTCTTCAAAGAATGCATCGAGCAGGCCGTGCAGAAGGTCTTCCAGACCATGATGCAGAAGAGCGCCATACCCGTTCATGGCTCCTCGCCCCTGCCTGCGACCGAGCCGTGGCTTCGCCCTCCAGATCTCGACGGGACCATCGCCGTGGGCAATGTCGGGTTTGCCGGCGACATCTCCGGGTTGGTGTTCATCTACCTCTCCGAAGCCCTCGTACACTCGATCGTGCAAAGCATGCTGGGCATGACCATGAAAGAAGTACTGGAGGGGGGCCGCGAGATCGCCTCCGACGTGATCGGTGAGCTCACCAACATGACCGTGGGTGTCTTCAAAAACAGGATTCACGACTTGGGCTACCCCTGCAAACTCACGATCCCCACCGTGGTTTGGGGCAGCGACATCGCCATCCAGCCACCACGCGGCGCCGTGCGCCGCACCTACATCTTCAAAGTCGAAGGCCACAGCGTGATCGCGGACCTGATGTTCAAGAACGACTGATTCCCCATGCACAAACTACTCACCATCGACGATTCCAAGACCATTCGGATGATCCTGCAGCGGGCCTTCAAGGAGTACGCCTGCACCCTCATCGAGGCATCCAACGGAGAGGAGGGGCTCAAGGCCGCCGCCGAGCACAAGCCCGACCTCATCATCCTCGACATCACGATGCCCCAGATGGACGGTATCCAGATGCTTACACTGCTGCGAGAGAAGGGCGACAACACTCCGGTCGTGATGCTTACCGCCGAAGGCGGCTCCACCAGTGTGCAGCGGGCCGGGCACTTGGGGGTGCGCGACTACATAGCGAAGCCCTTCCAGAACGAAGCCCTGATCGCGAAGGTCGAGAAGATCCTCCCGCTGGCCAAGAAGGCGTAGTGCTGTGCCGCCGGGTGGAGTCGAGCCAGGGCGCCGGGCCAAGGCCGCGCTGGCGGCTGCGGCCGCTGGCCTGCGTATTTCTTGAATCGATGCACGCGGCTTCGGGCGAAAATCGACTGCAAGTCCTCGCCGGCAAGCGACAAGGGATGCGCCGGCCCCGGGCCGGTGAACGCATCCTTAATCCGCGGACACAGCCGTTGTCCCCACCCGTCCCGGGGGCGCAACGGGTGTCGAGGTGGGTGCTGTACGGTCGCGCCCCCGCAAACTGACTTGGCTCTTCGTTTACACCGGCGCCGGAGCCCGCGCGTCTCTGACGGCCCCGCCGAGCGCGTCGGCCAAAGGGGTGTGGTGCGATTCACCAGCCCGATAGGGACAGGTCGATTATGGTAGCCCTGCCACTCTTTCCCGCGGAAACCGTCTCCGTCCCAAACTCCGAGCGGCCAATTTTGGGGACAGGTCGATTTTGGTGGCAGCAGCGCCGGGAGCGCTAGACCGAGCATCCCCCATTAAGGGCCAGGTCAATTCTAGCAGCCAACTGCGCCGGGGACCGCACTGCTGCTACATGGTGAATTTACTGGATACGGAGGATAAGCGCTGGCCGGATTCCCCACTTGGCCCGGCCTTCCCTCTCCTGCCCTGCAATTCCTTCCTTCTTCCCCCGGAAACCTAAATCCGTCCCAGGTGGAGTGAACGCGTTCGCCTTCGACATCGGGAATCGGCTCTCCTCCTGCGCTCAAGCAGCGTGCTAGCAGCCTGTCGGACTTCGAGTTTTGTTCAAAATAGTTGCATATTTTGTTGACAGGCAACGTCATGCGGTATTTTAATAGGCCATGGCCGCCCGCTTCTTCAATCTCGACCGAC
>CAJCBL010000221.1 GCA_903960515.1 uncultured Verrucomicrobiota bacterium
CACCCGGCCTACAACAGCGAGCGCACGCCGCGGTAGGCCCGGTGCCCTCACGGGCGTTCTTTGCCACCGACAACTTGGGGATGCACTGCCCGGTTGACGCCGGTGGCGTTGACATTGATCCGTAACTTCACCAAATTAGGCGGGCCTCCAAGAGCCGATCCGGGTGGAAGTGAAGGTCGGTTGAGGGTTCCGGTTGCGGGTCGGCGCGAGTGCCGCCGCCCAACCTAAGTGCCAGTTGCAAGCCGCACTCACTGACGAGAGAAACCTATGAACAGCCGCATTCTGTGGGTTGACGACGACCCCACAAGGCGTTTGGCTGGCAGGCTCATAGAACGGGGCGGGCCTCGAGGAGGAGTCGGAGGGCGTGGGATGGGTGACGATGGTAGCGTTCGAAGAAGTGGGCCAACGGCTGGCCTGGCTCGAAGGGGATGAGGGCCAGGAGAACGTTGCGGGTGAGCGCCAGATTGAGGGCGGCGTTGGGTTTGCGATGGCGGTGCCGGTCTTCCTGCCAGGCGCTGGTGTCGCGCTTGTAGTGGTTGCGGGTTTCCACCGACCAGTGCCCGCGCACCGCCTCGGTCGCGCGCTTCTTTTCGCCCACAGCGAGGCTGGAGAGGAAGTGGCGGGTGTGGCTTTTCTGCGTCTGGAGCGGGTCGTTCTTTTCCGTCCAGTCGCGCTGGATCGTAATGGCCGATCGGGCCCCCGGCAGTCCGGCGTTGACGGGCGAGATCGGGGCGACGGCTCCACAGCGCCGGTCCAGCCGCCCGTGTTCGGCTTCCTGGCTCAGTTCAAAAAAGGGGTGCCCTGGAGGGCCTGTGTCGTGCCAGCCAGGCGTTTCGAAGTGTTTTCTTTGGTGCCGATGAGGTAATCGCCGCCCTTCTCCAAGATGATGCGCACGGTGGCTTCTTTGTTGTGGAGGGGATCGGCGGTGACCAGCGCGTTGACCAGTTCGACTTGGGGATCGGCCAGCAGCGCCCGGCCTTCGGAGACTTCGCTGTCTTCCTTTTTGCCACGGGCCACCGTCATGGCGACGGGGCGTCCGTCCTCGTGGCGGCAGAGGGTGATGATCATGCCGCATTTTCCATTGCCGACGCTCTTGCCATCCAGGGCGAGGCTGCGGGGCAACCGTCCCTCATGAGCCTGCAAGAAGGCGGTGAGCGCTCGGGCGTAGGCGGCGGGATCGATCGCTCCGAGCAGGTCGTTGAGGGCGTCGTAACCGGGCATCGTGAGCCGCCCGCTTTGTTTGTCGCGCACGCAGAGCCCGAGGGCTTGCCGCTGGCGCTGGGAGAGGCAGGCCACTTTGCGCCAGATATCGAGCACGTCGCGCGCGCCCATCAGCAAGCCCAGCGCGATCAATCCGAGCAGGGCCGGCAGCGGGTGCCGGCGGCTGGTGGCGGCGCGTGGATCGGGCACTTGCCGGAAGGCGTCCCGCAGGTTTTCGAGTTGGGCGGCTTTGAGCGGGCTGCGCGCCCCGCCCCCATCGCCCTCGGCTCCCTGGCAGACGGAGGGCAACTCCCGCGCGCACATCAGCACGCACGCCTTGGGGGCCAGTTCTTTGAGCCAGAGTTTTTTGGGTCGCCCGTTGGGCACGTAAAAGTCGGTGTGGTCCTGCGAGTAGCCTTTGGTCAGTCCGGCCTGGGTCCAGTTGGTCGCCTTGTACACGGTGCCCGCGTGACTCTCCGGGTCGCTGAAGCTCTCGGCCAGCAGCGGGCGATAGCCGTGCTGGGCTTCCCACTGGCCGACAAGTTCGCGCAACCCCGCGCCCAGACACTGGCTGGCCAGGTTCGCTCGCCGCGTCGCTTCCAAGACCAGGAAACGCCGCAGTTGCACCACCAGCTTCAATCGTTTGGAGCGCGTCACCGCATCCCAGCCCACCGTTTCGTCCCGCGCCTGCAAGTGCCAGGCCGCCGCGCACCACACCAGCACCGCCACCAATCGCCCGTCCTCCTTCACCAGTTGACAGAGCCGGTCGCCGGCTTCGCGTCCGGCGCCCAGCCCGTGCTCCCGGCCCAGCGCGGCCTTGGCCTGACGCCATTCCGCGGCCGAATGGGCCACCTTGATTTCTAAGGCGCTCGCGCGCCCCGTTTCCGATTGACCGCCGCCATCACGTTGCTGCTTCACCAGCGTAGTTGAACCGTTTCGGGGGCGGTTGTCTAGCACTTTCTATTTTTCAACGCCGGTCGGCCTTCGCCAACTGCCAGCCAAACGCCTTGGACGACCCCAATATACTGGCCGCCTTTGAGCGCAGCTTGCGCCGGCGCTTCCAGCTCCAACTGGCCAACGAGGGCGAGGAGGCGCTGCGACACCTCCGGCAGTCGGGGCCTTTCGCGGTGGTGGTCGCGGACATGCGGATGCCCGGCATGAATGGCCTCGAGTTACTCGCCAAGGTGCAGGAACTGGCACCGGACACCGTGCGCATCATGCTCACCGGCAACGCGGATCAAGACACCGCCATCGGCGCCGTCAACCAAGGGCGCGTCTTCCGTTTTCTCACCAAGCCCTGCGCCGCAGAGACACTCATCCTCGCCCTCAACGCCGGTCTGAGCCAATACGCGCTGGTGACCGGAGAACGAGAGTTGTTGGAGAAAACCCTCAGTGGTGCCGTGCGCGTCCTGACGGACATCCTGGCCACCGTGGATTCGCGTTCGTTCAGCCGTGCCCATCTGCTCCGGGACCAGATGCGGGTTTTTCTGCTGGCTTTGAGTGGCAAGGCGAGTTGGGAATGTGAACTCGCCGCGCTGCTCTCGCCTATCGGCTGTGTC
>CAJCBL010000222.1 GCA_903960515.1 uncultured Verrucomicrobiota bacterium
CGCCCGATGCGAGGACTCAATCGGTTTCGGTTCCTCGGAAAACGGTTTTAGGCCAATAACCGTGAAAATATGGGTCGCACCGACGGCAGGGCTGATTTCTCAGTCCGACAGGCTCCTAGGCCCGGTATCACTAATTCAAATCTGCAATGACAATGCCTTCACCCTCCAATCGCGATCGCCGCGAAGCCAGAGTTCGCCGAGTCTTGCTAACGATCGTTGGAATCGCCCTTCTCGCTGGGGCAATCCATGGCGTTGCGGGCGGTGGCAACGTCATTCTCGCAGGCTTCGCCTTTCTGTTTGTAGGCTTCATCGGAGGCCTGATCTGGCGGATGATTGCGCGCAGCAATTTGGTATTCGGAAGGAAGCTTGGCCTTCATCTCATCGTCCTATCTCTGGTAACCGCATTTATGTGGTCCAACTTGCACGCACCGCCCCAGTGGGTCGCCAAGATCGCCACGGTAATCGCTATCGATGGTCCGCCTGCGACAACCGAGACCGACTACGAATACCATTCGGTCTATTGCCGGGATGGGATGAGTAGGGACGTGATCTACCGGACGACCCAGATTAGAACTTGGTCGAAGTTATCGGAGTCCACCGCTTTTCGGGCAACGCCGACATTCGTGTATTGCGATCCGTCAGACCCAAAGAAGGCCCGTTTCGATGAGGCCCCCGGGTTGGTACGTGTGGCAGCCCGGCCGATCGCGACAAGAGTCCGGAAAACGGGCGAAACAACGGTCACGTTGGAGTTCTCGAATGGGTTCGGGATGAAGCGCGCGACGACTACCGACCCGTATGCTGCGAGACACAAGATTGGTGCTACATTACCCATTTGGGTTGATCCGCGATCCGGCACGCGAATTAGTTTTCGCCAACTCGAAACTGAAGGAGGGCAGGAATATTGGATGGTCGTATTTGCGCTGATTCTGGGTCTCTTTGGCGTCCGCGCATTCGCTAAAGGAGGCCAGTGGAGGGATTTGTCCGTCCCTCCCCCTTTGCCCGCTCAGCCTCCACCGTTTCCGCGGAGTAACTTCCGACCAAACCCGCCGCGTACGAATCGCCAGAATCATTCAAGCCCACCGGAGCGTCCCGTCACGGCACCCCGGCCATCGCCCAAAGCAGAATCTTCCATTGCTAAACGTATTGAGGCCATCGATTGGTTTCAGTTCGAGAAGGTCACATGCCGGATTCTGAAAAAAGAATATTCGTGGGTAAAACACCATGGAGGGGGAGGTGCCGACGGGGGAGTTGACATAGTGGCAACTGAGTATCCCCGCGTGGCAATTGTCCAATGCAAGCATTGGATACTCCCCGTGGATAAGCTCGAACTGGAAAAACTTGTGGCGGCCCCGACGTATTACAGATTCAAAGACATTAAGGTCAACTGGCTTATATTTTTTTCCAGCATCAGCGGCTATGACGACGAAGCCGTGGGTACAGCTAAGAAGCATTGCGTCGAGTTATGGGGGCCGGTGGAGATTGGCGCAGCCATCGCCGCAATTGGGTTAGAACAGTTCCCCGAACTGATGGAACCTGGAAAGAAGTTTTGTCCGAAGTCGCGTTGGTTGGGGAAGGAGTTGCCCACGATTCCGTGCCCTGGTGAGTTGGTGGAAATTGTACTGTCGTCCAAGAAATATAGGGTTCCCCGAGGAACGAAGGGATGGATATGTAAAGATTGCGGGACTGAATTCAATAGGCACTTGCGCTCCCCCAGTATATATTAGTCTATTCCTTGCTCGCCGGGTTTCAGATTTTGCCCCTTGTGGCTAATTGCATTTGAGGATTATATGCGCCGAAAGCAGCTTAGCTGTAGGGAGTTCAGATAACGACTGCTTCGTCTATTCGGGGTGCAGCTCTGCCTTGAACCGCGCGACTGCTTCGTTGTCGTAGATCCGGGAGCGGATGAATCGGGTTCGGAGTTCCGGGGGAAGCGTTTCAGCGAATTTGGGAAGAGTGAGGTCCTTTTCGTCGAACTGAGGCTCAGTTCCAGCGACTACAGCTTGGATGATTGCGGCCACTTCATCCCGGCCGCCATCGGCCTTCAGTCGAAGATCGTCGGCGGAGCAGGGCGGAACGGGGCCATTGAATCCCGCCTCGTCACATTAAGTCAGAGCTTCGGCGACCACGATCCTGCCTCCGAGCGCACATTGCGTCATTGAGATTCTATATCTATCACAACGTTACCTCAACCTAAGGCGGCATTGACAATACAGCGTGCCCGATGATTACCCGGTAGGGGCTGATAGTGACCGTACTGCGGAGTGGCGGCGCTAAGGACTGGCGCTTGCTGAGTTGTGGGTTCTTTCCTGGATATTCGCCTCGGCCGCCTCAAGCAACTTACCGATTTCCGAGTGAAAGGTGCCGATTCCTTGGGTAGAGCCTAGATTCGGTCCCACCGAAATAGATGAGAGTTGGTTGGGGCGGTCGCCATCATAACCGAGAGCTCCGGATACTGTCTTAAAGACGGTGCTAGAGGGAAATACGATTGCGGCATTTCGGGCGTTGAATAACAGCATGTAGGCCACGGTCTGGAAGAAATCATGTCGCAGGTCTTCGCGGTAGATGTTATTACCACCCGAATTGTCGGGTTCTTCGGCGCTGCTGAACTGCGAATACCAGTTACCATAGCGATCACTGCCCCGGTATTTAACCTCCACCACAAAGCGATTGGTGCCATTTGACAGAAGCAGATCGGGTTGGCGGCACGGAATCCGGTATTTCGGGTCAAATACTTTCCGCGGAATAACATCGATCGGTTTTTTGTCGCCGGGGTCGACGGCGTGAGTCCATCCTGTTGGCAATGATTTGAGGACCAAGGCACGCACATAGAGCTCGAAGAGGCGCTCCATGTTGATCGCGAAGGGCGGCACGGCGAATTCTTCTCCGGCGGCATTGGCTTTCGTTAGGCTGACCGAGTTCTGGTTGATGCGAAGGATATGCAGCGCAAGATCCAAGACAGGGCGGAAGGGAGCGAATACTCCATGCGCGCTGCGGCGGGCGTTCTGTATTTGGACAGGATCGGGGCAGGTCTCCGCTCGGATGGCCTCCAACTGGCGAAGCGAAGTCGACAGTTTGTGGTCGAGAATCCCGAGGGAGTCTATTTCGAGCTTGATCAGAATTTCACGAGATCGGAGAAGCGCACCCTTCAGGATTTGATTGAGTGGGTTGTGCTCGTCGAATACGCTGAACTCGCAGAAGGCGCGATCATGCCGGCCCTGTGCTAGCAGCCTGTCGGACTTCGAGTTTTGTTCAAAATAGTTGCATATTTTGTTGACAGGCAACGTCATGCGGTATTTTAATAGGCCATGGCCGCCCGCTTCTTCAATCTCGACCGAC
>CAJCBL010000223.1 GCA_903960515.1 uncultured Verrucomicrobiota bacterium
GCCGTCGTCCGGCTTCGCCAATAACGAGATAATTGACCTGTCCCTTTTGCCCGCGAGCCCGGGTCGAGGCCCGAGTAGGAGCGAGCTTGCTCGCGATTCCGAAGGCGCTGGAGGGCGCAGCGCTTCAGCCCGGCACCCGCCTTTGCCGATTGAGGACGCGATTGACCCTACCAATCGTCCCCCGGGGCGACGAAATTGACCTGTCCCTTTAGCCCCCCCGGGACGGCGCGATTGACCTGTCCCTTTTAGCCGCGTGTCCCCTTTTGGCCGCGATCCCGTTCGGCATCCCCATCAGCCGCCGTCCGGCTTTGCCGATGACGACATAATTGACCTGTCCCTTTTGCCCGCGAGCCCGGGTCGAGGCCCGAGTAGGAGCGAGCTTGCTCGCGATTCCGAGGGCGCTGGAGAGCGCAGCGCTTCAGCCCGGCGCCCGGCTTTGCCGATTGAGGACGCGATTGGCCCTATCAATCGTCCCCCGGGCGACATGATTGACCTGCCCCTACCAACTACGCGATTTACGAGAAGAGGCCGGCGATCACGTCGGGCAGTTTGTTCACCGCCAGGCTCGCGGCGATGCCGAGGGAGAAAGCCTGCGCGTAGTCCAGTGCGCTCGCGCCAAAAGTCGTGGTCTTCGCTTGGAACCGCCAAAAGTACAGCGCCACAGCGATAAGCAGGGCTAGGCCATGGCGGGTATTCAGGAACGCATCGGCCCAACGAGCGGCGGAGGAGACAGGCGACGCCGCGACCTCAAGCGGCTGCGGCTGCTCCGGGGTGGCCCCAAGCACGTCCGGGGGCTCACCGCCCTGTGCTGGCACTACGCAGGGGATGGCGCACGCACGCAATCTGTATCGACCTTGCCGTGCGTAGGCATGCGTGAAAGCGCTATTCTGGGCCAGTTCCTCGGAGTTCAGTATCTGCGTGGCTCCATCGCCGAACTCGAGGCGCAACTGCACACCGTGCTTCCACGCCGGGTCGAGATTCATGATCTGGAACCGGAACTCGCGTCCCGCATACTGTTCGTCAAATGGCGTGAGAACATCGATGCGCAACACACGCACAGCCCCGAGCAGGTTCTCGCGCGTCGACTTCGTGAGCATGTCGCCCAGTTGGTCTACGAGCCAGCGCCGGGCCGAGGGCGTGAGCGCGATGCGGTCCCACTGGGCGCTCGAGACTTCGTTGGAGAACCCTGAGACGGAAGTGTACAGGGCCGACAACTCGTCGAGGGTGCCGACGTGCATCCGTTCGACAGACTCGGGTGTGGCCGCAGCCTTCATACGCAGAGCCTCCAACTGGTTCTCCCATTGCTTCAGTTGGGGATGCGCACCGAGCTCTTGCAGATTCCCCCGAATGGCCATGATGCCGGCAAAGATACGCTCACGCAGGCTAAGGCAGAAAGGGGCGACTGCCTGATTGATCATGGCCCGCGCCCGCTCGGTGCTGTAGCCCTGCCACCGGTCGGTCAGCGTACGCAGGCGGGCGCTGATGTCGTTGGTGTTACGCCCGGCGATGGCTTGCTCGAAACCCTCCAGCGCTGCGAGCAAACCCGGCGGATTCGGTTCGGGGAAACCGGCCAAGCGTATCCGCCACTCGCCGGCCACCTGCTGCAGCCACGCGAATTTCGCCTCCGGTGCAATCCTGCCATCGGCACCGCGCGGAAGCGTGGCGCCCCGATCGATGATCGCTTGGATCGATTCGATGGAGTCCTCCGCCTCCTCCCGGGCGCGGGCAGCCGCCACCGCGGCGAGGGCAACTTCCTGCTCGGCGCGGAACATCTCGGTAACCGATTCCTCAATGCGCAGATTGACCCGCCGGCCCATGTCGCTGGCGTAGGGCGGACGCAGTAGGGCGACAGCCTCGTCGAGAGTCCGGGTGATCGAGACCCTTCGCTCGGGTGAGATCAAGGCAGAGGCCAGATGCAGCCGGAGGCGTTGCTCAGTCATGAGATTGTCGATCGAGGTGCGGCGATAGAAGGCCAGCAACTCGGCCTGCTCCCGCACAGAGTCGGCACTACGCTGCATCCCGCGCCGCGTGGTATTGGCCAGGTTGGCGGCCTCGGTGTCGCGCCCGGCGGCGTAGAGCAACTGCACGCGAGCGAGGTCATAGGGGAAGCGGATCCCGGCTTGATCGAGCCACGGCGCCAGCACGCACTGAGCGACCCACGCATTGTAGGTCTCAAACCGTTCCGCGAACGTGTCGCCAGTGGGCACAGACACAGGAAACTGCCGCGCAAGCTCTGTGAAGATTCCATGCAACTCCTTCCATCGCTGCTCGAGGCTGGCGGAATCCGCAGCACCGATGGCGTGCCCGGCTACGGAGCCCTGCATCGTGTCTGCCTGGCTTTGCGCAGCGTCGAGGTGCAGTTTCGCCTCCGCCACACGGCGATCAACGAATGACCAGCTCCGCCCCTGGCCAAGGAGAACCAAGGCTTGGTCGATTTCCCGATCGATCACGGCGACAGGCAACGCCGATACCAAAGGCGCGGGCACCTGCGCGAGGGTCTCGTGAACCTGCTGCCGGAGCTGGAGCGCGTCGTGGCGCTGCCGGCGCAGGTCGCTTTCGCTCTCCAGCAGGGCATCCAGTCCCACCAGCAGCAACCCGAGCATCAAACACGCGAATCCCCAGGCCGGATGCACGGAGACCCGGATCTCCAGCGGCGTAACGCTTGGCTCACCACCGACAACAGCGAGCCGCAGGTTCGAGCGGTAGATACCGGCGCGGGCGGGCACCCGGCCATGCAGCGCAACAGTCACGGGCTCGCCCGGCACAGGGGCTAGTCCGGAGACTTCGGCCGCAAGCGCCACCTCGGCCGCCGCGCCGCTCGTGGTGTCGTACGCCGGGTCGAAGGTGGCTGCGGTGATGGTAATCGGGGCGGCGGCGGTGTTGACGAAGCGCACCCGGGTAGGCCGCAGGTGCAGTTGTTCGAACGCCCGGGCCAGCGGTCCGCGCCCTGCTACGGCACGGAGGATGATCGTATCCGGTCCCACGAGCCCGCGATGTTCCGCGTTCTCAATCTCATTTTTCATGGTCGCACCTCAATGTTGCCCCCGGAATATCCGGGGGCGCGATAGGCGCCGCATGTGGGAGGCGGCACCGTAGAGGGAGGCTGCCGTATGTGAAATTCCGAGTCAAGCGCCGCGGCTGTAGTTGGGTGCAGCCGGAGGCAAACTCCGCCATCGCCACGCCGCCTTACTGCGAGCAAGGCCGGGAATCGAAGTGGGTGCGCGCCCCGCGAACGCGGGTGGCGGGCCGCCGCCGCCGCGCGCCACTTCGCCCGTGACGCCCCGCCGCCCGCCCCCCACCCTCCCCCTCATGCAATCCCACCCTCGTATCCGGCAACTCCTCGGTCTCGCACTCCTGGCAACAATCGCGATTCCTCTCCCCGCCCGCGATGAAGCCCCGGAGTACAACCACGCGGTGCGCGCCACCACGGTGCTGCGCACGACCACCGACGTCAGCGGCGCACCACTTGCCTACCCGACCGGTGGCCCGGCCGAGGTCAGCGGGCTGGTAGTCGAACTGCCTCCCGGAGCCGAGACCGGCTGGCACAAGCACACCGCTCCCTGCTTTGCCTACATCTTGAGCGGCACCATCGCCGTCGAACAGCAGGGCGGCCCCACCCGCACCTTCCGCGCCGGCGACGCCTTCGCAGAGCTCGTCGAGCAACTCCACAACGGCCGCAACGCGGGCACCGAGCCTGTACGCCTGGTGTTCTTTGCCGCCGGCGTCCAGGGCCAGCCCTTCACCGTGAAAAGCGCGGCGTCCAAATAGTACAAAGACGGCGAAGCCGCTTCCCCTTCCGCGGGGCCGGCAACGAGTAGATAGGCTGGTGTCCTTCCGCTGCGACAATGCCCGTGGAGGCCCGCGCCCCTCAGCGACCGGCATTGCTTCCCCTTGCTTTCACTCGCGCCGACTGCAAACCTGCCGCTCCAACTTTTTCAAATCATGCCCGCCCTCAAACGACTGGTCCTCGCTATTCTTCTCGGAGCCATCTCCCTTTTGGTCAACGGCTGTACCACGGAGCAGGAGTCATCCATCCCGTGGAGCCGCCCGCAGTCATGGGAAGGCCAAGTGCCGGGCATGGGCTCCTCTGCCGGCAGTGGCGTGAATTGAACGATACCGCCCCATCCTGCACTTTCTTCGGCCCGGGCATGCCCCGGGCCTTTTTGCTGCCGGGCGCACGCGCCGGCCACCGCCTCGAGTTTCACGCCACCCGTCCCCCGCCCCCAACGCTTCACCAATGAGCGACATCAACCCCTCACTCACCGCCCAACCGGGGCACTGCTATGTCGTCGCCACGCCGATCGGCAACCTCGCCGACCTCTCGGATCGCGCCCGCGGTATCCTCGCCTCAGCCACGGTGATCGCCAGTGAAGATACACGAACCACCGGGGCACTGCTCCACCGCTACGGCCTCCACCGGCCGCTGATCGCCTACCACGAACACAACGAACTCGAGGCCGCCGAGGCCCTGGTGGTCCGCCTGGCAACCGGCGAGTCGGTGGCCGTGGTGAGCGATGCGGGCACCCCGGGGCTGAGCGATCCGGGCTTCCGTGTAGTGCGCGCCTGCCGACGCCGGGGGATTCCGGTGGTGCCCGTGCCGGGCGCCTGTGCGGCCATCGCGGTGCTCAGCGCCAGCGGCCTGCCCACCAACGCCTTCCTCTTCGCCGGCTTCCTGCCCCACAAGACCGCAGCGCGTCGCACTTTTCTGGAGAAACACCGCGCCGCCGAACACACGCTCTGCCTCTACGAGAGCACCCACCGCATCGAGGCGTTCGTGGCGGAGATCGCCGAGGTGCTCGGGCCGGCCCGCGTAGTCTGCCTGGCCAAGGAGGTGACGAAGCTCCACGAGACCTTCATTGTGGGCCCCGTGGGCGAGGTGGAGAAGCGTTTCGCCCCTATGAGCAAGAAGGGCGAGTTCGTGGTGCTCATCGCCCCCGAAGGCTTCGTGCTCTGAGGGGTGAACATGTATTCGTAGGAGCGTGTTTGCACGCGATTCTGAGCGCAGATCTCGTGCAGGCTCGCCCCTGCGAACGGCCATCGGAGATCCGCGTCCAAGCACGCTCCGGCTACGAATAGCCGGCATTTGTCCCATCGTTCACGCGACTTCGAACCGCCTGCCCCTACCCGCCCGCGGGCGCCGCCGCCTCACTGGCCAGCGCACGACAGCCCTTCAGGTCGCACTTGCCGCTGCCCAACACCGGGATGCTCGCGATGCGGCGCACGTTCTTGGGTATCCATAGGTTCGGCAGGCCGGCTGCAGTGAGCTTTTCGCGCAACTCCGCAGCCGTGATCGCCTCGGTGGTCAGCAGCACCAGGCACTCGCCCTTGGCCGCATCGGGCACGCCAAGCACCACCACCTGCGGCCCCTCCTCCGCCTCCAATCCAAAGGTCTCGATGACCTTCTGCTCAATGGTGAGATGGGGCACCATCTCACCGCCCACCTTGGAAAATCGCGACAGCCGCCCCTCAATGTAGAGAAAGCCATCGTCGTCGAAGCGGCCGAGGTCGCCGGTGACAAACCAGCCGTCGCGAAAAGCCTCGGCGGTATGCAGCGGATCATCCAGGTAACCGGCGAACACATTGGGCCCGCGGAAGCAGATCACCCCGGTCTCATTGGGAGGGAGAGTGGCCCCGGTCTCCGGATGCACAATGCGAACGGTGAGCCCGGGCATGAGCCGGCCCACGGAGCCCAACCGGTGCCCGTCCTGCACCTTCACACCGCGGGGCAGATCGTGCGGCCCGGGCAGGTTCGCATTGGTCACCGGAGTGGTCTCCGTGAGGCCGTAGCCTTGGATGATCCGCACCCCGAACTTCTGAAGACAGTATTCGAAGAGCTCCACCGGCAGCTTCTCCGCCCCGCTGATCATAAAGCGCAGCGAACCCAACTGCCCGGGCTCGGCCCTCTTGAGCACGGGGCGTATGAAGGTAGGGGTGGAGACAAAGACGGTGACCCTCTCCTGCTCGATCACCTCCACGATGCGCTTGGCATCCAGCGGCGTGGGTAGAGTGACGGTGCGCAGACCGCGCATCAGTGCGTACCAGAGGGTCACAGTGAAACCGAAGCTGTGGAAGATCGGCAGGCAGGCCAGGAGCGTCTCCCGCTTGTGCAGTATCCCTGTTGCCGAAATCTGCGCACAATTGCTCAGGATGTTGCGATGCGAGAGCGGCACCCCCTTGGGCTCGCCGGCGCTGCCGCTGGTGAAGAGCAGGGCGGCCTCGGCCGAGTCGCCGCAACGGGGCACCCTCCAGAGGGCGGCCAGCAGGGGCGAGGGCAGTACCCACACCAACACCAGTCGCGCGAATACCGCCGCCTTGCCCACCTCCTGCAGGTCCACGCGCAGATCGCGGGTGAGCGCCGGCCAGGGGAACTGGGGCAGCTTCGCCCTCACCGCCTCGGCGGATACCACGGTGCGCACCCCGGCCAGCCGCAGCGAGGATTCGATCGCGGCGGTGCTGGCGGTGAAATTCAAGTTCACCGGTATCTTGCCGGCCAGCACCACGGCGAGGTTGGCTATGGCCCCGCCCGCCCCGGGCGGCAGCACTATCCCCACGCGCCACTCCGGCACCTCGCGCCTCAGCAACGCCGCATAGGTGGCCGCGGCGGCGAGCAGCGTACCCGCGCCCACCTCACGGCGCCCGGCGGTACAGTCGACCAGCACAACCTTCCAGGGGTGCCGCGCCAGCGAGCGCAGGCACTCGTAGCCGAGGTGCCGCCGCAGTTCGGCCCGCTGCCGGTAGGCCTCCTCGCCCAGGTCCAACAGCGCCTGGCGGGCCAGCACGGCGTTCACGGTGCGATACGGCAGGGCCGGCCCCACCTGCACCAGCACCGGGACAGGGAACTGCTCCGGTAGCTTGAATACCAGCTTCTGGTTAGCGTAGGTGAAGAGCGCCCCCCAGAGCGTATCGATGAACACCGGCACAACCGGCACCTCGGCGCGGCGCGCCAGTGTCTCGAAGCCGCGGCGGATCTCCATCAGCGCCCCGGTGCGGCTCACCTGTGCCTCCGGGAAAATGCAGACCAGCTCCCCATCCTTCATCTTGCGCGTGGCCAGCCGCATCCCCTCGCTGGCGCGGGCCGCCGAGAGCGGAATCACCCCGCTTACCCGGTAAAACCACAGCGGCAGCCCCCGGCGCGGCGTCCCGTGGATGGCCAGAAACCACAGCTTGCGGGGGAAGACCACCTGAAGGATGAGCGCGTCGACATAGGAGATGTGGTTGCTCACGACCAGCGCACCGCCAGCCGGCAGGTTCTCCACACCCACAATACGCAGGCGATAGCACAACTTGGCCAGCCCGCGAAACACCAGCAGCATCAAGTGCTCCGGGGCGGCCCACACCGCCGCAGCCGCCACCACCGCAGCCCCCGCGGCGAGCGCCGTCAGCTGCGCCGGCCCCGACCAGTGCAGCAGCACGGCCATCGCATAATAGAGGCCCCCCGCCCCCACTCCGCCCAGGCCGCGGAAGAGGTTGAGCGCGCCAGCCATCCGGGCGCGCCGCTCGCGCCCCACCCTGTGATTGAAATACACATGCAGCGGGGCGAGGTAGAGCCCCGAACTGAACCCCACAGCCGCCAGCGTGGGCCGCAGAGCAGCCGCCTCGAAGGCCCTGCTGCTGGCCCACCACGCGGCCAGCGCCATCCCCGCCGCCCCCACGGGCACCAGGCCGAGCTCGGTGCGACCGCGCGACACCGTACCGGCCACGAGGTTACCCGCCAGCGCACCAGCCCCCGAAAACAGCAGCAACGCGGCGGCCAGCCCCGCACCGTCCACGGGCTCGGGTTGTTGCCCCGCCCATTGCAGTCCCCCGTCGACCAGTACGAGCACCAGCGCCCCTCCAAGCAGGTAATAGCCCAGGATGCCCAGGGCGGTCAGGCGCAGCCGTGAGTTGCCCAGAAGTTCCGCCAAGTGGCTCATCTGCCGGGTGAGCAGCCTGGGGGGCGGCACCTCCCCGCCCCGGGCCGGGAGCGCTCGGCCTTGCAGGCTCGCGCCCAGCGACAGCACTGCCAATACAGGCAAGCCCAACGCCACCTTCTCCGCCGCCGCCCAGGCACCGTCTCCGGCCGGCAATGCCACCCCGAAGGCTCGCACTGCCGCGTAGGCCCCGCCGACCACCGCTGCCACCGTGGCCATCTCCAGCAGCAGCACTGCGGTATTGAAGCTCTGAGGCGGAGCAAACTCACGCAGCATCGCCCGCTTGTGGGGCGCAACCAGGGCCGAGTGCACCGAAAGCACCACAAACACCAACGCGGTGAGCCACACACTGCGTTGGTGCAGCGCCACTACCAACCCGACCAGCAGCGCCAGGAGCAGGAGGTTCGCGAGGATCGCCATCGCGCGGCTCGAATACCGGCCAGCCAACCACGCAAACAACGGCGAGAACAGAAGGAAGGGCGCGGCCAGCACAGCCGGCAACAGCGCCATCCACCCGGCCGCAGTGCCGGGAGCCAGCGCCGCGTTCGCAAGGGCCAACGCCAGCACCAGCGCCTTGGCCGCAGTGGCGGCAAACGACACCAACGTCTGCGCGCCAAGCAACGCAATCAAAGAGGCCTGTGACCCTCGGGTGGATTCCATCGACGGCGGGTTTGTGGGAGCTGAGCCGCGAGGCAAACCCAACCCGCCGCGCGGGGCAAGGCCCGCCTTCGGGCCTCCCAGCGGCAGGGCCCGCCCCGGCTTGGCGCCAACTGGAATGCCGGGGTGCCCTCTCCTCCGCCCCGGAGCCGGCGGCGTTTCAACCGCCCATTTTGGCCTGCGACCACTTGTCAGATTGGCCCGCCCCTCGCACCACGGATCAGGTATCACAGGCGCCGTTGACCACTCGTCACCGTAGAAAAACCAACCTGTCGTCCATGAAAATCAAAACTTGTCTGCTTGGAGCGTTGATACTCACCAGCCTTCATCCCCTTGCTCAGGCCGAATTGAGCGCCGTCGCGCTGCAAAATGCACTGAACAGATCCCTGGCCTCACTCGAGGCGTCCGGTGCATCTGCGGCCATCGTACGCAACGGCACGGTTGTTTGGCAGGGCCAGGCCGGCGTCATCGCCCCCGGGTCTACCACTCCCGTGAACGCGGATACGCTCTTTGTCCACGCCAGCGCCAGCAAGATGGTCACGGCTGCGATGACCTTGCGCCTGGTTGAACAAGGCCTTGTCGACCTCGACACCACCATCGACCACTACTTGCCCGCCGGCGTACCCGGTGCCGCACAGGTCACCGTGCGCCAATTGCTCCGGCAAACCAGCGGATACCCGGACCTCTTCCCAGACCCCGAAGACCCCGACAAGAACCCCAGCAATGACTTGGTAGTCAGAATGCTCTCCAACGCCTCGCTCACCCGCGCAGACCTGATCTCCTATGTCGAGGCCCCCATCTCTACCCAGGGCAAGCATAAATACTCGAACACAGACTACGTGTTGCTGGGCGAAGTCATCGAGCGCGCCTCTGGCAAGACCTTCGCCCAGGTCTATCAGCAGGAAATCGTCTTCCCCCTCGGCCTCACGCGCTCCTTCGTGACCCCGCGCCCACGCGAGGAATTTGCCCAATCGACGGATTACGAGTTCGGTGAACCACCGATCAACTTTTTCGACATCAACACCGGTCTTCCCAATTCGCTCTATGGCGAAGCGTTCGGAGACGGCCCGGTCGCCGGCACAGCCACCGATGGAGCACTCTTCCTCGATGGCCTCATGCATGGTCGCGTGCTTCAGTCGGAGATGCTCGGGCAGATGCTCGATTTCGATCCCGAATCCGGTTACGGGATGGGCCTCATGGATCAGTCCAACGAAGGGCTTCCAATCACCTTCGCCGGCAGTTGGGCAGGATACATGTCCAGGGTGGCCTATTTTCCGGATACCGACCTGACCTACATGACGTTGGCCAACAGCAATGCCAACTTTGACGCCGAATGGCTCATGCACGACGTACTCGCCGCGGCCAACGCCGGAGCAGTGCCCGAACCGGCCACGACTTCACTCGCCGGCGCCGCAGTTCTGGGTGCCGCAATACTCTGGCGGCGTCGCAAGCGCCAGGCGGCTGCGTAATCGATCCGGCTTTGCGTCGCGCCAGGCCCGGCTTCGTGAGCATCTCCAAAGTGCTCTCGCGTCGCCGGGCTGGATGGGGCGGCGGAGTTCGATGCGCAGTTGAGTATTTCCAACCAAGCCGTTGTACAATTCACCAATGCCACCCCGCTCCCTGATCCTGCCTGCGCCGTGCGAGCTCTATACTCGCCGGCGTCGCTGGTTGGGGCTCTCCAACTACTGGACGGGCCAGTCGCTCTTCTGGGGCGGCCTCTGTGCTTTCCTGATCGGCAACAGTCTCGCCAATCCCAAGCAGACCGAGCAGGGGTTCGACCTGTGGGCCGGGGTCACGGCGATCGCGCTTTGCGGATGGGCGATCACACATCTGCTGCGGGTGGTCCTCATCGCCTTGCGCAGGCGCGCCACCTCATGGGCGGCCTTTCTGGCGGGCTTGGTCCCGCTCAATCTCCTGGGCGCTGCGGGCCTGGTCGGAGCAATCCTGGGACTTACATTGGTGGTTAATCCCTCGGCGTTCGAAAAACCGGATGCGGCGAGCTCCCTTGCGGAGTATTTTTCAGAGGTGGGTTTCCTCTTCGCCCTGCTGTGGGTGTGGACCGGATTCTATCTCGGCTACTGCTACTACCGCAGCTACCGCGAAGGGGTTGAGGAGCGCTTGCGCCTGCAAACCGCCGTGAAGGATGCCGAGTTGCGCACGCTCAAGGCCCAGGTGAATCCCCACTTCCTCTTCAACAGCCTCAATACGCTGCGCTCCATGATCCCGGAGGATATGGAGCGGCCCCGGGAAGCGGTGACGCTGTTGGCCGAGATGCTGCGGGCCTCCCTCACCCTCGGCGATCGTGCCACGGTGCGCCTCGACGAGGAAATCGAGACGGTGGAGACCTACCTCGCGCTGGAACGGCTTCGTTTCGAACAGCGCCTGCAGGTGCGAGCCTGCATCGATGCCGGGCTCGGTCCGCTGCTGGTGCCTCCTTTTGTGTTACAGACGCTGGTGGAGAATGCCGTGAAGTTCGGGGTGGGCGGGCGCAGCCAGGGCGGTGAGGTCGCCTATGCGGCGTTCCTGCGCGATGGCGCCTTGCACCTGCGAGTGACCAACCCCGGCCGGGTACGCACCTCCAGCAACTCCACAGGCCTGGGCCTGGCCAACGCCCGCGAGCGCTTGGCCCATCTCTTCGGCCCGGCCACCTCGATCACGCTCAGCCAGGAAGGTCTCGATCTTGTCGTTGCCGAGGCGATCCTGCCTGCTGTGTCGGCTCTCGTATCCCACTCCTCCCCATGAACGCCCTTCTCATCGACGACGAGCGCCCTGCGCGCATCGAACTGCGCCGCCTGCTCAAGCCATTTCCCGAGGTGACCATAGTCGGCGAGGCCTCCACCGGAATGGAAGGCCGCGAGCTCATCGAGCAGTGGCAGCCGGATCTGGTATTTCTGGACATCGAGATGCCTGAGCAGAACGGCTTCGAGATGCTCGAGTCCTTGCCTCCGCCCCACCCGCACGTGGTCTTCACCACGGCGTACAACGCGCACGCCATAAAGGCCTTCGAGGTCAACGCGATCGACTACCTGCTCAAGCCGATCAATCCGAGCCGCCTCGCCGCCGCCATCGCCAAGGTCGGGCAGCGCCGCGCTCTCGCCCCGCACCCCGCACCCACTCCGGAGATACCGCTCGTCGCAACCCCCGCCTCCCCTGCCCCGGCCCTCGGCCCCCTGCGGCCCGACGACCATGTCTTCGTGCGCGACGGCGAGCGCTGCTGGTTCGTAGCGGTGCGCTCGTTGCGGATGCTCGAGTCGAGCGGCAACTACACCCGTGTCCACTTCAAGGACGCCGCTCCGCTGCTCTACCGCACGCTCAACTCGATGGAGGAACGCCTGCCCCCGGAGCTCTTCCTGCGGGCCAACCGCTCGCAGATCATCAACCTGCGCATGATCGCCTCCATAGGCCAGTGGTTCAGCGGGTCGTTGAAGGTCACCCTAGAGGGCGGCGACGAAGTGGAACTTTCCCGACGCCAAGCCCAGGTCTTCCGCGAACAGATGAGCTTGTAGCTGCCGGCCCCCTGGGCGCCCGGCAGCATCAGGCGCCCGCCCGCCTCATCCCGCGCATTCCCACTGCGGCCACGCTTGGTGCACATAGGCCCGCGCCGCCGTCAGCACCTCCTCGACCAGCGCGCTCGGCTCGCCCACCCACAGGGCCGCAATCTCCAGCGGTTCGAATCCCTCCAGCGGCAGCACCCGCACCTGGGGATGCTTCACCACCTCGGGCAGGCCCACGTTGAGGCCGAATCCATAACCGTTGGCCACATACGCGGTGATCGCCTCCAGCGAACTCGCCTCGATCGTCGTAGGCCATTGCACGCCGTGGCGCTGCAGCCCCCGCCGGAAGCGGCGCACCACGCTCTCGCTCTCCGGCAAAGCGATCAACGCCGCCTCCACCGTCCCCTGGCGCCAGAGCTCGACGGCCGAGCGCACCGGCGACTTCTTGGGCGCCAGCAGCACCAGCGGTATCCGCACCAGCGCCTGCGCGCGGATACTGCGGGGCGGGCGCCGGTCCAGCGGTGTAACCGCCAGGTCGATGGCGCGCGCTTCCAGCCACGACTCCAGCTCGGACTGGAAACCCGACCGCAGGCTCAACCGCAGCTTGGGCTCGAGCAACTGCAGGCGCTCCATCACGGCTGGAATGTGGTAGCGCAGGGCAAGCTCCGCAGCTCCGATACGCAGCACCGGCGC
Source organism: uncultured Verrucomicrobiota bacterium (assembly GCA_903960515.1). GTDB lineage: Bacteria > Verrucomicrobiota > Verrucomicrobiia > Opitutales > Opitutaceae > CAJCBL01. Next base: position 12,755 of record CAJCBL010000223.1, read on the forward strand.
CGCCTTCGCCCGCAGTTTCGCCTCCATGCCGTCGAGACCGCCGAAGAACGGCTGCACGAAGGCCCACAACTCCTCGCCCGCCGCCGTGAGCCGGAAGGGGCTGCGCTCGAACAACCGCGCCCCCAGGTCCCGCTCGAGTTGCAGCAACTGCCCGCTCACCGCCGGTTGCTGGATACCGTAGGGGATCAGCTTCACCGCCCGGCTGATGCCGCCGGCGCGGGCCACGTGGTAGAACAACTCGAGATGATGGACGTTGAGCACGGCCCGAGCGTGCCCGGCAGCCAACGACTGAGCAACGGCGACTCGCTGGACCATCGGCGACAGCAAGTACGCGTTCCCCGCGTCTACAGCGAACGATCAGGGCCATCGATCGATCCGGCGCATTCGCTTGCCTCGGCCCGGGCGAAGGCGCGCGGAGAGTCCAGTCACTGGAGACCCCTACCACGCCGGTTTGGCGAAATCTGCGACCCGAGAAATCGGATCCACCTCACCCTCCATCGCGCAGTATTCGAATGATTGGCGAGGCTCCGCCCCGAGGCGTTGGGGACCTCGGCACCCCGCTCGGTACGCCCGATCCGGCTGTCCGGTCAAGGAAGGGTACTGGCCCGGGCCAAGGGATGATCCCAATCGGCGAGCTACCCAAATGGACTTTGCCGCAGGGCGCGCAAAACGGTGAGCCCGCCC
>CAJCBL010000224.1 GCA_903960515.1 uncultured Verrucomicrobiota bacterium
ACGTTTCCATTCCCATCATAACATGGCAGATGGGCGATGGACGATGGATGATCGGGCAAAGGTGAGGGGTTATGGGTGGAGACGGTAAGGAGGCCGCCTACACCGCCGGCGCCTTGTGGCGCTCCACTCAAATCGATCCCCCAAACGTAGGAGCGCGAAAGCCGAAGGACTGAAGACTGAAGGCTGAACTCGGCGATCAAGTTCCACCCGTCATAGAGGAAGCGGGTATCCGCAGACAAGTCCCAAACGCAAGTGCTTCAAAATTGACCTGCTGCTACTGCGCCCAGGATCGCCGTAGCAGCGCGGGTTCCTACCGCGCGAGGTGCGCGATTGCTCGCGGGCCGGCCGCCGCCGGCGGGGATGGTGCTTACCGGACGGAGCGTAAGCGGAGGAGGATGTAGGGCTCGTGCTCAGCGCCAAGGAGTCCGCGACGCAGCGCTGGCGCGAGACGTGCCGCTGGATGCTATTGCGGCCGCTTCCGGCTATTTGTTCCCCCAGGTTTCGCTCCGGTTTCGTTAGTAACCGACGCCGCGGCCCTGTCTTTGGAACTCGTAGTCGCGGAAGACGAGATGTCCACGATCTTTAACCAAGAACGTAAAGCGGAGAATACTCTCGCTACCTAACGGACCATCTCCACGAGTAGTATCGAACGTTCGGTCGTAAACTACTGTCGCGGTGAGTAATTTTCCATCCGGCACGTCCTGGAACCCGAACGAAACTTCGCCTATCGTAAAGTATTCAAGGTTCCCGACCATCACGATAACAGGCTCCCCTTCAACGATATCAGGGCGAGGGAATCTAGGGTCCGCACTATTCTCTAGTAGGAATTTTCTGGCGGCGCGCTGAATATCGGAAATCGCTATATGTATATCCACTTGCTGAGGGTGGCCAGCCGGAAGCACTCCAGGCTTGGGAATCTCCAGAGTTGGTGGACTATATTTTGGCAGTACGGGAACACGCGGTAAGTCGCATGCCGAGCCCGATAGGACAGTGATTACACACACCAGCCGAAGCATAGTAGTCATGGCGTTAGTCCAGTTCGTTCACGAGGGGGCAGAATTGACCTGTCCCTAATCCGGTCTGTCCCTAATCCGGCCATCGATATCGGGATCGGCTTCGGGAGCGCCGGCGGTGGGATACAGCGCGGCCCATATATCCGATAGGCCGTCGCCGTCGCGGTCGAGCGTGGCCCACAGAGGAAGGGCGAGAGCGGCGGTGGCGAGCAGGACTGTGCGGAGGAGGCGCATTGGGCGGAGGACCTAAGGCAGATCGAAGAAGGCAAAAGGCGGAACGGGGGTAGAGGAAGGCTGAACGGCTGAAATGCTGAAGGCTGAAGGAGGAAAGCCGAAACGGAAAGGCTGAAGGCGGATAAGAAAGGCTGAAGGCTAAATACTGAAGGCTGCATCCGAACGGGCTGAACGGCTCCGCCGCTCAGCTACGCGGAGGGCAGGCGGAAGGCTGAAGAGAAAGGCTGAAGGCTGAAAACTGAAGGCTGAATTCGAACGGACTGAACGGCTCTGCCGCCCAGCTACGGGGAGGAAAGCGGAAGGCTGAAGAGAAAGGCTGAAGGCTGAAAACTGAAGGCTGAATCCGAACGGGCTGAACGGCTCCGCCGCTCAGCTACGGGGGGGGAAGGCTGAAGAGAAAGGCTGAAGGCTGAAGAGAATGGCTGAAGGCTGAATACTGAAGGCTGAAATCGAACGGACTGAACGGCTCCGCCGCTCAGCTACGCGGAGGAAAGGCGGAACTCAGCCGTAACCATGCAAGCGCGCCACTTTGCGCTCGGACAGTGCACGAACTCCGGTGTCCCAAGTAGGAGCGTGCTTGCACGCGATTCAGAGCGCAGATCGCGTGCAAGCTCGCTCCTACTAAGGAATCGTCACGACTTAGGGTTACTCGGCGACCTTCCGCTTCGCTCGCAGGATGGCGATCTTCGTGGCGTGGTTGAAGGGGGCGGGATCGACGGGCAGCGGGCGCACACGCGTGCTCGGATAGCCGATGCAGTCGTCGGGAATCGGCAGCAGTTCCTCGATGGAGAGGTATCCGTCCGCGCACAGCTCCTCCAGGGTGCGCAGGTATTCGGCACCGGGGAGAAAGAGTGCGTTGTTTACGGCGACCAACCGGCCGCCGTCGGCGAGCAGCGGGCGCACCTTGTTGATCAGTCGCGCGCTTTCGGAGACGAGGTTCACGGTGCCCTGAGCGGAGGTGGAGAAGAACGGCGGGTCCAGAAAGATGCAGTCGAAGAGCTGGCCGGTGCGCTTGAGCCGCGAGACGGCGGCAAAGAAGTCGCCGGCCCAGAAGGACTCGGGCGCAGCGGGGAAGGCGTTGAGCGAGTGCGAGGCGCGGGCGAGTTCGAGGAAGGAGCGGGCGCGGTCGAGCTGGATCACGCGGCGCGCGCCGCCGGCAAGAGCGGCCACGCCCAGGCTGCCAGTGTGTGCGAAAGTATTGAGCACGCGCTGGCCGGAGAGTTGGTCGAGGGCCCAGCGGCGCAGATTGCGGGTGTCGGGGTAGAAGCTGGTGTCCTGGTTGAGCGTGAGATCGAGGGCGTAGCGCACCCCGTGTTCTCGCACCTCGCGGGCGGGGGTGCTGCCGTGGGTGAGGCGGCCCTCGCGGCTAAACTGGGCGTCGGCCGGGCCGGCGTGGCGAGATTTCACCCACACCGCTTGCAGCCAGGGCAACTGGGCGAGGTAAAACCCCTGAGCCTCCTCGACGGCGGCCAAGCCGTCGGCGGGCGGGTTGGCGTGGTTGATGAGTACGAGGGTGCAGGCGTAGACCTCGGCCACGAGGGTGGGGCAGCCCTCCAGGAAACCGTTGAAGAGGCGCACCACGCCGTCGTGGGGCTCGGCGAGAAGTCCGCAACGGGCGGCGAGCGCGGCGGAGAGTAGGGATGGAAGGGCGGACGAAGAGTCGGTGGGCATGGTGGGTGAGGCGGAGCCTATTCGGCGCGGCGTACTGAATCGATGTAGACTAGGGCCGGGGGAGTGCCGGGTTTGGGATCGATCAGCACGCCCATCCAGCCGTCGGGCTCAGCCGACCAGGCACGGAGCTCGAGCTGGCGATCTGACGAACGGACACCTCCTTGGTTGAGGATTTCGATACGGCCGCCCTTGCACCACACCAGCCGCACGACGGGCATCATTTCGGTGGGCTGGTTGTCGGCGATGCGAACTCGGCCGAGCAACTCTGCCACCGGGTGGTTCGCGCGGAGCCAGAGCTCGCCGCCGGGTGGCAGTTCGAAGTGGTCTGCGGTGGCGACGCCACCGCGCAGGAGGACGGCATCGGGCTGCCAGGTGGCCGGCACCGTTGTACGAACCTCTTCGGGGCTGAGCAGGAGGTTGGGCAGAGGGTCAGGGTAGAGCGAGGGGGGCGGTGTGCTTGCTGCCTGTGCGTGCATGACACGTGGGCCGAACCAGCCAACCGTGAGCGCGTTTTCGGATCCGATGGGGATGTGCGAGACGAAGCTCAGCGCCTGCTGCCGGCTGTCGATTTGGTAGTCGGCTGTCGCCTCGTTTGCGCCCGCGGGGAGAGTCACGGTTTGGTTCCAGGCGGTTCCGGGATTGTCGCCCACGGTGTAGTGGATCGTGAAGTCGGCAGACAGGGTGCCTGCTGGGGCACCGGGGCGCCGCTGGACGATGACCGTTCCTGCCAGGCGGTTGGAGGGAGCGTTGAAGCGAAATGCGGAGCTGCCATGGGTGCGGCCGAGAAACATGCGGCCGTCGGAGGCGCGGGAGGGCAGTGAATGGGGATCGATGCTGAGGTAGGCGGGGTGCAGGTTGCCGCCAAGAAAGTTGAGGAGGTCGAGCGGGTTGGTGAACTGAGCGGAAGCCGGCCGGTTATCGTAGGCTCGGAGCCAAGGGCCGCGGAGGGCCGAGGTGAATCCGAGTTCCAAGGCCAGCCGGCAGGACTGTGGCCATTGATCCCAGGCGATTGGCACGAGGACCTGTTGGTAACGGCATTCGACCGTGAGGCTCGCGGCGAGCCGGCCGCGTTCGAGCGGGCCGTAGGAGGTGCCGTCGTGCAGCCACAGGGGCAGTCCTGGGGTTTTGACCGAAGGGCAGATGTGCTCGTACCATTCAAACCCGGGCCCGTAAAAGACTGGGCGCCGGCCGTGGGCGTCGGGCGGGGGGAGGGTAGAGATGAGGCCCTCGATGGAATCGCAGATCTCGGGCGGTAGTTTGGTGCCGCGCAGGTATTCGAGGCGTGGTGTGGCCAGCGACGGGTCTCGATACTGCGCGCGCGGCGCAGGGGAGTGCCCGAACTGGGAACGTTGGCCCTGCCAGGCGGACTCCCATGCAACCCCTCCACACAGCAGTGTCGGCAGCACGAGGGCCCCAAGCAGGGGCGCGGGGCGCGTCCCGGAGACGAAGCCAAGCCAAAGCGCGATAGCGAGGACGGATGCCGCCGCCAAACCGAGGTAGGCGATTTCGTTGTTCGTGGCCAGCAGTGCGAGCGCTGCGGCTAGAGCAAATACGGTGGCTGACACGGCCAGTAGTCGCTCGGCCCCTCGGCGGCCGACCACCGAGGCCACTCCGGCCAGCGTTACGAGGACGACTGTTGTCAACCCGATCTGCGGAAGCGCCAGGGGGCCATAGAAAGCGTGCTGCGGCTTGAGGTAGAATTCGGTGGTCAGCAGCGCTCGGAAATACTCGGCCCTGCCAGCGGCGGCGAGGGTGATGACATTGTCGCTCCACTGGCTGAGCGTCGCGCCAGTCCAGAGGAGTTCGGAGAGTAACGGCGCCACTGTTCCGGTGACTAGAACAAATAGGAGGGTGGCGAGTACGCGGCGCCAGTTGGCCTGCCCCACGAGGAGGGCCCGCAATGCCCAGGCTGCTACGGCGGCGACTGCGACAAGGTGATAGTTCAGCTTGTTCACGCCGCCGAGAAAAAGGGCTGCGGCGACCAGAGTATGCTCTACCCAGCGTTCTCGGCGCAGCACCGGGGCGATGGCTCCTCCCCAAGCGGCCACGGCTAGGCAGAGCACGCCGACGCTGTTGTACCAGATGATCGTATGCTGGGACGCCGAGCCGATGACCACTGCTCCCGCCAACACGATCGCGGCCCACCACGGCAGACGGCGCGCGAGCAGCCATGCGAGCGTCACCAGCGAGAGAATGATCAGTGCTGCCGCCCCAAGGGTCATCGCCTGATAGGTGCCTCCTCCAAGTCTTTCCGGGAGGGCGTTGAGCCAGAAGGTGCCCGACTGGATTGGGGTGACGAAATCGACGTAGGGGCGTTCGCCGTCGCTGATACGCGAGACCCCGGACATGACCAAACCGTAGTCGAAGAAATCGCGCAGATAGTCGTGGTTGCGCCACCACGGTAGCAGGGCGAGCAGCAGAGCAGCTGCGGTGAGCGCCAGGACGAGCAAGGATCGGGCAAAGGGAGGGCGTGCGGGTGGCATCGGCTGCGCGAGCAAAGCCGTGTTGCCATGGCGCCACAAGCCATGGTTGCGCGGTGGTGGGGGAATACCACGGCCTTTCGTTTGCTGCCCGTAAGTTATTGAGGGCGAGGGGCGGTGCTTTGGGCTAAATATAGTCGGTCGTTTCGGTTCGGGGGTGATGGGATGAACCCGACTGCGCCGACCCCTGCCTGTATCGCCTCTGCCAGCGCCGGAATGCCGCCCCTGATGGCAATCTTCGAGGAAGACCCCGGCGCTGCCTTTTCGCTCATCAACCACTTTTGAGCCTGGAGCAAAAGACCGTAGGGGAACACGTCGGGGCGGGGGCGAATTGGGTGCGCCGGTGCGCCCAGCCGGAATGTTCCCTCCCTGCCGTACCCATGTACTTGTGCCGTGCATTGGTGGGGCCCAATGCACGAGCGGCGGGCCGATCCCCGGCCGGCGCTGGAAGTGCGGCACTCGTTTTGCGGATGCGGCAGTCCGGCGGGTGGGCTGTGGATCTTCGTGCCGCCGCTTGTTGCGAACTGTTTGATGCGCCCCAGCACGAGGCAAACGGCGTGCGCCTAGACCCTCGATCCTTTGGCTGGAGCTTGAAACCGGTATTGCGCCCGGAGCGGGCGAAGTTTGGAGTGGGCGTTTCGTTTCTCTCGAAACCACCACCACACCTCCCGACTCCATGAAGCCAACGGTCAAACCGGCCAACCCGAACTTCTCCTCAGGCCCGTGCAGCAAACGCCCGGGCTACTCGCTGGGCGCGTTGCCGACCGATATCCTGGGCCGCTCGCACCGCTCCAGCCTCGGCAAGTCCCGGCTCACCAAGGCCATCGTCGACACCAAGGCCCTGCTGGGCCTGCCCGCCGACTACCGCGTGGGCATTGTGCCCGCTTCGGATACAGGCGCCTTTGAGATGGCGATGTGGACGATGCTGGGCGCGCGCGGCGTGGACGTTTTCCACTGGGAGTCCTTCGGCGAAGGCTGGCTCACCGACATCCGCAAACAGCTCAAGCTCTCCGATGTGCGCGAGTTCACCGCTCCCTACGGCCAACTGCCGGACATGGGCCAGTATGATGGGGCCCGCGACTGCGTATTCACCTGGAACGGCACCACCGGCGGCGTGAAACTGTCCGACGCCTCCTGGATCCCCGACGACCGCCAGGGCCTCACCTTCTGCGATGCCACCAGCGCCGTCTTCGCGATGGACCTGCCGTGGAGCAAGATCGATGTAGCCACGTATTCGTGGCAGAAGGTGCTCGGCGGCGAGGGCGCGCACGGGATGCTCATCCTTTCGCCCAGGGCGGTGGCACGGCTCACCAGCTACAAGCCCACCTGGCCGATCCCGAAGATCTTCCGCCTGACCAAGGGCCTCGAGCTGCTCGAGGAGATCTTCGACGGTTCGACGATCAACACTCCCTCGATGATCGCCAACGAGGACTATCTCGACGCGCTGGCTTGGGCGAAGTCGATCGGCGGCCTGCCCGCGCTGATCAAGCGCAGCGAGGACAACCTGGCGACGTTTGAAGCCTTTGTGGCCACGCATCCGTGGATCCACTTTCTCGCCGCCAAGAAGGAGCAGCGCTCCAACACCTCGGTGTGCTTCACCGTGGATGCGACGCCCGAGCAGGTGAAGAAGATGGTCAAACTGCTGGATACCGAGAAGGTCGCCTTCGACTGCGGCGCCTACAAGGACGCTCCCCCGGGACTGCGTTTCTGGTGCGGAGCCACGGTGGAGAAGAGCGACATCGAGAAGGTGTTGCCCTGGCTCGAGTGGGCCTACGCGCAGGTGAAGCAGGCCTGAGCGGTGACGATGCACACCAGAGTCGAGTGGCGAGAGCCGAACCACCA
>CAJCBL010000225.1 GCA_903960515.1 uncultured Verrucomicrobiota bacterium
CGCGATCTGCGCTCTCAATCGCGTGCAAGCACGCTCCTACGACTGAATGGTTATTCGTTGCGGCTGGGGGCGTATGAGGCCGCTGGGACGGCGCCGTTTGTCGCGCCAAGCTCATGGCGTGGAAAACAAAACAGGCCGGCTGGTGAAGCCGGCCCGTGAGGGGAAAACGCTGATCTGCGGGCGTGCCGTTGCGGTCGCTCAGAACTGGTGCATGAAGAGTCCGTCGCGCAGCTTCGGCTCGAACCAGGTGCTCTTGGGCGGCATGATCTGGCCGGCGTCGGAGATGGCCATGAGTTGCTCCACGGTTACGGGGTGCAGCGAGAAGGCCACCGTGGCACGGCCGGAGTTGACGGCGTCCTCAAGGTACTTCGTACCGCGGATGCCGCCCACGAAGTCGATGCGCTTGCTGGTGCGCGGGTCGTCGATACCGAGCATCACGGCGAGAACCTTGTCCTGGAGGAGGCTGACATCCAGACGCGAGACCGGGTCGGCGTCGGGCGCAGGGTTGAGGGCGAGCGCGTGCCATTGTCCCTCAAGGAAGAAATGCACGTTGCCAGGGGCGGCCGGGGAGGGCGCGGCGGCGGGGGTGATGGCGCCAGCGCTGCCGAGTTCGCCAAGGAAATGCCGGGCGGTGCGGCCGTTGAGGTCGGCGATGAGTCGGTTGTAGGGGAGGATGCGAAGTTGTTTCGCGGGGAAGAGGACGGTGAGGAACCAGTTGTAGTCCTCGTCGCCGGTGTGGGCCGGGTTGGTGCTGCGGCGTTCGCGTGCCACGCGGGCGGCGGAGGCGGCGCGGTGGTGGCCGTCGGCGATGTAGAAGGCGGGTACGGAGCGGAAGGCGGCCACGAGGGATTCAGGGGCGGCGATGCGCCAGACGGTGTGGCGGATACCGTCGTGGGCTGTGAAGCTGCACAGCGGCTCGCTGGCGATGCCGGCGGCGACGATGGTGTCGATGGCGGGCTGGTCGCGGTAGGTGAGGAAGACCGGGCCGGGGTTGGCAGAGAGGGTGCCGGTGTGGCGCACGCGGTCGTCCTCTTTGTCCTTACGGGTCTTCTCGTGCTTCTTGATCAGGTTGTTGTCGTAGTCGTCTACATGGCAGAGAGCGGCTACGCCGGTCTGGATGTGGGCGCCCATCTGCTGCTGGTAGATGTAGAGGCAGGGGGCGGACTCGCGCACGAGGTGGCCGGCGGTGATGAGTTTCTGGAAGTTCTCCTTGGCGCGGGCGTAGACGGCGTCGGAGTACGGATCGGTATCGTCGGGGAACTCGAGGTCGGCGCGGGCGACGCGGAGCATGCTCAGCGGGTTGCCCTCGACGAGAGTGCGGCACTCGGCGGTGTTGACCACATCGTAGGGCACCGAGGCGATCTGGGCGGCGAGCTCGGGTTGGGGGCGCAGGGCGCGGTAGGAGCGGATTCGCATAGGCAAGAAAAACCGCAGCAGAGACACGGGCGGAAGGCAAGCGGGGGGCGTGGAGGTTTTATGATTAAATAGATGGCAAGTTGCCATTGCGGTGGAGGGGAAAGTCTGCCGCCATTCCCGGCTTCCACGCCGATGCCGCCCGATTTCTCCCAGTCCTCCCGCCGCTTTCCCTCAGATGAGGCGGGGCGTGCCGGCCCCAATGGTGGGGGCGCCGCTGCGGCTACCGGGCGTACTCCGCCGCACAGCTCGGATGCCGAGGAGTCGCTGCTTGCCTGCTGCATGATCGATGGCGGCGACAGCATCACGGCCTGCCTGGAGGCCAAGCTGGTGCCAGAGGCGTTCTACGGGCCGGCCAATCGCATCATCTTCGAAGTGCTTTGCGATCTCTACCGCTCGGGCAACCCGGTGGACGAGGCGGTCCTGGCCGAGGAACTGCGCAAGCGCGGGCTGCTCGATAGCATCGGCGGACTGGTGCGGCTGAACCAGCTCACCGACCGCATCCCGACTACGGCGCACCGTACTTATTTCTTGGAGCAGGTGCGGGAAAACGCGCTGCTGCGCCAGTTGATCGCCGTGGCCACCAACGCGATCGAGCGCTGCTACCAGTATCAGGGCGGGATCGAGGAGTTCATCGACAAGGTCGAGCGCGACATGTTTCAGGTCACTCAGGACCGCACCAGCGACTCGGCGCGCGAGATGAAGGAGCCGATCAAGGAGGCCACTGCGGTGATCGCCAAGATGCTGGAGCGCCGAGGCGAGCTCACCGGGGTGAGCTCGGGCTTGATCGATGTCGACAAGATGCTTTTCGGTTTTCAGAAGCAGGAAATGATAATCCTGGCTGCGCGCCCTTCTATGGGTAAAACCAGCTTGGCGTTGAACTTCGCCGAGGCCGCGGCTCTGCCACCGAACAAAAAGCATCCGGCGGTGGGCGTGCTGCTGTTCAGCTTGGAAATGGGCTCCTCGCAGATCGCCCTGCGTATGCTTTGCTCACATGCGCGGGTGAACATGCAGCGGCTGCGCGATGGCATGGTGGGGCGGGATAGCGAGGATACATCGAGGTTGGGCCGTTCGGCCGAAGCGCTGAAGGCCTCGCCCATCCTGGTCGACGACTCCAGCAATCTTTCGATCATGGAAATGCGGGCGAAGGCCCGGCGGGTGGCGCAGCGGCTGCGCGACAAGGGCGGGCTCGGGTTGATCATCGTCGACTACCTCCAGCTGGTCTCGGGCACGGACCCCAAGGCCAACCGCGAACAGCAGGTGGCGGAGATTTCGCGCGGAATGAAAGCGATGGCGAAGGAACTCCACGTGCCGGTCATTGTCCTGAGCCAGCTCAACCGTGCATCCGAAAAAGAAAACCGCGTACCCCGCCTGTCCGATCTTCGTGAATCCGGCTCCATCGAGCAGGATGCCGACGTCGTCCTGATGCTGGCCCGACCGAAGGAAGCGGACGAAAAATTCCAGACTGCGGCCGACTCGGCGGATTTGATCGTTGCCAAGCAACGAAACGGCCCGGTAGGAGAAATCAAACTAACCTTCCTCAGAGACATTACCCGCTTTGAAAACCACATCTCGTAAAACCCCGGCCTGGGGCTGGTTGGGCTTGTTGATCGCATTGATGGTCTTTGCCGGGGCTCCCGCCATGCGGGCCCAGGCCGACCGCGAGCCCGAGGTCAAAATCGGCAAGCTCGAGGTGCGCTTCCTGGGCGTACGCAACGTGAATGAGCAGGTGGTTCGCGCCAATGTTCAACTACGCGAGGGCGGCCCCTATGACGAGGCCTCGCTGGATCGCGACGTGCGCAATCTCTACCACACGGGGCTTTTCGAGCTTATCGAGGTGAAGAAGGACGAGGTCTCCTCGACTGTGGTCAATCTGGTGCTGGAGGTGACGCCGAAGTTCCGCGTGCTTTCCGTCGAATACGACGGCAACCACTCGTTGACCTCCCACCGCCTCAAGAAGGAGGTTTCGACCAAGCCCAACTCGTCCTTGGACGAGCGCCTGATCAAGGCCGACACCGAGAAGCTTTTCGAGTACTACCAGAAGAAGGGCTTCGCCCAGGCCGAGGTGAACTATTCGATCGAACGCGACCGCACCACCGGCTTTGGGCGCGTGATTTTCCGTATCCGCGAAGGGGTGAAGACCAACATCAAGGATATCCGCTTTGCGGGCAACGAGCACGTTTCCGCACGCAAGCTGCGCAAGCAGATGGAGGAGACGAAGCGCTGGTGGATGTTCTCCTGGCTCACCGCCAAGGGCCGCTTGCAGGACGACAAGTTCGAGGAGGACCTGGACAAGGTGCGCGACTACTATCGGGACTTGGGATACCTCGATCTGGAGCTCGCCCGAGCCAAGGTGCAGTTCGAGTATCCGACGCCCGGCAAACTGGTGATCATGATCCCGGTCACCGAAGGGCGCCGCTACAAGCTGGGACGCGTGGGCTTCCGGGGCAACAAGCTCTTCCCCGCCCGTTTCCTCTCGCTGGCCCTCAATGAGCGCCCCGGCAACTGGTTCACCCCGTCCAAGCTCGACAAAGACATCGAGGCGCTGGAGGAGTTCTACGGCAAGGGCGGCTACCTCGACACCCGTGTGCGCATGGTGCGCAAGCCCAACATGGAGACAGGGGCCATCGACATCGATTTCGACATCACCGAGGGCGAGAAGATCACCCTGGAATCGATCAAGATCGAGGGCAACGACAAGACCAAGAGCATCGTGATTTTGCGCGAGTTGGTGCTGGCCCCCGGCCAGGTCTTCGACTCGGTGCGTATGAACATCAGCAAGGCGCGCCTGGAGAACACCCGCTTTTTCGAGGACGGGACCGTCAGTCTCACTCCGGAGGAGACGAACATCCCCGGTCGCCGCAATATGAAGGTGAAGGTCGAGGAGGCGCGTACCGGCAACATGACCTTCGGTGCCGGCTACAGCTCCCTGGAGAAAGCGGTGTTCTATGCCGAACTCAGCCAGTCCAACTTCGACCTGTTCAACCGCCGCTCCCTCTTCCAGGGCGATGGCCAGAAGTTCCGCATCAAGTTCCAGATCGGCTCCCAGTCCAGCGAGATCAGCATGAACTTCGAGGAGCCGTGGCTCTTCGAGAAGCAACTGGCCCTCGGCTTCGAGCTGCATCGGGTGAGTTCCGAATACACCTCCTCCTTCTACGATCAGATCACCACCGGCGGATCGATCTACACCCGCAAGCGGCTCTTCGAGCTCTTCGAGGGCCAGCTCAGCTACGGCTACGACTTGATCGACTACCGCAATATTTCCAGCGACGCCCCTCAGTTCATCAAGAACTTGTACGGCGATTACGGTGTGTCGAAGGTCGGCTTCAAACTGCTGCGCGACACCCGCGACAAGATTGTCAACACCACCCGGGGCAACCGCATCGAGCTCATCAACGAGGTGGCCGGCGGCCCCTTGGGCGGCGATCGCAACTTCTACCGGATCGAGGCCAAAGGCGCCCAGTTTGTGCCGCTCTTCAAGACCCAGGCCCAGGTGCTCAGCATCCTGATGCGCACCGGCGTGTTGGAGAAGTTTGGTGATACCAGCGACTCCGACCTCTACTACTACAACTATGCGTTGGGCGGGCCCACCACCTTGCGCGGGTTCGAGTACCGCGATGTAGGTCCGAAGAAATCCGGTGAGCCGTACGGCGGCAAGACCTACGGCTTCCTCAGCTTCGAGTACTCGGCCGACATCGTCAGCCCCGTGCGCTTCGCCCTGTTCTACGACGCAGGCTTCGTAAATGCCGGGGCCTACGACTTCAATCCCTCCGGCTACAACGACAATTTCGGCTTTGGTATCCGCATGATGCTGATGGGCTCGCCGATGAGCCTCGACTACGGCATCCCGATCACCAGCGACCCAGACAACAACAAGGGCGGCCAGTTCAACTTCTCGTTCGGCACCCGGTTCTAATCACCCACTGTTCCTCGAATTTCCAACACCCAAACACCATGAAAAACCAATTCCGTTCCGTTATCGCCGCGTTGGCCGTCGCTGCCGTGGCCGTTGGCGTCCAAGCCAAGCCAGCCCTCGAGGTTGTGACTGTCGACATGGACCAGCTCTTCACCAAGTACTACAAGACCGAAACCCAGCAGGCCAAGATGGCTGATGACGAAAAGAAGGCCACCGAGATTCGCGATGGCATGGTCAAGGAGCGTGAGGCCATGGTCACCAAGGCCAAAGAGCTCCAGGAGCAGGCCAAGAGCAAATTGATCAACGAAGAGGCCCGCCAGAAGGCCGAGGCCGAGTTTGAGAAGCAGGTGGGTGTAGTGCGCGCCAAGGAAGGGGAACTACAGACCTTCGTCCAGCAGACCCAGCAGCAGTTGCGCGCGATCTGGTCGCAGTTCCAGCAGCAGGCCTTCGAGGAAATTGCAAAGGTCGCCTCCGACATCGCCAAGAAGAAGGGTGCCACCTTGGTGCTCAATCAGGGCGCATCGGCTTCGTCTGTCGTCGTATTCGCCGATGCCGGTTTCAGCATCACCGAAGATGTGTTGGTTGCGATCAACAAGGACCGCCCTGCTCCGGCCATCAGCGTCACCACTCCGGCCGCCACAGCCCCCGTTGTGACCCCGGCTGCGAAGAAGTAATAGCTTTCCCGATTTTTCCGGCCCCGCCCTGCAATGGGCGGGGTTTTTTTGTTTTCAGCCCCGGGTCGGTCCGCCCACGCTGCTCCTCATGTCGCCCGCTTTTTCCGCAACCCAGGTCATGGCAATCGTGCAGTCCGCGCGGACGCTTGGCTCCACCGAGGCCTTGATCACCGGTATCGCGCCTCTGGAGTTGGCCGGCCAAGGCGACCTTTCCTTTCTGGCTAATCCCAAATACCGCGACGAGGTGGCCCGTAGCCAAGCCTCCGTGTTGCTGCTGCCCGTCGACTATCCCGGCACTCCTCCGGCCGGCCAGCTCTGGCTCCTGCTGGACAACCCCTCCGTGGGTCTCACCCGGCTTTGCCGTCACCTCGAGCAGTTGCTCTGGCCCAAGCCGGCAGCGGGTATCCATCCTAGCGCAGTGGTGGCCGGCGATGCTGCGATCTCGCCCTCTGCCCATGTGGGCCCGCTGTGTGTTGTCGAGGCGGGGGCGCAGATCGGGGAGGGGACGGTGCTGCAGGCCGGCGTGTTTGTGGGTGCCCGGGCGGTGGTGGGCCGCGATTGTTGGCTGGGTGTCCACACCGTGGTTGCCCAGGAATGCGTCCTGGGAAATCGGGTGCGCCTGCAGCCCGGCGCTGTCGTCGGTTCCGATGGCTACGGCTACGATACGGTCAAGGGCCGCCACGAGAAGATTCCGCAGATCGGCAACGTAGTGCTCGGCGACGATGTCGAGATCGGTGCCAATACCGCCATCGACCGGGCGCGCTTCAGCCACACCACCATCGGCGAGGGCACCAAGATCGATAACCTCGTCCAAATCGCCCACAACTGCGTTATCGGGCGCCACTGCCTGATCGTCTCCCAGGTGGGGATTGCCGGCAGCACTACGTTGGGTGACTACGTGGTCATGGCCGGCCAGGCGGGGGCAGCCGGGCACCTCAAGATCGGCAGTTTTGCCAAGATCGGCGGCCGGGCCAGCATCGTGCGCGATGTAGAGCCCAAGAGCTACGTAACCGGCACCTACGCTTTGCCGTACCTGCTCGAACAGAAATTTCAGGTGCTGCGAGGGCGAATCCCCGAGCTGTTCAAGCGCGTGGACCGCCTCGAAGCCCAAATCGGATCCGCCGTGCCCGAAAAACCTTCCGCATGACCCTCACATTGCCTCAGTCTCCCGCCACCACGATGGAAGCCAACATCAAGATCTTCTCTGGAAACGCCAACCGCCCTCTCGCGGAAGAAATTTGTCGGATGATCGAGCTCCCGCTCGGCGACGCTACTGTGACGACCTTCCCCGACGGTGAGTCGTTCGTGAAGATCAACGAGAATGTGCGGGGCAAGGATGTATTCATCATCCAGCCCACATGCCCGCCCAGCAACCACCACCTGGTCGAGTTGCTCATTATGGTCGACGCCGCCCGCCGCGCCTCGGCCCAGCGTATCACCGCCGTGATGCCCTTCTACGGCTACGCGCGCCAGGACCGCAAGGACCAGCCCCGCGTGCCGATCACCGCCAAGCTGGTGGCCAACCTGCTGGTCGCCGCCGGTGTCAACCGTGTGCTCACGATGGATCTGCACAGCCAGCAGATCCAGGGCTTCTTCGACATCCCCGTCGACCATCTCTACGCGTCGCCTGTATTTTTCGAATACTTCGCCAAGAACGTCAAGTCCGACCGCCTCGTGGTCGTCTCCCCCGATGTCGGCGGCATGAAGATGGCCGCCGCCTACGCCGATGTGCTCGGCGCCGGGCTGGGCTTGGTGGCCAAGAAGCGCACCACCGCCACCACCGTCGAGGCCATCAGCGTGGTGGGCGACGTGAAGGGCGCGGATGTGCTGCTGGTCGATGATATGACCGAGACCGCCGGCACCCTCACGGCCGCCGCCAAGATGCTGCGTGAGCACGGCGCGGTGAGCGTGCGCGCCGCGGTGAGCCACTGTATCCTCAGCGAGATGGCCTATCCCCGCCTCAAGGCCGGCCTCATCGACGAGTTGATCACCACCAACTCCGTACCCCTGGACGCCCGCGGCTTGCCGATCACCCGCTTGAGCATCGCCGGGCTGCTGGGCGAGGCTATCCTGCGTATCCATTCGAATCGCTCCGTAACCGGACTTTTCAAGATCAAGGGATTCTGACGACACTCCCGGCAGGCCGCGGCGTCTTCTCCGCGCTTCTCCGCCCATGAAACAACGCTGTCTGCTTGCCGGTGCCGTGTTGGGCGCTGCGGTGGGGGCCGGGATCGGAATCTGGGCCTTCAGGGCCAGGCCCATCGCCCCGGCGCTGGTTGTGGACCGCACTCCGGTCCCCTCCGGCGCGGTTGCCGTGACCAGTTATGCCGATGCTCTGGCCGCCTCGCGACCGGCTGTGGTTTCGGTGTATTCGACCAAATACGCCCGCCAGCGCGGCCCTGCCGGCGGCGCACAGATCGACCGCCGCAGCTTGGGTCTTCCTGCGTACGGCAACAGCGCCCCCGCGCAACCTGAGCGCGGGCTGGGCTCGGGCGTCATCGTATCGCCGGAAGGTTACATCCTGACCAACAACCATGTGATCGAGGGGGCCGACGAGTTGTTGGTGAAACTTCCTGACGACCGCGAGCTGCCCGCCCGCATCGTGGGCACCGATCCAAAGACCGATGTAGCTGTGATCAAAGTGGAGGCACTGGCGCTTCCCCATGTAGTGCTTGGCGACAGCGACAAGCTGCGCGTGGGCGATGTGGTCTTCGCGCTGGGCAATCCCCTCGACGTGGGGCAGACGGCCACGATGGGCATCGTCTCCGCCACCGGCCGGAGGGGGCTCGATCTGCTCGCCCGCGGCGACACCGATCCAGGCTACGAGGACTTCATCCAGACCGACGCAGCCATCAACGTGGGCAACTCGGGCGGTGCGCTCATCGATGCCTGCGGGCGCCTGGTGGGCATCAACACCGCGATCATGACCACTTCGCGCGGCAACATCGGCATCGGCTTCTCGATACCGGTTAACCTCGCCGCCTTTGTGATGAAAAGCCTGGTGGAGACAGGCACCGTGGTGCGCGGATACCTGGGCGTGAGCACCCAGGATCTGGATTCCGGGCTGGCCGCCGGCTTCGGCCTCAAGGACACCCGTGGCGTGCTGGTGTCGGAAGTCACTCCCCAGAGCCCGGCGGCCCGCTCGGGCCTGCTCGCGGGCGATGTGATTTTGGCCGTCGACGACAAGGCGGTGGGCAACCGCGACGAGTTGCGCCTGCTGGTTTCCCAACTGGCGCCGGGCAAAAAGGTGGCGATGCGCATCTTCCGCGAAGGCAAGGCTTCCTCGCTTGATGTGACCCTCGGGCAGTTGAGCGATGTGCACATGGAGCCGGCTCGGGCCTCGTCGGAGTTTCTTGAGGGCGTGCAGGTGGCCCGGATCAACGAGCAGCTCAAGCGCGAGTTCGCCCTTGAGGAGAATGTCGGGGTGGTGGTGGTCGCCCTCGACCGGCGCTCGCCCCACGCTGTGAATTTCCCCGTGGGCACCGTGATCGAGAAGATCAATAAGACCGACATCACCGATGCGCGGTCTGCAGTGGAGGCGTTGCGCAAAGGGCGCAACACGCTCGTCGTGCGCTACGGTTCCTCGCGCCAGTTCATCTCGATAGAGTTGGCTCCCTGAGCGGGGCCAGTGAGGTCATTGTAGGGGAGGAGGGCGTATCTCCATTTTGGGGAGAGTCCGGGGGCACCTTGCGAGTCCGCCGTGGCGGAAGCGCTTCGCTTCCGTGGCGCTTCGGCTTCGCAGCGCTTCGCTTCTGCGTGGAGGCGTCCTGCAGCGCTGCATGGCCGTCGTCCACCTTCGCTGCGCGGAGCTTCCGGGATTGTTCAGAAATCGGGATGCGCTCCTGCCCTCGGCCAAACCGTTTACCCTCACGACCGTGAGGGTAAACGGTTGGGCGCAGGCGTGCTCGAAGCTGTGTTTGCTGGGCCAATTCCAAGTCGCGTTTGAGCTGCTACGAGTGCCGAGCCCGTGTAACAGGAGCGTGCTTGCACTCGCTAGGGCCAAATCTTGAAGGCGATCCGGAACAACTCCGTGCCGAGGCGTGAGCGCCCCCTCACTTTCACTTGTACCTAGCACCACCGGGCTATTTGCCGGCGACCGCATCCTGCTCGCACTTGCCCAGCAGGGCGCAGGCGGCATCGGCGTCGGGGGTGTGCCAGAGTTGTTTGAGGAGGTCAGTTTTCTGCGCCATCAGGCAGAGGCGGGCGAGGGTGTGCAGGTGGATCCGGTCGTCTTGGCAGCAGAGCAGGAAGAAGAGGCGGGTGTAGCCGCCGTCGGGCGCGCCGAAGGGGATGGTTTGCACTGTGCGACCCAGCAGCAGGAATGACCCTTCGTACTGGAATTCCTCGTGGTGGCGCGCGTGCAGCAGGGCGATGCCGCCGGGCAGCGCCGTCGAGCACAGTTCCTCGCGCTCCAGTACGCTGGCCAGCAGCGCCTTCGGGTCGGATACCCGCCCGGTGCGCCCGGCAAAGGCGACCATGTCGCGTACGATCGAGGACTTGGTGCGAGAGGAGAGCGCGAGATCGATGTATTCAGGGCGTACGAGTTGGGGCAGCAGCGCATCGCTCTCGCGGATGCGGCGCACGGAGGGCATGGTTTTCGAGTGGAAGGCGTCGAGGCGGCGGTCGGGCATTCCTAGGATGCGCCGCGAGGCCCAGGCATCGATCTCCCCGCGTTGGAACACCGGCCGGCCGCCCCCTCGGATGGAGTGCGGCATGTCGGCGGTCTTGAGGAGGCGCTCGATGTCCTCCCGGCCGAGGTGCAGGTAGTCGGCCATTTCATCTAGGGAGAGGGTGCGGTGCGGCATGGAGCCAGAGGCCTAGCACGGCCGGCCGCACAGGTGCAGCGAAATCTCGCCGGTGCCGGCGGGGCAGTATTGGCCCAGTCGGACCCTTCGGACCGGTCGGACGGGTCCGAAGGGTCCGCCCAGCCCGCTTGCTCAGGCGCACGGCGCAAGCCCGCGCTCGACAGGGTGGGGCGGAGCGTGCGTCTTGGTCGGCGTGACCGCCACCGCCCAACCTCCGCCGCTCGCGCCGCTGCCGGGCCCGTATAACGCGGACGCCGCGCTCGACCGCTTCCTGGCCGTGATCGCCCAACGCGGGCTCTCGCTCTACCCGGAGCAGGAGGAGGCGGTGCTGGAGCTCTTCGCCGGCAGGAATGTGATTCTCAATACCCCCACCGGCTCGGGCAAGTCGCTGGTGGCGGCGGCGCTGCATTTCAAGTCGTTGTGCGCCGGGGAGCGCTCGGTGTACACCTGCCCGATCAAGGCCCTGGTGAACGAGAAGTTCCTGTCCCTTTGCCGCGACTTTGGTCCCGAAAACGTGGGGATGATGACCGGCGACGCCTCGGTGAACCCGAAGGCCCCGGTGCTCTGCTGCACCGCGGAAATCCTCACCAACATCGCTCTGCACCGCGGCGACACCAGCGACATCCGCGCGGTGATCATGGACGAGTTCCACTACTACTCGGATCGGGAACGCGGTTACGCATGGCAGGTGCCCCTGCTTACCATGCGCGGAGCGCGTTTCCTGCTGATGTCGGCCACGCTTTCCTCGACGACCTTCTTCGAGGAGGAGCTCACGCGGCTCACCGGCGAGGTGTCCGTCACGGTGCGCGGCGACCGCCGGCCCGTGCCGCTGGAGTTCGAGTATTCGGAGACGCCGCTGGGCGAGAAGGTTCAGGCGCTACTCGATGCCAAGCGCGCCCCGGTCTACCTCGTCTATTTCACCCAGCGCGCCGCCAGCGAGGCCGCACAGGACCTGATGAGCCTCACACTGGGCACCCGCGAGGAGCGCGCCGCGCTCGGGGCGGAGCTGGAGCGCACGAAGTTCAACAGTCCCTACGGCAAGGAAGTGAAACGTTGGTTGCGCCACGGCATCGGTGTGCACCACGCCGGGCTGCTGCCCAAGTACCGCGTGCTGGTCGAACAGCTCGCACAGCGCGGCCTGCTCAAGGTGATCTGCGGCACCGATACGCTGGGGGTCGGCATCAACGTGCCCATCCGCACCGTTGTTTTCACCCAGCTCTTCAAATACGATGGGCAGAAGTCGGCCGTGCTCAGCGTGCGCGATTTCCGCCAGATCTCGGGGCGGGCCGGGCGCAAGGGGTACGACGATGTCGGTTACGTGGTGGTGCAGGCCCCCGAACACATGGTCTCCAACAAGCGCGCCGAGGAGAAGGCGGCCGGCGACCCCAAGAAGCAGAAGAAGCTCGTCAAACAGCGCGCGCCGGACGGCTTTGTCGGCTGGGACCAGAAGACGATGGAGCGCCTGCGCACGGCCTCGCCGGAGGTGCTCACCTCGCACTTCGATGTATCGCACGGCATGCTACTCCAGATGCTCGCCCGCGACGGCGACGGCTGCCGCGCGATGCGCCAGCTCATCGCCGACTGCCACGAGACCGCCCCGCGCAAGGCCTACCTGCGCAAGAAGACCTGGCAGCTCTTCCGCTCGCTCATCGAGCGCAAGATCGTGGAGTTCGTCCCCCCCGCGCCCAATGGCCGCAAGCTGCGCGTGAACCTCGAGCTGCAGGAGGACTTTTCCCTGCA
Organism: uncultured Verrucomicrobiota bacterium; assembly: GCA_903960515.1. Classification (GTDB taxonomy): domain Bacteria; phylum Verrucomicrobiota; class Verrucomicrobiia; order Opitutales; family Opitutaceae; genus CAJCBL01. The sequence continues at coordinate 12,549 of CAJCBL010000225.1, forward strand.
CCAGACCCTCTCGCTTTGGTTGCTCGATACGCTGCCGCTGCTCGACCGGGAGTCGCCCACCTACGCCGTGGACGTGCTCACCCTTTGCGAGTCCATCGTAGAGGATCCCGACGCGATCCTGCGCCAGCAGGTGAGCAAGCTCAAGGGCGAGAAGGTGGCCGAGATGAAGGCTGCCGGGATCGAGTACGACGAGCGCATGGAGAAACTGGAGCTCATCGAGTATCCGAAGCCCTTGCGCGAGTTTGTGTACGAGTCGTTCAACACCTTCGCCGCGGCGCATCCATGGATCGAGGGCGAGAACATCCGCCCCAAGTCGATCGCCCGCGAGATGTTCGAGCGCTACCAGTCCTTCAGCGAGCACGTGCGCGACTACGGGCTGGAGCGCATGGAGGGCGTGCTGCTGCGCCACCTCTCGCAGACGTGGAAGGTGCTCTCTCAGACGGTGCCCGATCACTTCAAAACCGAGGAGGTGCTCGAGCTGGAAACGTATTTCCGCGAGCTTATCCGCGGTGTGGATTCCAGCCTGCTCGAGGAGTGGGAGCGCCTGCGCAACCCCGACTTCGTGGCCGCCGAGACCAGCGACAAGCCCACCCGGCCGGCCAGCTACGACCTTACGCGCGACGTGCCCGCCTTCCGGCGACTCATCCGCGCGGCGATCTTCGCCTTCCTCCAGGATGTGCTCGTGCGCGACTGGGAGAGCGCCGTGGGCAAGGTGGATATCGGTACGGTTAAACCGGTGACTGGAGAACTGAAGGCTGAAGGCGGAAGGCTGAAGGCTGAGGATGAAGAACTGCCGAGTGCCGAGCCATCACCGGCCACGGACCACGGTCTACCAGACGTTCACGGTTTGCCGACCACTGTTCACGGTTTGCCGACCACCGAACCTCGGAGGCTGGAGAACCTGTTTGCCCCGTACTTCGAGGAGCGAGGGCGGTTCAGGCTCGACCCGGCCGGGCGCGCGGCAGGGCACACCCACTGGGTGGAGGAGAACCGTGAATCCGGCGAGTGGATCGTGGCTCAGGTGCTTGTCGATCCCGAGGAGCTCAACGACTGGGAGCTGGTCGTCTCGGTGGCGCTGGCGGAGTCGCGGGCCGAGAACCGGGCGGTGCTGCGCCTGGTGGCCCTGCGTCCGGTGGGGGCGTATTGAGCGGCTACCATTCAGTTGGGCGCGGGTTCGCTCTCACTACGCCTCCGGGCCGATGTTCGTAGCAGGAACGTGCTTGCAGGCGACAAGGCCTGGGGATCGTCGTGCTTGCACTCGATCTGCGCTCCGAAGCGCGTGCAAGCACGATGGACGGGCTGCGGCTGAGCCGTGCCGCTTCTGTCCGATTGTTGGGTCGGCCCTTGTGGCCGTACCGCTTCGCGCAAATGCGGTGCTTCGGCTACCGCCGCCCCCTCCGTAGTGAAGCGAGGAGCGCTTCAGCCCGCTCCCGTTTCAGCCTTCAGCTTTCCGCCCTCGGCCCTCTGCCTTCTACGTTTTGCCTTAGGCCGCCGCATACACGCACCGTCCTCCGCCCGCCGCTACCTGCCTTCGGAGGACAGTACAACCACCGGGCAGGGAGCTCGATGGAGCACTCCGTGGGTGGTGCTGCCGGCCAGCAGTTCGTAGAGAGCGCCGTGGCCGTGCGAGCCCATCACGATGAAGGCGGCGGGCAGGGCGCGCGCCTCTTCCAGGATCGCCGACACCGCATGGCCCTGGGTGAACTTGGTCGTGCAGGAGATATCCTGGGCTTCGAGGGTACGCCGCAATTCGCCCAGCTTCTTGAGGGCCTGCTCCTGGGCGAACTCAATCTCCTTGGCGAAGGCTTCCACAGGCATGTCGTAGGTGACGACGTTCACCGGAGGGGCGATGGAGTGGAAGAGCTCCACAGTGCCGCCGAAAGCCTTGGCCAGTTCGCCGGCCTGCGCCACCACACGGGCGGTGACATTCGAGAAATCCACCGGGGCAAGAATCGTTTTCATGGCCGCGAAGATACCGTGGAGCATCCATGCTGCAACCGTTTGCTCCACACACCGCGCCGGGTGTAATTGAACTGTAACCTCGCCCGCGCCCCCGCCGGCCGGCCAGGCGTCCGCGCCGACAGGTGCGGCTTGGGCCGTACTTCACCATGGGGCTGGCCACGCCCGCAGTTGCCTCCGGTGTAAGCGTGGTGTTGAGGCGATTTTCCATTCTTGCGCAGGCAAGTGCCTCGGTATCCGTCGTAGGAGCGTGCTTGCACGCGATTCAGAGCGCAGATCGCGTGCAAACAACGAAGGGCGCACCTCGATTTCCGGGCCGGCCCTCTTCGATCTTTGCGCTCTCTGCGTTCCTTGCGGTTAACAAATTCGGAACTCTGTGTCCTCTGTGGTTCGAATTCCGATCTCCGCTTCTGCCGCACGGCAGAATGTGGGCCACCGCATCCGTTGTCTTTGTCCCTTCCGTCTGCGTTCTGTGCGAAATCTGCGGTTCCAATCCGGTGTTTCCGAAGGCTGATCCCAGAGCGGGCTGAAGCGTTTCGGGCTTCCCCCGTGGGGAAGCGGAGGACCATAGGCGATTCTCAACCCAGTGGCGTCATGGAAACCTCACTCCACCCAATCGCAAATCGGCAATCCAAAATCGAAAATCCCAGAGGCTAGGGCGGCCCGCGAACCTCGGCATTCCTCGCTCCCGTTGAGTTCCGGCCAATCGAAAATCGGCAATCCCAAATCGAAAATGCCAAGGGTACACAGAAGAGCTGCGCGCTTCAGCTACGGGGAAGATCGGAGGAGGCATTCGCCCCCGGTGGCGTCATGGAAGTTCCCCTCCACCCAATCGCAAATCGGCAATCCAAAATCGAAAATGCCCGAGGCTAGTGTGGTCCGCACACCGCGGGTTTCCGCGTTCCCGTGGGGCTCCGGCCAATCGAAAATCGGCAATCTAAAATCGAAAATGCGCAAGGGTACACAGGAGAGCTGCGCGCTTCAGCTACGGGGAAGATCGGAGGAGGCATTCGCCCCCGGTGGCGTCATGGAAGGTCCCCTCCATCCAATCGAAAATCGGCAATCCGAAATCGAAAATGCCAGAGGCTAGTGTGGTCCGCCCGCCGCGGGTTTCCGCGTTCCCGTGGGGCTCCGGGCAATCGAAAATCGGCGATCCCAAATCGAAAATGCCAAGGGTACACAGGAGAGCTGCGCGCTTCAGCTACGGGGAAGATCGGAGGAGGCATTGGCCCCGGTGGCGTCATGGAAGGTCCCCTCCATCCAATCGAAAATCGGCAATCCGAAATCGAAAATGCCAGAGGCTAGTGTGGTCCGCCCGCCGCGGGTTTCCGCGTTCCCGTGGGACTCCGGCCAATCGAAAATCGGCAATCTAAAATCGAAAATGCGCAAGGGTACACAGGAGAGCTGCGCGCTTCAGCTACGGGGAAGATCGGAGGAGGCATTCGCCC
>CAJCBL010000226.1 GCA_903960515.1 uncultured Verrucomicrobiota bacterium
ACTCGCTTCTCGCTACTGTTTCACCACAGAGGACACGGAGAGCACGGAGGACGGAAAAGGCTGAAGGGCTGAATCGCCAAGCCTAAGGCAGAACGTAGAATGCAGAAGGCTGAAGAACCAGAAAGGGCCGAAACCTGAAGGCTGTAGAACTGAATGGCTTCGCCATTCAGCTACGGAGTAACGAAGAGCCGGCATTCGGGGTTGGCCGAGCATTCCTCAATATTGGGGCGGAAGAGCTGAATGGATTCGCCATTCAGCTACGTCGGAAGTACTGAAACGGGACTTTCCGACCATTCCGCAATCCGCATTCATCAATCCGCAATATTGGGGCGGGCTGAACGGCTGCGCCGCCCAGCTACAAGGGGGAAAGGCCTGAAGGCGGAAGGCTGAATTGCTGCAATACATCAGGAAGGCCACTTGGTAAGTGGCGCTCCGGGCCAGCCTTGCTCACCTAAACTTGGATCCAGAACTGAACTGTCCCTAGTCCGACCATTCAGCTACGCGGAAATATGAACCGAAACATAGACTGAAGCGCTGCGCGCTTCAGCTACTCGGAGCGGCAGATCGCACGCGGCGTCTCGCTTCTGCTCGCATCTTTGCGCTACTCCGCAGCGGGCACCTTGATATAGCGCTTGAGCACGGCTTGCACGCTGTCGGGGGTGAGCGGCTTGGGCACATGATCGTCCATGCCAGCATCCAAACATTGCTCGCGGTCGCCCGACATCGCGTTGGCCGTCATGGCCACGATGCGGATCTCGTGCTCGAAGCCGGGCTCCTTCGCGGCTTGGGCTGTACGGATACGGCGGGTGGACTCCAGTCCATCGAGCACGGGCATCTGCACATCCATGAGCACGAGCTCGTAGGGATGGCGGCGGAGTTCGTCGAGGACTTCCTGGCCGTTGCTTACGACTACAGCGGCGTGGCCGGCATTTTTGAGATATTGCAGGGCTACCTTCTGGTTCACCCGGTTGTCCTCGGCTACGAGAATTCGCGCACCGGGGGGCGTGGCGGTGGGGGCGGCAGCGGAGGGCTTTACGGCTACTGGTGGTGCGACCACTACCGTTACCAGCGGCGCTCCCAGGGCGCGCTGGATCAGTTCGCTTAGCCGGTTGGCCGGGATGGGCTTGAATTCATAGGCGGCCAAACCGAATTCCTGCAAGCGCTCGGGGCCCATCCGCTCCCCGGAGGAGCTCACCAGCACCAGCACCGGGTTGCCCAGCGCCGGGGCGTTCTTGATGGTGCGCGCCAGCTCCAGGCCGTCGGTTCCGGGCATATGGTGGTCGATGAGCACCAGATCGTAGGGGCGCGGGGAGGCCATGGCTTGGCAGAGGGCGAGCACGGCTGCGCTGGCTGAGTCGACGGTCACATGGGCCACGTTCCAGCGGTCCAGTATATAGTGGAAATATTTGCGGTTGGTTGCGTTGTCGTCGACCACGAGGATACGGCGATCGGCCAGCCCGGGGGCGTGTGCGGGGGCTGCGGGGGCGCCAGTGGCGGTGCTGAAGGTGGCGACAAACCAGAAGCATGATCCGCAGCCGGGGGTGCTTTCCACTCCGATCTCGCCGTGCATCAATTCCACCAAGCGTCGGCAGATGGCCAGGCCCAGTCCGGTGCCGCCGAATTTGCGTGTCGTGGAGCTGTCGGCCTGGGCGAAGCGCTGGAAGAGGTTGCGCTGCACGGCGGGCGGGATGCCGATGCCGGTATCCGCGACTTCGAAGCGCAGGTGGGCGCCGTCGGCGAGCGGCTCGCCGGGGCACACGCGCACGGTCACCTGCCCGGTTGCGGTGAACTTTACGGCGTTGCCGATGAGGTTGAGGAGGATTTGGCGGATACGAACGGGGTCTCCGCGCACGAGGGCCGGGGTGGCGGGATCTATGTCGAGGATGAGTTCGAGGTCCTTCTTGCGGGCGTTGGGGGCCTGCAGGTCGGCGGCGCGCTCGAGTTGCTCCACCGGGTTGAAGTCGATGGTTTCCAGGCTGAGCTGGCCTGCCTCGATCTTGGAGAAGTCGAGGATGTCGTTGAGGATGGTCATCAGGCTCTCGCCGCTGTGGATGAGCGTGTCCACAAAATCGTGCTGGTCGGGCGCCAGCGGGGTGCCCAGCAGGAGGTGGCCCATGCCGATGACGCCGTTCATCGGGGTGCGAATTTCGTGGCTCATGTTGGCCAGGAAGGCGCTCTTGGAGCGGTCGGCCTCCTCGGCTTGGATCTTGGCGCGCTCGAGCTCGATGTTGGTTTCGCCGAGTTCGGCGTTGGCGCGGCCCAGTTGGGTATTGGCCTTGCCCAGTTCGGCGGTGCGTTGGTCTACGCGTTGTTCGAGTTCTACATTGAGCACGCGGTAACGCTCTTCGCTTGTCGCCAGTTCGGTGGTGCGCTCGGCGACGAGGCAGGAGAGGCGGCGTTTATCGCGGCGTTCGAGGTAAGAATACGCCCAGATACTGAAGGCGATGGTGAGCAGGCCGGAGAGGCCGAAGAGGCTCAGGGCCAGCGAGGTGCGGTACCACGGGGGGCGAATAGTGAAGATAAGCCGAGCCTCCTCGCCGGTATTGCCGTCGAACAGGGGGCGGACGTGGAAGATATAGCGTCCCTCTTTGAGGCGGTTGAAGGAGGCGGAGCCCGCAGCCCCGGTCGAGGTCCATGCTTCGCCCAGATCGCCGGCGCCTTCGAGGCGCATCTCGAAGGCGGTGGCGGAGTTGAAATGATTGCCCGGGATGCAAAAGCGAAAGGCAAGCGAGTTCTCCTCGAACGGCAGGCTGGGCAACTCGGGGCCCGGCGCGGCGATATAGCGGTTGGTGGAGCTCAGAAGTACGGAGGAAATCAGCGCTCGGCGCGGCGGGGCGGAGGGCGGTACCACGGCCGGGTCGTACCTGCGCAGCCGCTGCTGTTCGAGGATCCAGACTACGCCATCCTTCTCGCAGGTGAAGTTATAGGCATCGACGCCCTGCATCATGGTCTGGGGCGGGGAGGAGGCGGGGAGGGCCGGGTCGAGCATGAGGACCGAGGACTCCTTGGTGAACCAGAGCCGGTTGCGCGAATCCTTGAAGGGGCGCCCCCAGTAGCCGGCCAATCCCGGGTAACGGCGAAACAGCTCCGTGTCCTCCACCAGGCGGCCGCTTGCAGAGTCGAGGCGCAGGGTCTTGCCGGCGGCGTAGTGGCGGGCCACGCCATCGAGCACATAGGAGTTCACCCACGCGTTGGGCATCCCTTCGGTTGGCCCAAGGAATTGGACACGGGGCGTGCCGGGTTCGATCTGCACCCGAGCGACCCGCCCGGTGCCCAGCTCGAGCCAGACATCGCCTTCGCCATCGATGGTATCCGTATAGATCGCGCCCAGCTCGGGCATCGGGATACGGGTGGCCTCCAAGCCGGCGGGGGTGGGGCGGAACCAGCCCACCTCGCCTTGGGCCGTGTAGAACCAGCCGTCGGCCGTGGGCGGTGCGATGCCGATGCGCGGGCAGACGATGCCGGTGCAGGCCTGGCGCCAGCCCGCGGGGGTGTACTCAAAAACTCCGGTCGAGCGGGAGGCGAAGAGCCGGTCGGCAATCACCCCGAAGTCGGCGATGCCGCCTTTGCTGGGGGTGTCCTCCTCGAAACCCAGCAGGCGCCCGGCCGGGGAGTAAACGCCCCGGTAGGTGCGGCCCTGGCTCTTGATCCATAGCCGGCCCTGGTGGCGCACGACGATCGGGTGCCTAATCCCCGTGGCGATATAGGGGGTGAAATTCGAGTACGGAGAAGGGAAGGTGAGTCGGGCGATGCCCTCGCTGAGCAGCACCCAGAGGATGCCGTCCGAGGAACGGACCAGGCGGCGGGGGTGGGCGAGGCGATGGTCGAGGCTGCGATCGAGCACCTGCAGGATTTTGCCTGAGCGGTGGAAGATGACGACGCCCAGAGTCTCAACGGCGGCGGCGAAGCAGTCGTTGCCCATGGCGCACAGGTCCTGGATTTCCATGGTCCGATCGATGTCACTCAGCCCTGCGAAGGGGCGCAGGCTCGCGCCGTCGAAGAGTTGCAGGCCTTCGCTGGGTGTTCCCACCAGCGCTACGCCAGAGGCAAACTCCACCGAGCAGTTGATACTGAAGGCCGAGTGCGTTTCCGGCGGGGTCTGGTCGATGGGTTGGGCCGATCCCAAGTCGAGGCGGTAGACCTTGCCGGTACTGCCATCGCAGGCCAAGACCGCAGATCCTAGGGCGAAAACATGGTTGATGTTGGCGCTGTGCTGGATGACCTGCGGCTGCTGGCCCGGGCGCCAGATAACGAAGGCTCCGCTGGGCCCATGCCAATACCATGTCTCGCCATGGATGAATACGCTGCCGCCTCGGGGCAGGCCGCTGGGCCATGGGGCGAGAGGGGCGTAGTCCCAGCGGGAGTCGTTGGTGAGATCGATGCGGGCCAAGTGGCCGTCGATGCTGGCGTAGAGCTGGCCGTCGGGAGCGATGGCCAGGTTGCCCGAGAGGCTGGCGTCCCTGCCGGGAGCGAGTCGGTAGGTCTCCCAACGCACGCCGTCGCCTATGGCGAGCTCGGTCTGCGCCGCCGCGATCAGCCGGCCGTCGGGCAGGAACTGCAGATCGGTCGGGGGCGTGCTCAGCCCCAGCGCCTCCGGTCCCATCACCACGAAGTCAGGCACGCCGGTCTCGATGGTCCCCGAAGGGGCTGCGGGGATGATGGTGAAATCGGCCGCTGTGACCACGCCCGCCGCTGCGCGCAGCGCGCAGCCAAGCACGGCGCAGTGGAGCAGCGCCCTCAGGGAAGAGGAGATCGGGCGCAGGCGCCCCAATCCCGGCGACAGCCAGTGATTTCGTGTAGGCAAGCGGGTGTGGCCGGCTTCATCGGTCGCCGGGCGGTGGATTTGAGGCCGAAGCGGGCGAGCCTGCTGGAATCGGCCCACCGGCTCGGTGGGGTAACTGGAAGTGAAGTGTCAGTGGTGGTCCCACTGTTGTTGGAGCGCAGGGTACTCTGCCGTATCCATGCAGTCGCAGCGCTTTGCGCTCTGGAAGCGCACGAACTCCGGTGTCCGCCGTAGGAGGAGCGTGCAGCACGCGATCAGGGCGGAGCGGCGGCCCAGAATCGCGTGCAAGCACGCTCCTGCTAGGAAACAGCGTCCCTGTTTCTTCCCGTCCGGGGCAAAAACTCGTTTTGCGGTGGGCGCTGAATGGTTACGACTCAGTCGGCAGACCGCGTGGAGGTTCTCGTCCTGCCACCAGCCCCGGCCTATCTGATACGCACTTTCACTACGGGGCTCCGGCCCCAGGGTAGAGGCAGGGAGACTGCCTCCCAGCGAAGCCGGACGCCCCCCCCCCGAGCTGGGTATTGAGAAGTCAGGGGAGGGCTCAACAACCTGGAGGGCTCAACAACCTGGTACGGCATAGGAATCGCGTGCGGCTCCAGACGGCGGAGACTGCAAGAGTACTGCGTGGAAACTGCACTTCCCGTAACAGGTACGGCGGGGGCGCCTCCATTGTGCCATTGCCGAGGCCGAGCGGGCGCGTTTCGCTGCTTGGCACAATGGCGCGGTTGCTCCGATGGCTTCCCGTAGTGCTCATTCCTCTGCTGTTTCTGGCGGCACTTTGGGCCATTGCGCATGAGTTGGCGCAACACCGGCCTCATGACATTTGGGTGGCGGTGCATCGGCTGCCCCTGGCGCACCTATTGCTGGCGGTCGCGCTCACCGTGGCGAGCTACGGCGTGCTCACCCTCTAGGACTGGTTCGGGCTGCAGTATGCCGGCAAGAAGCTGGCCTATCCGCGGGTGGCGCTGACCTCGTTCACCGCCTACGTATTCAGCTACAACATCGGGGTGTCGGTGATGGGTGGCGCGGCGGTGCGGTACCGGCTGTACACGAACTGGGGGCTGTCGGCACTGGAGGTGGGCAAGGTTGTGCTTTTCGGCGCGCTCACCTTCTGGCTGGGCATGGCGGGCCTCACCGGTGTGGTGATATTGGCCACGCCGGCGCTCGTACGGGTTGTGCCGAATGCGGGGGCGTGGCTGCCGGCGCTCGGGGCGGCTCTTGTGGCGTTACCTCGCGGCGTGTTGGAAACTGCGGCGCCCGGTGCGCATCCGGGATTGGGAGATGGCGCTGCCTGCGCCGAGGCTCTCGCTTGTGCAACTGGGGCTGGCGGTCACCGATGTGGCCCTCGCCGGGGCGGTGCTCTTCGTGTTGCTGCCCGTGGCCGATGTGCCGTTTGCCGTCTTCCTTGGCGTGTACGTAGCCGCGGTTGCGACGGGTCTTGCCAGCCATGTGTCGGGGGGGCTTGGGGTATTCGAATCGGTGGTGTTGTTCGCGCTGCCCACCTCGGCCCCCAACCCCGAGCTGGTCGCCTCGCTGGTGGCGTACCGAGCGATCTACTACATCTGCCCCTTCGCCATCGGGTTGCTTGCGATCGGTGGCGAGGCGCTGCTGCGGCATCGCCTGCGCGTGGCGGGCTATGCAGGGGCGGTATCCAAGGGTATCACCCTGGTGGCGCCGCGGGTGTTGACCTTCGCCACCTTCCTGGCCGGGGCGATACTGCTGGCCTCGGGGGCCACCCCTTCGATGGGCAGCCGTCTGGGGTTGCTGGGCCAGGTGCTGCCGCTGGGGGCGGTGGAGCTGTCGCACTTTTTGGCGAGCGTGGTGGGGGTGGGCTTGCTGCTGCTGGCGCGGGCGCTGCAACTGCGGCTCAACGCGGCCTGGGCGCTCACGCTTGCCCTGCTGGTGGCTGGGGCGGTGCTCTCGCTGCTCAAGGGTATTGCTTTCGAGGAGGCCTCGGCGCTCCTGCTCACGGCGAGTGCGCTGGCGCTCAGCCGGCGGCATTTCCGGCGCCGCTCGTCGCTGTGGGACCATCGGTTCACCCCGGGCTGGATCGTGGCCATCGCCCTGGTGCTGGCGGGAACGACCTGGCTGGGCTTCTTCGCCCACAAACATGTGGAGTACTCCAGCGACCTGTGGTGGACTTTTCAACTCAAGCGCGACGCTCCCCGCTTCCTGCGCGCCTCGGTGGGGGTGGCCGCTGCGGTGGCCGCTTTCGGGCTGGCGCGGCTGCTGCGCCCGGCGCGGCGGCGGGTGGGCCCGGCCACGGCGGCCGAGACCGAGGAGGCCACGGGGATCGCCCTGGCTGCCAGAGAGACTCAGGCGCAACTCGTGGCTCTCGGCGACAAGGCGATCCTCTTCAGCGAGTCGCGTCGCAGTTTCTTGATGTATGGAACCGCCGGACGCAGTTGGGTTGCGATGGGCGATCCGGTGGGCGAGGCCGCCGAGGCCGAGGAGCTCGCTTGGGAGTTTCGCGAGCGTTGCGATGCGGTGGGCGGCTGGCCGGTGTTTTATGAGGTATCCCCGGAGCGCTTGCCGCTGTACGTGGACCTCGGGCTCTCGCTGTTCAAACTCGGCGGGGAGGCGCGCGTGCCGCTGGGCGGGTTCACTCTCGACAGTCCTGGGCGCAAGCGGCTGCGCCAGACCCACGTGAAGCTGTTGCGCGAGGGCTGCACCTTCGCGCTGTGGGAGCCGGCCGAGGTGCGCGCGCGGCTGGCGGAGCTGCAGGCGGTATCCGATGCCTGGTTGGCGGGCCGGCGTACCCGCGAAAAGGGGTTTTCGCTCGGCTTCTTCTCGCCGGAGTACGTGGGCCGGATGCCGGCCGCTGTGGTCTTCCATCAAGGACGTCTGGTCGCCTTCGCCACGGTGTGGCGCGGCGGCGAGCGCGAGGAGCTCTCGGTGGATCTCATGCGCCAGCTCGACGACGCCCCGGCGAGCACGATGGAGTTTCTCTTCATCAAGATGCTGCTGCTGGGCTCCTCCGAGGGCTACCGGTGGTTCAATCTGGGCATGGCGCCTTTCTCCGGGATCGAGACCCATGCCTTGGCCCCGCTGTGGAACCGGATCGGTGCGCTGCTCTTCCAGCGCGGCGGCGACTTCTACAACTTCCGGGGGCTGCGAGCCTACAAGGAGAAGTTCGACCCGGTCTGGCGCCCCCGCTATTTGGCTACGCCGGGCGGGCTCATCGTGCCGCAGGTGCTCGCCAGCGTGGGCTCGCTGGTCTCCCGCGGCCTCACGGGGATCGTGCGAAAATGAAACCGGTGCTGGTGTGTTGCCTCTGCCTGTGTGCGTGGGCCGGGCTGGCCGCCGCGCCAGCGAAACTTGAGGACACCCTGGAACTGCCCGCGGTGGGGCCGGAGGCGGGGGCGAGCTTCGCCATCTTCATCACTGGCGACGGCGGCTGGGCCGCGCTCGACCGCGAGGTGAGCAAGCGGCTGGCGAAGGCCGACGTGCCAGTGATCGGCTGGGACGCCCGCGCCTATTTTTGGACCCGGCGCACGCCGGAGGCGGCCGCGGCGGACCTCGGGCGGCTTATCCGGCGTTACCGCACAGAATGGAAACGTGAGCACGTTGTCGTTGTCGGGTACTCGCGCGGCGCCGATGTGCTGCCGTTCCTCGTGAGCCGGCTCGCGCCCGAGGAGCGCGCAGCGCTGCAGGCGGTGGTGCTGCTGGGGCCGGGACGCACCATCGACTTCGAGTTTCACCTCACCGACTTCCTCAGCGATCCCGATCCGAAGACCTCGCGGGCGGTTCCCCCGGAGGTCGCCAAACTGCGGGGACTCAAGCTGCTGATCATCCACGGCGACAGGGACGACGCCTCGTGCGCCGCCGAGCTTGCCCCGGACGTAGGGCGCTTTGCAAAGGTGCCCGGCGACCACCATTTCGCCCGAGACTACGACCTGCTGGCGCGTCTGATTCTGGAGGCGGCCGGGCCAACGCCAGGAAAGGCGACGGCCAGTCCGTGAGTGGGTGTAACTGGAAGTGAAGTTTCCGAACAGGGAAACCCTCCGTCGGCCGCGCGCCGTTGCGCTCCAACTGTCACTGTGATCGCGATTGGCAGAGAGACCGCACTTCACTTCCCGCCCTCGCACCGGCGGACCTTGTCCCCCGGTCTTGCTTCGAGGAGGCGAGCGTATTGGAGTAGTGAGGAAGCCGGATTGTTTTCACCGCTGGTTGCTGGTGCGCCGGCGGTGAACGGTGCGGTGCTCACAGCGTGGGCTACGGCCGTCGTGCCCTGCGTTTAGGGTGGCTGCGATGCCGGCCCCAATCTGACACGTAATTTCGACTACGAATTCTGCCGACCGCATAAACTGACGGCCGTCAGTCTATATGGTCGGGCCTGGCTAGGGGGCTGGAAGTGAAGTTTCCGAACAGGGAAACTCTCCGTCAGCCGCGCGCCGCTGCGCTCCAATTGCAAGTGGCACCTCTATTGGCAGAGAAACTGAACTCTACTTCCAGTTACCCCCGTCCTTGAGCCGTCTGCGGAGGTTTTGCTTTATTACCGGGCCCTCCATCTGTGAACTGGGCGCTCGTTCATGGAGCAATACCGCCAGCTACTCCGCCAAGTCCTCGACCACGGCCGCTTCAAGGCCGACCGCACCGGCACGGGCTGCTACTCCGTATTCGGGGCGCAGGCGCGCTTCGACCTGCGCAGCAGCTTCCCTCTGCTCACCACCAAGAAGGTCCATCTGCGCTCGATCCTGCACGAGCTGCTCTGGTTCCTGCAGGGCGATACGAATGTCCGCTACCTCCACGACAACAACGTCTCCATTTGGGACGAGTGGGCCGACAAGGACGGCAACCTCGGCCGCGTGTACGGCGCGCAGTGGCGCGACTGGCGCCGGCCCGACGGCTCCTCCGTCGACCAGATCTCGCGGCTCATCGACGGGTTGAAACGCGACCCCAACAGCCGTCGCCACATAGTCACGGCGTGGAACCCAGGCGAGATCGAGCAGATGGCGCTCACTCCCTGCCATGCGATGTTCCAGTTCTTCGTGATCGACGGCGAACTCTCCTGCCAGCTCTACCAGCGCAGCGCCGACCTCTTCCTGGGCGTGCCCTTCAACATCGCCTCCTATGCGCTGCTCACGCTGATGGTGGCGCAGGTGTGCGGGCTCAAGCCGGCGGAGTTTGTCCACACTTTCGGCGACCTGCATCTGTACTCCAACCACCTCGAGCAGGCGAAGCTGCAGCTCACCCGCGAACCGCGTGCGTTGCCGGTGATGACGCTGAATCCGGAGGTTAAGGACATCTTTGGTTTCCGCTTCGAGGACTTCACGCTCTCCGGCTATGATCCGCACCCCGCGATCAAGGCGCCCATCTCGGTGTAGGAATGGGCGATGTGAGATGGAAGATGTGAGATGGAAGATGTGAGATGGACGATGGGAGATGTGAGATGGAAGATGGACGATGGGAGATGTGAGATGGAAGATGGACGATGGGAGATGTGAGATGGAAGATGGGGAATGGGAGATTGAGAGGGAAAAACTATAATGGAGAAACCACTATGAGCCCTGAGGTAATGAAACAGCGGACGCGGGCGTTTGCCGTGGCAGTGTTTGGCTTCATCGAGAAGCTGCCCAAGACGGTTGCGGGGCAAACCATCGCTCGCCAACTGGCCCGATCTTCGAGTTCGGTTGCGGCGAACTACCGGGCCGCGCAGCGGGGACAGACCCGCAAGGAGTTCATTGCGAAGCTGCACGACACTCGCGAGGAAGCGGACGAGTCCCAGTTCTGGCTCGAATTTTCTGTGGATTGTCGCTGTGCGGCAGTCACTGACGCCGAAGTTTTGATTCAAGAGGCCGGCGAGTTGACCGCGATTCTCACCTCCGCCATCAAAACAGCCTCCGCTGCCTGACCCTTCGCCCATCGCCCATCGGCCATCTGCCATAGTCCATCGCCCGGCCGGTCGCCAAACCCCAAACTCCGATACCATGTCGTCCACCGAGCAGGAGATCCGCAAACACATCCATGATCTGGCTGCGGGCATCTCGGGCGAGGAGTTCGCCCGCCGGCTGTCGCCGAAATCGCATGAGGCGCCGCCCCGGGTCACGGGGGCTTCCCAAACCGATCCGGACGCTGTCGCCAAACGCTGGGAACTGCTGCCCCACGCCGCCGCGGCCCGGGAGGCGATCGCCGACCCCGCCACACTGGCCGACCACGGGCGCTACGCCCGCAATATCGAGCAGTTCATCGGCACGGTGAAGGTGCCCGTTGGGCTGGTGGGGCCGCTGCGCGTCAACGGCATCGCGGCCCAGGGCGACTACTATGTGCCGCTGGCCACCACGGAGGCGGCGTTGGTTGCCAGCTACCACCGCGGTGCCACCGTGCTCACCCACGCCGGCGGCTGCTCGACTCTCATCCTGAGCGAGGGGGTGGGGCGCTCGCCGGCCTACGCGTTTCACTCGCTGGTCGACGCGGGGCTCTTCGTGCAGTGGTGCCTTGCCCATCACGACGCCTTGTGTGCGGCCGCCGAGGCTACAACCAGCCACGGGCGGCTGCGCGATGTGCGCTTCAACGTCGAGGGCAACCACGTATACCTGCTGCTTGAGTTCACCACCGGCGATGCGTCCGGCCAGAACATGGTGACGATCGCAGCGCAGGCGCTGTGCGACCACATTGCAGAGAGTTGCCCGGTGAAACCGGCGTATTTCTTTGTCGAGGGCAACATGTCCGGCGACAAGAAGGCCAGCGCCCAGTCCTTCCTCAGTGTGCGGGGGCGGAAGGTGTCGGCCGAGGTGCGGCTGTCGCGCAAGGTTGTTACCCGCTTGTTGCATACGACTCCCGAGAAGATGGTCGACTACTGGCGGACCTCCATCCTCGGCGGGGTGCTCAGCGGCACGATCGGAGTGCAGGGCCACTACGCCAACGGGCTGGCGGCGCTCTTCATCGCCTGCGGGCAGGATGCGGCGTGCGTCTCCGAGGCCGCCGTGGGCGTCACGCGCTTCGAGGTAGGCCCCGAGGGCGAGCTGTACGCGGCGGTTACGCTGCCCAACCTGATTGTGGGTACGGTGGGCGGCGGCACCGGCCTGCCCAGCCAGCGGGCCGGGCTGGAGATCCTCGGCTTGGCCGGCCCTGGGCATGCCCGGGCGCTTTCCGAAGTGTGCGCGGCGCTCGCGCTCGCCGGCGAGCTATCGATCATCGCGGCGTTGAGTGTCCATGAGTTCACTTCGGCTCACGCGCGGCTGGCCCGCGGCGCGAAGGCGTCACCATGGCCTGGTGACGAAGCTCCCCCGGTATGAAGCGCTGGTGGATCTATCAACGGGAGCGTTTCCCGCTGCTGGCGCATGGGCCGCTGATCGCCGCCTTCAGCGCCTCGGCGGTGAGCTATTCGGCGCAATTGCGGGGGGGGGCGCGGCCGGCCGCTGCGGCCTACGCCGTCGCCTTTTTCGCATCACTCGGGTCTTTCCTGCTGCTGCGCATCGCCGACGAGTTCAAGGATGCCGACGAGGATGCGCGCTACCGCCCGTATCGACCGGTGCCCCGCGGGCTGGTGACGCTGCGGGAGTTGGCGTGGGTGGGCGGGGGCGTGGCGGCGATCCAACTCGCGCTGGCGTTGCCGCTGGGCTGGCCGCTGGCGGGGCTGCTTGGCGTTACCTGGGCGTATTTCGCGCTGATGAGCGTGGAGTTCTTCGCTCGCGTATGGCTGAAGGCCCGACCGGTCGCCTACCTTTTTAGCCAC
The DNA here is from genome assembly GCA_903960515.1 of uncultured Verrucomicrobiota bacterium. GTDB lineage: Bacteria > Verrucomicrobiota > Verrucomicrobiia > Opitutales > Opitutaceae > CAJCBL01. Next base: position 12,462 of record CAJCBL010000226.1, read on the forward strand.
ATGTTGATCATGCCGCTCGTCGACTGGTTCGCCACGGGCTGCGACTGGGTGCCCGCCGGCGCCGCGATGCCGGCCGGGCTGTTCTGGTTTCTGGCGGCGAGCTTCTGCAACGGCGTGGTTATCGAAGTGGGACGCAAGATCCGCGCGCCGGAGCAGGAGGAGCGAGGAGTGGAGACCTACACTTTCCTCTGGGGGCGGCCGGTGGCGGTGGCCGCGTGGCTCGCGGCGCAGGCGGCCACCTTGGCCTGCGCAACCGTAGCTGCGGGCCGCATCGGCTTTGGCGCCCCGGTGGCAACCGTGCTGGGCGCGCTCTGGCTCGCGGCCGCCGTGCTGGGGCTGGCCTTCATCCGCAGCGCAAGCGCCCGGCTGGCCAAGACCACCGAACTATGTTCCGGTATCTGGACACTCACCCTGTATCTCATGCTCGGAGTTGTGCCGCTGTTGCTGCGCCGCTGAATCCCCCCCGATGAACCCGCACTTCTTCCGCCAAGGCGACGAGATCCCCGCCGGCGCCACGCTCGGAGGCAAGGCCGGCGCGCTCGCCCGGCTGGGCGAATGCGGGTTGCCGATACCGGAGTGGTATGTCGTCACGCCGGAGGCGCTGCTCGCCGGTGCGGTCGGGCCGTTCCGCCTCACCGAGGCGCTGGCGGCGGAGCTTGTCGCAGCGGCGCGCGCGGTGGCGCCCGGGGCTGCGTTTTTCGCCGTGCGCTCCTCGGCGGCCGACGAGGACGGCGCCGAGCATTCCTTCGCCGGGCAGCTCGACAGCTTCCTTTTCGTACCGGCGGAACGCATCCCCGAGAAGGTGGAGGCGGTCTGGCGCTCGGGCTTTGGCGAACGGATACTCGCCTACCGGCGGGAGCGTGGTTGCGCCGCGCCCGCCCGGCCGCCGGCGGTGCTGGTGCAGCGTATGGTCGATGCGGAGGTGGCCGGTGCGGCGTTTAGCGCCGATCCGGTCACGGGCCGCCGTGGGCACGCAATCGTTTCGGCGGTATACGGACTCGGGACCTCCCTGGTCTCGGGCGAGGCCGATGCCGATGCCTACACCGTAGACCGCGAGGGAGCTGTAGTTGCTCGTAGGATTGTGGCAAAGCATGCCGCCCACCGGTTTTCGTCGGCTGCGCACGAGGGAGTGGCGCCACAGCCGGTGGAGGCGGAGCGGGCGCAGCAGCCGGCGTTGAGCGATGAGCAGGCGGCGGCGGTGGCGGCACTCGCGCGGGCTACGGCGCGGCATTTCGGCAGGCCGCAGGACATCGAGTGGGCGCTGGCGGGCGGGAAGGTCTGGCTGCTCCAGTCGCGCCCGATCACCACGCTGGCGGGCCTGCCCGACCCCGACGGCGATCTGAATCTCTGGGACAACGCCAACATCGCCGAAAGCTACAGCGGGGTGACAACTCCGCTCACCTACTCGTTTGCGCGGGGGATCTACGAGGCGGTGTATCGCGAGTTTGCACGCCTGCTCGGAGTGCCGGGCTGGCGGATCGAGGAGAATCGCGACCTGTTTCCGCGGATGCTGGGTCTGGTGGAGGGGCGGATCTACTACAACCTGATCAGTTGGTACCGGCTTCTGGCGCTGCTGCCCGGGTTCGCCTTCAACCGCGGTTTCATGGAGCAGATGATGGGCGTGAAGGAGGGCTTGCCGCCGGAGGTGCTGGCGAAGCTCACACCGGCCGGGCGTTGGGCGCGGTTGCGCGACGGGCTGGCGCTCGGCCGCTCCTGTCTCGGGCTGGTGCGCAACCACTTCGGCCTGCCGCGCCAGATCGCCCGGTTCTACCGCAGGCTCGACGACGCGCTGCGCCTGCCGCGGGCGCTGGAGGAGATGCGTCCCGACGAATTGGTATCGCACTACCGCGACCTTGAGCGGCAACTGCTCCTGCGCTGGGACGCGCCTCTGGTGAACGACTTCTTCGCCATGATCTTCTACGGTGCGCTGCGTGCGCGCACGGCGAAGTGGTGTGGTGACAACGATGGCACGCTCCAGAACGACCTGATCTGTGCGGAGGGCGGCATGATCAGCGCCGAGCCGGCGAAACGGGTGCGGGAGATGGCCGCGCTGGCGGCGCGCGATCCGGCGGCTGTGGCCGTGCTTTGCGAGGGTTCGCCGCGCGCGATCTCCCGCTGGCTGGCGGGTGCCCCGGAGTTTCGAAAACACTACGACGCGTATCTCGAAAAATTTGGCGACCGTTGCCTTGAGGAACTCAAGTTGGAGAGCCTCACCCTCCATGATGAGCCGCTCACTCTGCTGCGATCGGTGGGGCAGTTTGCGCGGCGCTTTGGCGAGGCCGGGCTGGCGTCCGATGGCGGCGTCGAGGCGCGGTTGCGGGCGGCGGCGGAGGCTCGCAGCGCCAAGGCGCTCGCCGGCCGGCCGCTTAGGCGGCTCGCACTGAGGTGGGTTCTCAAGCACGCCCGCCGCAGGGTGCGCGACCGCGAGAACCTGCGCTTCGAGCGCACTCGGCTGTTCGGGCGGGTGAGGCGAATCTTTGTTGAACTCGGAAAACGTCTACATGCCGCCGGCCGCCTGGCCGAACCGCGCGACGTGTTCTTCCTCTCGCTTGAGGAGGCGATCGGGTTTGTAGAGGGCACTACTGTCACCGCCGATCTGGCGGCGCTGGTCGCGCTGCGTCAGCGGGAGTTTGCCGCTTATCGGGAGCGCAGCGCGCCCGACGACCGCTTCGCCACCCGGGGCGCGGTCCATTTGGGCAATACCTTCCGGGCCGGCAAGGGCGCGGTGGTGCCGGAGGGCGATTCGCTCAAGGGCACGGGCTGCTGCCCCGGTGTCGTGCGCGGGCGGGCACGGGTGATCACAGATCCCCGCAACGCGGTCATCGAGCGCGGCGAGATCCTGGTGGCGCCGCGCACCGATCCGGGCTGGATCATGCTGTTCCCCTCCGCGGCGGGGCTGCTGGTCGAGCACGGCAGCCTGTTGTCCCACTCGGCCATCGTAGCGCGCGAGATGGGGATACCGGCGATCGTGGCCATCGGAGGAATTACAGCGTGGGCGAAAACTGGCGACTGGCTGGAGCTGGACGGCAGCAGCGGCGTGGTGCGCCGTGTCGCGGGAGGGGGCTCATGAAGGCGTCGACGGAAGCCGCCGCTAAGGTCGATTTCTCCCGTATCCGCTATGCTCAGGTGTGGGAGGACGCCGATGTGCTGCTGGCCGCGCTCGAGGTGAGGCCCACCGACGTGGTTGTCTCCATCGCCTCGGCCGGGGACAACGCCCTTGCGCTCCTGGGTGCCGGCGCGGCGCGGGTGATCGCGCTCGATCTCAATCCTGCGCAGCTCGCCTGCCTCGAACTGCGGGTGGCGGCGTATCGCGTGCTCTCGCACCCGGAGTTGCTCCAGTTGATCGGTTCGCGACCGGCCGGGCCGGCGCAGCGGGCGGAGCTGTACCGGCGGTGCCGGCCGCTGCTGGGCGCCAATGTGCAGGGGTTTTGGGACATGAAGCCGGCGGCGATCGCCGGCGGTATCGGTGGGGCGGGGAAGTTTGAGAACTATTTCCGGTTGTTCCGCACCCGGGTGCTGCCGCTGGTGCACGGTCGGGCGAGGCGGGACGAATTGCTGCGCGGTGGTCCGCCCGCGGTGCGGGATCGGTTTTACCGGGAGCGCTGGGACACCTGGCGCTGGAGGCTGCTGTTTAGGCTGTTCTTCTCGCGCTTCGCGATGGGCCGGCTCGGGAGGGATCCGGAGTTTTTCAAATACGTGGAGGGTTCGGTAGCCGAGCGGATACTGGCGCGCGCCAGGCATGCGTTCATCGCGCTGGACCCGGCGGACAACCCGTATCTGCACTGGATCCTCACCGGCACACACGGGGCGGCGCTGCCCTGGGCGCTGCGGGCGGAGAACTTCGAGCGTATCCGCGCCCGCCTTGATCGGCTGGAGTGGCACCCGCTCACGCTTGAGGCGTTTCTGGAGCGCGATCCGCAGGTGCTGTACGACAAGTTCAACCTCAGCGACATCTTCGAGTACATGACGGAGGAAAACACAGCCGCTCTGCTCGCGAGACTGGCCGATGCCAGCCGCAAAGGCGGCCGGCTCGCCTACTGGAACATGCTCGCGCCGCGCTGGCGGCCCGAGGCGCTGGCGCCACGGCTGCGGCGGCGTCCCGATCTGGCGGAGCCGCTCTTCGCCCAGGATCGGGCGTTCTTCTACAGCGCACTGCAGGTGGAGGAGGTGGTATGAACGCCGACCCTGTGATCGGGGCGGGTTTCCGCCCTCCTGCGGGCGAGTGCTGCGGTATCCGCTGCAGCGTGGCGGCACGCGATCTGCGCCCCGAATCGCGTGCAAGCACGCTCCTACGAGGGGATAATTGCCCATGAATACGGCTGCCGGCATGGCGGCGGTGCTTGGCGCGCTGGCGCTGCTCTTCGGCGGGGTGCGGGCGTTGCCGCGGCGCGTGGTGGGCGCCGAACTGTCGCGAAAGTGTGTTCACATGGGCATGGGCGTGGTCTGCCTGAGCTTCCCGTGGCTGTTCGGCGGGCCGGCTCCGGTGTGGGCGCTGTCGGTGGCCGCGGTGGCGGCCTTGGGTGCGGTGCGCACGGTGCCGGTGCTGCGGCGTTTGCTCGGCGGAGTGCTTCACGGTGTGGAGCGGGCGTCGTGGGGTGAGTTGTATTTCCCTCTTGGGGTGGCGGCCGTGTTCACCCTGGCCGAAGGTCGCGCGGTGCTCTTTGTCGTGCCGGTGGCGCTGCTGGCTTTCGCCGACGCCGCCGGCGCACTGGTCGGCAAACGTTGGGGACGCCGGCGCTACGAGACCTTGGAGGGGACCAAATCGCTGGAGGGCTCGGCTGCGGTCGGGGTAACGGCTCTGTTGTGTACGGCTCTGCCGTTGTGGGTGTCCGGTTACGATCCCACACGGGCGCTGCTGGTCGCCGTGCTGCTCGGGTTGCTGGGATTGCTGGTCGAGGCGATCTCGTGGCGCGGGTTGGACAACGTCTTTCTGCCGCTGGCCGCCTTCGTGCAATTGCGAGTGGCCGACACGATGGGAGTGCCGGACCTGCTCGCCCGAGTGGCGGTGTTGGCGGCGCTCACCGCCGTGGCGTTGTTTTGGAGACGCGGGCGGATTGTCGACGACAGCGCGCGGCTGGCCGGGGCGGTGGCTTTGTACTACGTGTGGGCCGTGGGCGGGTGGCGCTGGCTGGTGGCGCCGGTGCTGTTGCTGGCCAGTTATGTGCGGCTCATGCCCAGCGCGCCCGGCGGGGCGCCGCGGCACAACTTGACGGCGGTGGTCGGCGTAGGGGCGCCGGCTTTTGCCTGCTGTATCGTCGCCAGCGTTGTGCAGGGGCCCGGCTGGCTGTGGCCGTACACCCTCGGGCTGGCGGCGCAGCAGGCGATCATCGCCAGCGTGCGGTATTCCCAGCGCCGGCCGCAGTGGTCGCGGGCGGCGTGGTGGGCGGCTGGAGTTGCGCAGGCGGTGGTGCTCCAGGTGCCCATGTATCTGCTCCTCGAGCGCGGGGCTGCGGTGGCGCCGGGCGGAATGGCCGTGGGAGCTGCGGGAGTGGCCGTGGCGGCGGCGGGTTTTGTTGTTTGGGAAAAGCAATTGCAGGAGCCCGACAGCCTGGCGCTACGCTGGTGGAAACAGGCATGCTCCTCGCTGGCGGCCTCGCTGGCCGGCTTTGTCTTCATGAACCTATGAATCCAAGTGTGCCTCATTCCCTCGGGGAGGATCTCCGGCTCGAAACCGCTGCCGACGGCGGCCTGGCCGCTGCTGCGCTCTGGTGGACGGCGGCGCCGGAGCTTGCCGGCGAGCGCGTGGGCGTGATCGGGCAGTATTCGGCTACCTCGGCCGCCGCGAGCCACTCGCTGCTGGCCCGCGCCACCGACACACTGCGGGCCCAGGGGTGCACCCTCGCCGTGGGGCCGATGGACGGGAACACCTGGAGACGGTATCGGTTGGTGACCGACGCGGGTACCGAGCCGCCGTTCTTTCTCGAACCGTCGAATCCTCCGGAGTGGCCGGGTTGGTGGCGGGCGGCCGGCTTTGCGCCCCTGGCCGAGTACTATTCGGCGGCCTGCGACGACCTTGCGGCGCGCGACGAGCGCCTTGCCGCCGTGGCGCAGCGGATGGCGGCGGCCGGGGTGCGCATCCGCGCGCTGGAGCCGGCGGATTTCGCCGCGGAACTGCGCCGGATCTACGAGGTGTCGTTGGTTTCGTTTCGTGCGAACTATCTCTACACGCCACTGCCGCTGGAGGCGTTTGTGGCGCAGTATCGGGCGATCGAGGCGCGGGTGCGGCCCGAGCTGGTGCTGCTCGCCGAGCGCGAGGGAGCGCCGGTGGGCTATGTGTTTGCCACGCCCGACTACGCCCAGGCGCAGCGAGGCGAGGCGCCGAGCACTGTGGTGGTAAAGACGCTGGCTGTGCTGCCGGGGCGGATGTACGCCGGGCTCGGGGCGCTGTTGCTGGGCGAGGTGCAGGAGGCGGCCCGGCGGCTCGGGTACCGGCGCGCGATCCATGCGCTGATGCACGAGACCAACAAGTCGTTACACCTGAGCTCCCATTACGCCCGGGTGATCCGGCGCTACACCCTGTTCGGCCGCCGGCTTGTGTCATGAATCTGGGCGACCTCTTTTCGGACCTGGCCCGGCGACGGCCGGCGGACGTGGCGATCATCGACGGACGCGGCGGTGCGGGGCGCGAGCGTCGGCTAAGTTATGCCGAGCTGGAGACGCAGGTGGCGCAGGCCGCCGGTTGGCTCCAGTCGCTGGGGCTGCGCCGCGGCGATGCGGTGCTGGTCTTTGTGCCGATGTCGGCCGAGCTCTATGTGGCGCTGCTGGCGCTGTTCCGGCTGGGCGTGGTGGCGCTCTTCCTGGACCCCTCGGCCGGGCGGCGGCATGTGGAGCTGTGCTGCGGGCGCTGGGCGCCGGCGGCGTTGCTCTCCATTCCCCGGGGACATGTGCTGCGGCTGGTCTCGCCCGCGCTGCGACGGATTCCCCGCAAGATCAGCGTGGGCGGCTGGGTGCCCGGGGCGCGCCGGTGGTTGGACGGTACGGCAGTGGCGCCGGTGGATTGCTCCTGTGCGGTTGAGGCGGATCCCGCGCTGGTGACCTTCACCAGCGGGAGCACGGGAGTGCCGAAGGCGGCGGTGCGCACCCACGGGTTCCTGCTCGCCCAATACCGCGCGCTGGCGCCGAGCATCGCGCTGGAGGCGGGTGAGATCGACCTGGCAACCCTGCCGGTATTCACGCTGGCCAATCTCGCCGCCGGTGTGACGACGGTGATACCCGATGTGGATTTGCGGCGCCCGGGAGCGGTGGACGCGGCGAAGGTGTTCGCGCAGGTGGAGCGGCTGGGGGTGGGCCGCATCACCGCATCGCCGGCGTTTTTCGAGTGCCTGATCGCGCACGGACGAGCGACAGGGCGGGCGCTGCCCAGTCTGCGCAAGCTTTACACCGGCGGGGCGCCGGTGTTTCCCCGTTTGTTGGATGCATTGCGGGAGGTGGCACCGATGGCGCGTGCGGTGGCGGTGTACGGATCGACGGAGGCGGAGCCGATCGCCCATGTGGCCGCCGAGGAGATCGCGGGCTACGCCGAGGCGATGCGCGCCGGGCGGGGCCTGCTGGGCGGCGCTCCGGTGCCGGAGGTTCGGGTACGGGTGTTGCGGGATTGCTGGGGCGAGCCGCGGCCGGCGATGAGCGAGGCGCAACTGGCGGCGGAGACTCTCGGGCCGGAGCAGGCCGGCGAGATTGTCGTCGCCGGCGAGCATGTGCTGAAAGGCTACCTGGGCGGGGTGGGGGACGAGGAGACGAAGTTCCGGGTGGGCGGCGAGGTGTGGCACCGAACTGGCGACGCCGGGCTCTTTGATCGGGACGGCCGTCTGTGGCTGCTGGGGCGGTGCGCGGCGCGGATCGACGATGCACGGGGACGTATTTATCCGTTCGGGATCGAGTGCGCGGCGATGGCGTTTCCCGAGGTGCGGCGCGCGGCGGCGCTTGGGCATGACGGGAAACGTATCCTCGCCCTTGAGTTGGCGGCCGGTGCGCGCGCCGGACTGGTCGAAGAGGTGCGAGGTGCGGTGCGCTGGGCGGAGGTCGACGAAGTGCTGGTGTTGCCGGTACTGCCGGTGGACGCCCGGCACAACGCGAAGATCGACTACGGCGCCCTGCGGCAGCGGCTCGCCAAGCTGCGGCGGTGACGAAGGCTGGATCGCGATCAGGTGACCAGTGAGGAGTCGCCGCGTAGCCCGAGAGGAAGCGCGGGCGGTGCTTGGCGGCGAGTTGACCGCGATTCTCACCTCCGCCATCAAAACAACCTCCGGTGCCTGATCTAACGCCCATCGCCCATCTGCCATCTTCCATTCCCCATCGGCCATCCGCCGTCAGCCTGGTGGCCATCGTGGCGATGGCGGAAAACCGCGTGATCGGCGCGGGCAACAAGCTGCCTTGGCACCTGCCGGAGGATTTCAAGTGGTTCAAGCAGCAGACTCTGGGCAAGACGCTGCTCATGGGGCGCAAGACCTTCGAGTCCATCGGCCGGCCGCTGCCCGGGCGCACCACGCTGGTGCTCAGCCGGCGCGCGGCACCGATCCCCGGTGTAACCGTGATCCGCTCACTTGAGGAGATCGCCACTGCGGCCCCGGCGGCAGCCGAGGTCATGGTCTGCGGCGGGGCGGAGATCTATGCGCTCACGCAGCCGCTGTGGAGTGAGGTGTTTGTTACGCTGGTGAAGCGCCGCGTAGAGGGCGGCGACGCGTTTTTCCCGGAGTTTGAGGCCCAGTTCGCCCCGCCGGAGGTGGTGCGCGACACCGCCGAGTTCACGATTTTGCACTACCGGCGGGTGGGAATGCTGGATGCTGAAGGCTGAGAGGTAAGCATTCTGTCGTAGGAGCGTGCTTGCACGTGATTCAGAGCGCGAATCGCGTGCAAGCACGCTCCTACGGCGCACACCGAAACACCTGCCCAAGCAAGAGTGGAAGACCGCCTCAAGTGCATGGTCACGGCTGAGATCACCGGGAAATTCGGAACGCCTTTGCTTGCGGGGGCCTAGCCCCGATCACCCGTGTGACAGCTTCTGAAAACTGGATCGGTGCCTGCTCTAGGCGGGGCGCCGATAGCCGGGCCCCGCTCAGCTCCGCAGCCGGCGTGTCCAATAGGCGAATCCGAGCATGGCGACCCCGGCAAACGTGGCGCCAAGCGGCGGCTCCGGGATGGTGGCGGCGATAGAGGCGAGGCTTGGCAGGGGGAATGCGCCCGGGTTGCCAATGATCCGTGGGGCGGGAGTGAGTTGGTCCATACGCTCGCTGCCCCGAATGACCACTTCGCGCAATTCCACCGATGACGGGCTGGTTTGGGTGCGGCTGATTGTGGCGGCGGTAGCCATGGCTGCGAGTGCGCAGGCAGCCAGGACAATGAGGAGGTTGCGGAGGAGGAGCATGGTCGAGTGAAACCGGGGGGAGTTTCCCCTATCGGCCCGCCCGCGCGCCGGATTAGGAGTAAGTCAAAAATCGCGAACGCGATCGGGGAATGGTCATGGCCCAGAGGCGATTGGCGGAGGTATGTACTTGCCGGCTGGTATCCATTGGCTAGAGCTTTTCGCGCCGACACCCGTTGGTCCCCCTCCTTGAAGCTCTACGCCACCGCTGAGGATAACCAAGCCGCAACCGCCGTCGCCCCAGGAGGGGCGGCTGACCTAGGCGACCGCGTGGGCGCGACTTGGGCCTATGATGTAGCGGTACGGCCCTCCCAGGTTCGTAACCGTAGCTCACTCAAACCCCGGCTCTTTGCCTCCGACTATTATGGCCGCCATAGCGGTATAGACTCGCCCGCCCGGCACCGCCCCTCCGCGGCCATAGTTATGAACTGCGATTCTCCGATAGGAGGAGAGCCTGAGCCTGGGATGGCCCCGTTTGATAGCTGCACCTGCGACCGCCGGGCGCGAAGCTTTGCAACTCGAGGCTCGAAGCCCCGCTGCATAACCACAGACGCACCGTCCTTCAGCGCCCCGAACGCCCGAGTGCCGGCCCCCGCGAATAGCTATGGCGCCCCGCCCGCAAGACTTTGGCTATCCAGAGATCCCATCCAGGAAAACGGCGGCCTGAACCTGTACGGAATGGTGGGAAATAATCCGATAAGGTATGTGGACTCGCTCGGCTTGGAGTTTTATGATACCGGCTACTACCCACACGGGCAGGATGAGCCACCGCCGCAGCCTGTTGATGCATATCGGTGCTGCGATGACGCCACACGCGCAGAAGGCTTAAAGATTCTGACAGATCGATTCTCGCGCGCATCAAGCGAGTTGCATCGTCGAGGCATAGAACCAAAAGGGGAAGGCGATATAGACTCATGCAAGACTACGAGCTTCTATATCCTGCTTTCAATGCAGCCTATTCCAAAGTGTTGGACCTGCCGCTTAGAGCGCCGACAGTTGTTTGCTCCATTCGTAAATATCGACCACCAGGTAATAACTTGCACGAGCAGGAGCCCTAGCGGGGGTGCGATTGAACAGAAGATATTCGACTACTGGGGCGGTGGAAAAGGATCTCAAGATCCAGCGAGGTTTCGCATGAAATACTATATCCCTCGAACACCAGAATACCCGCTCGAGAACCCCATCACTGATACGTGCGACCGGAAACCTAATCTGGTTCCTGCTGATCCATTTATGGACTGGGATACCTCGCTTCGCCCCAGACAATGAAACACCGGAGTGCATTGATATGGCTTATTCTGATTATTCTGTTCGCGCTCGCGGCTGTTTATAGTCGCCCCCGCTTCGCGAAAATTATGCCGGCAGAATCTTATGTCGTGGCGGAGATGAGGCAAGTTTGCGTTATGCTGCGTGCATATAAAGATCAGAATGCGGTAATGCCTGACTCACTTGAGGAACTTATGAAATGGGCGATGCACCAGACTGGCGGGAAAATTGCTGATCGCCCGGTGGTGAAGGTTGGCGCAAAGGAGTGCGAGATTCTCTATTTTGGGCAGAGGCGTTCCATGCAGGATCCACAATATATCCTGGCATCTCCGATGCCGATGGTAAAGGTTGATGGACGCAACTCGTTTGCAACGGATGGTGTAGTACGGCAACGACTATTTCGTCTCGTTATAGATAAGAATGGCCTCATTAAAGAGATTCCGGAAGCGGAGTTCGAATTGGAAGTATCAAAATATACGCGGAAGCCGTAGGATCGGGGATTAGAGGAGATGGGTAACGAATAGGCCAGCGCGGCAGCAATAGCATCCAGCGGCACGTCTCGCGCCAGCGCTGCGTCGCGGACTCCTTGGCGCTGATCACGAGCCCTGCATCCTCCTCCGCTTGCGCTCCGTCCGGTAAGCACCATCCCCGCCGGCGGCGGCCGATGCGCGAGGAATCGCGCACGAAGCGGCGCTCCTGTAAACCCGCGCCGTCGCCCGTCGGGTCTCCACTTCGCTTGACGCTACATTGCGCCCCGTCGGCGACCGCCGCTGCAGCCCGGCGGGGCCCCG
>CAJCBL010000227.1 GCA_903960515.1 uncultured Verrucomicrobiota bacterium
CCCCGCCGGGCTAGATCGGCGGTCGCCGACGGGGCGCAATGTAGCGTCAAGCGAAGTGGAGACCCGACGGGCGACGGCGCGGGTGTTCCAGGAGCGCCGCCTCGTGCGCGATTCCTCGCGCACTGGCCGCCGCCGGCGGGATGGTGCTTACCGGACCGCAGCGACAACGGAGCGGAGGGAGGATGCAGGGCTCGTGAACAGCGACAAGGAGTCCGCGACGCCGGTGCTGGCGCGAGACGTGCCGCTGGTTCTGCCCCAGCGTGGTTGAAGAGGGATCAATTTCTGCAGCCTAGCCCTTCTTGCTCGGCCCTTTTGGCGATCGTTTCGATCCGGCCAATTTCCTCCGCTCCTTAATCACCAGCTTTCCAGCTGGTTCCAGAGAACTTAGGTCTAGGTCCATGCCGAGCCGCTCTGCCACTACGCCCAAGGCATTTCTAGACGCCTGATATGAATTCCTATGGAATGAGGTGCTAATCAGTGAATTCAGATGATCCTCGACCCATACGCACACAGAATCCTGACCGCCCTGACCGTCCGTGGTGCGCAATAAATAGCGCTCACGCTTCATCAATACAGCGAAATACCGAGCGGACGTGCGAGATTCAGCCATAAACACATCAAGCCTCAAATACACTTCCCCGCCACCTTCATCGATCATCGGAATCGGACTAAGGATTAGGCTATCCACAAGCCTTGCAGAAACACTAATCGGCGACGTCTTCATTTGATTTATGTCTGGCAGAGTGAAGCCGTGTTCAACCTAGCTAGCCTCCGTAAATTGGAAAGCCGAGCCAAGGGATCGCGGGCGTTATTCACTATAATATTCATGCGCTAGTATGTGTTGTTAGTTATCTATTGCCAGCAATTGGTTGCATAGCAATGCCGTGTATAGCAACCAACTGGAGATGCGTTCTGGGCGGAATTTATGGCGGCCTTTTCGGCGGCAGGTAAAGTGGATCCACTCCCGGATCCATATACCCAGTCCGGGCAAATTGCGCACGGCTTCGTAGGCCTACCTTGGCATTTGGCCTCACACTTCCAGGGGCGGCGATTCTGCCATTCAACTATCGTATCTCCCACCAATTCCCCAAGTTTCCAGTATCCGTAGCCCGAAGCCGCTAGCACTCCAACTGTAGCTACGGTTCCAGCAACGACCGGATTGAGAAGCGCAGGCGCTGCTGGAGCAGGCACATACAGGCCTAAGGGATCAACTAAGTTAACGGAGTTGTTATTGACGTACTCATAGAGATTAAAACCGCCCTTTTCCCCGATGGGATCTCTGGATAGCCAAAGTCTTACGGGCGGGGCGCCATAGCTATACCCGGAGGCCGGTACTCGGCAGTCTGGGGCGGTGAAGGCCGGTGCGTCTGTAGCTGTGTTGCGGGGCACCGGGCCTTGCGTTGCGAAGGTTCGCGGCCGGCTGTCGTAGGTGCAGCGATCGCGCTGGGCAACCCCACGCTCAGGCGTTACTCCTAACGGGGCACCGTAGATCATAACTATGGGCGCTGCGGAACGGAGACGGGCTGGCGAGGCTATACCACTATGACGGCAACAATAGTCGTAGGTGAAGAGCTGGGTGTCGCGTGAGTTACGGTTACGAACCAAGGAGGGCCGTACCGCTACATCATAGGAATAACTCGTGGCCACGCGGCCGCATGGGTCAGCCGCCCCTCCGGGGGCAAAAGCGGCTGGGGCTTCGTTATCCTCTGTGGTGGAGTAGAGCTTCAAGGGAGGGGGCACCGGTGTCGGCGCGAAGAGCTGTAGCAAAGCGGCAACGGCCGGCAAGGACATACCTGAGCCAAGGGGCAAATAGCCCCCGGGTGCCCTATCCAATGCCGGTTTCGAGACAATGCCGAATCGCGTGCAAGCACGCTCCTACATCGGACGGATCGCGTGCAAGCACGCTCCTACAAGAACCCGGCAGCAGCAGAATGCCGGTTGAACACCGGATCGGCCGCTGAAGG
>CAJCBL010000228.1 GCA_903960515.1 uncultured Verrucomicrobiota bacterium
CGAGGCCGACCTCGCCGCTGGTGTGATAGTGTTTCATCAAACGTTGGTACTGAAGCTCAGTGATCATGGGTCTGTGCAAAGGCCCGAGCTTCACCGCTCACGCAGACCAACGAGCCAAAAATAGCCCGCCGTGATGGCGGGTTCTAATTGTCGCGCTGCGTTCCGCATATTCTGGAAATGCTCGCTACACGCTACTCGCTTCTTCTGGCACGCCACAGAGAGCACGGAGGGAAGGGAAGCGGCAGACCTTGCGAGCTTCGCTATGGGAAAAGGAGAGCCTGGTGCCAAGCGAATATCGCCAATCCAAAATCGAAGATGCCGAGAATTGCTTCGCGCTTCAACAAAACGGAAAGCGAAACGATCCAAAACCGGCGACGAAATCCACTCCAGTGTAGGCACCTCATGAAACCCAAATCACCAAAACACCGCGCCATCGTGGCAGGAAACGAAATGCCCGAGCCGCTTTTCTATGCGATCAGCGACATTCACGGCTGCCATGAGTTGCTTGAGCGCCTCTGGCTTCGGATCGAGTGCGACGCACTCCGGCTCCTCGCGCCGGGGGCGAAGGCCACGGTCGTCTTCCTTGGCGACTATATCGATCGGGGACCGGACAGCGTCGGGGTAGTCGAATGGTGTGCGCGGCTCCAGCGACGGCCTCCGCCGTGGTGTGCACCGGTGTTCCTGCTGGGAAACCACGAGCAGATGATGTTCGATTTCCTGGAGACCCGGGACAAGGAAGGGCTAGGTTTCTGGGTTGAAAACGGTGGAGGTGCAACGCTGGACAGCCTGGAGATCGGTGCTGGCACCCCGAAGCAAATCGCCGCCTTGCTCTTCCGTGCGGGAGAGCAACGCGGCCTCTTGAAATGGTTTTTGACTCTGCGATTTCACCACCGGGCTGCAGGGTATTTGTTCGTCCACGCCGGGATTGAGCCCGGAGTGGCGCTGGCCAAGCAGGATCCTATGGAATGCCTGTGGATTCGGGAGGAGTTTCTCGACTCGAGCGAAGACCATGGTTTTCGCGTGGTTCACGGTCACACGCCCACGTCTAGCGGTTGCGTGGAGGTGCTGGCCAACCGTGTTAACGTCGACACTGGCGCCTGCTATAGCGGAGTGTTGAGCGCGGTGCGGCTGAGGGGGAAGGACGTCGGTATCCTGCAAGTGAAGGCCCCCGCAACCCGGAGGGGGAAGCGGTGAATATCCAGATGCGAGGGCCTGTCGGATTTTTGGGAACCGGGATGGCCAATTTCCAGCTACGGAGCAGCGCGTAGCGGTAATCATGGGTTTGTTGGATCGCTAGTTCCGAATATCTGTGAGACTCGGGATCTTTGCGCCTGCAAGACTTTCCAGCTCGCGGGCATGGTCGGGATGGCAGGTGAATAGGAGCACTTGGTGCTTCTTGGCGAAGGTCCCTAGCGCCTGCACGGCTGCCGCGCGCCGCGAGTTGTCCATGTCGGTAAAGGGATCGTCCAAGAGGAAGAAACCGTCCATTTCCTTGAGGTAGAGTTCGGAGAGCGCCAGCCTTGTGGCGAGGGCGAGTGACCCGAGGGTACCTTGGGATAACAAGGGGATATCGAGTGCAATAGCCCCGCCGACGCTGATCGGGGCGATGCCGGCCAGGGTTACACTGGGATAGCGGCCGCCGGTGAGGCTCTCGAAATAGCTCGAAACTGTGGTAGCGAAACCTTGCATTGGATCGGCGGTGCCTCGGGCGGCGATGACACTTTGCAATTTCGCCTGTATGCGCAGCAGGGCTTCGCCACTTCCCTGCTGGCGTACAAAGTCGCGTTGCTTGCTCTCCAGTTCGGAGCGGAGTTCTTCGGCGGTGCTGTCCGGTGCGGCGCCGAGCAGCGTTGCTTGCTCGAGTTTCAAATTGCTGAGTCGCTGGTCGTTGTTTTCGCGGGCAGCCTCTTTGCTACTGAGTAGCTCCAAATAGGCGTGTACAGAGGTAAATCCTGCCGGCAGCTCAGGCAAGCCGGCGAGTTCTTGTTTGGCCTGGTTGGCGGCAGCAGTTTGGCTGAGGATCTTGTCGGTGAGAGACTCCACATCCACATGATCCTTGGCCCATGTCTCGATCCTTTTACGCTCCTGCTGAATCCCGATATCAAGTGTTGCTTTTCGGGCAAGTTGGCGAGCCCTCTCGCTTTCGAGTACATCTACGGAACGAGTTTCCGGTAGGCCCGCCAAGGCGGCCATATCGGCCGCCCAAACTTCTGTACTGCGCCCCTGCAACGCAGCACTATAGAGGCCCTTCGCGGTACTCTCTTCGGTGATGCGCTTTTGGTGGTCCGCTCCGGCCATCTGTACGGCAGCGAGGCTTTCGTGGCCCAGAGTTGTGAGGATTTCCGCCTGGCGTTGGCTGGCGGATTCGAGCTTGGCGAAGAGCGCCTGCACATCGCCGGTACCGCTCTCGACGCAGAGCTTGAGATCCTGAAACTCCAGGCGGAAAAGGCCATCGGCTTGATTTTCCCAGGCAGTGGACGGCGAGAGCGATATGACCTCTGGTGCCTGTGTACCACGCTGAACTTTCACGGATAGTGCGATGGCGCTCTCCAGCTTTGCGGTGAGTTTTTGGGCGGCAATAGTGATGCGAAGCGTCTCGATTTCCTTTTCGAGGCGCTTGAGTTCGGCCACCGGCTCAGCCGGCACAGCTTTGGATTGCGCGAGGATATTGGCGACCCGCTGCCACTCGTCCCTGGCTTTGGTGAGGCGGTCATGGGCCAAGCGCAGTTGTTCTGCCTGGCTGCGTTTCCTGGCGCTCATGAGCTCGGCCTCCAGGGATTCGAGGTCTTTGGAGACTCCGGTGAGTTCGGTTTCCTTTCCCTGAATCACCTGAGCGGCACCGGGCCAGGCGATCATGATATCTTTGAGGAGGCGCAGTTCGCCGGTAAGGCGTTGGCAGCGCTCGTCGAGTCCTACTCGTTTTCCCAAGCCATCACGGAGGGTTCGACCGGTGCGGACGAAATCCTCATCGGCAGACATGTCGCCGGCGATGCGGTATATTTGCGCGTTGAGTGCATCCACGGCCTGCTCATGCTTGATAACATCAGCCAGCTTGATGCGGAGTGTTTCCTGCCCATAATAGGCAGCCAGGAGGGGCCCAACTCCCTTCTGCCACGGGTTGTCGATGCTGCGGCCAGGCTTCGGCTGATCGGTGCTCCGATCCCAACAGCCAAAGTGCGCGGTGATGCGACTATCAAGGGCTGTGGCGAGTTTGTCCGGCGGGATATCGCCGGGAATCGCTGCCGCACCGGCGAGGAGTGGTTCGACCGCGGAAACACTTTTGGAATTGCCCCGCAGTTGCTCCACAGTTGCCGCGAGTTGAGCCTGGCCGGTAAAGAGCACGTACCACCATGTCGCCTCGTTGCGGCGCAGAAAGGTGAGAAGGTGCGCTTGGACGTCGGAGGGAGCGGCTATATTGGCGGATCCGTCCGACTGAAGGTTTGAAGCGGCGCCTGCACCCCAGGTCTTTTTGAGCGTCCACTCGCAACCATCGGCATGAAACTTGAGGGTCACCGCTGCATGGTCACCTGCGGGCCGTGGATACCAACGGCCCATGGTATTTCGCATGGCGGCGGGAGTGAGATTGGTGGCGGTGAAGAGAGCGTGCCAGAGGGCGTTGCTCAAGGTGCTTTTGCCGAACTCGTTGGGGCCCTCTACGACGTTAATACCGTCATGCAGCGTGCAGGTGCGATTGGCGATGCCGCCGAAGGGGTGGAGGTGGATGGAGAGCAGTTTCATGATTTCGTAAGAGTCTCGATGATGTCCAGGGCCAGATGAGCATCGCTGGGGTAGGCGGCGTCGGAGAGAAGAGCCTGGAGTAGGGTGCTCGGCAGGGTGCCGTCGGGAAACCGCTTGGATATAATGGACGCATCCAGCACCGGAGCGATATCCTGATCACTCGAGAGATGCAGGAACCGTGGAGCGATCTCCTTGATCATCGCATTAAGGGCGGAGGTTTCCTCTTCCCCCAGACGGCCGGTGAGTTGGAGGTCGAGGATCGAGTTTGGGGCGTCCAATGATGCACATTTTGTTTGCAGCTCGAGAAGGTCATTGGCGTGGTTGAGGGAGCGACCCAGCCGAACAAAGCGGATCGCTCCCGTGGTGAGTTGCTCATGGCGACAGGTGCCATCGGCCTCCAATTCGATCCACCAGGCGTGGCCGGGGTGGCTGCATTTCACTGAGTCAGGAGTGTGGATCCCGGGAATGAAATAGAGCGGTCTGCCGGTGGTGCCGGGGGCGGGTGCCGGTACATGGATGTGCCCGAGCAGCCAGGTGTGCAGGCCGGCATTTCGAAAGTCGCTGTCGGCCATGCTGAAATAGTGCTGATCGGCATCCAGGCCCAGGCCTTCCACATTGCCGTGGGCGATGCCGATATGCAGCCTGTCGGCCGGTTTTGCCTCGCCCGCAACCCACCCGATGGTGTGCTCCGCTCCATGCTTGCTGGGGCAGGGGCTGGCATAGAAGCGGACGCGATAGTCATCACTTTCGTAGTCTTTGGTACCGGGTTCCGTGAGAGCCAGCACGCAGGTGCCGTCTGCCGCGCTGCGGAACTGTTTCCAGAGTTTGCTATCCGGCCCTTCGGAGAAGTCATGATTGCCAGCCAGCACGAGGACCGCCTCCCCCGCGAATTCACCTAGGATTTTAACGACCCGCTCAATATGGGCTTTGGTAGA
>CAJCBL010000229.1 GCA_903960515.1 uncultured Verrucomicrobiota bacterium
GCATGCTAAACAGCGACTCGAACAGCCGCGGCTGGCCCAGCTTCCCGGAGTTGACGATCTCGACCGCCTTCAGGTTGGCCTCTTCGAAGTGAAGTCGGTAGGCGATCATCAACTTGACCTCCCGCCGGCGGCAGGCCTGGATCATCTGGCGGCACTCCGCTTCGGTAACGGCCATCGGCTTCTCGCACAGCACATGCACCCCGTGCTCCGCCGAGCGGACGGTTTGACTGTCGAGAATACAGCCGGGGGGCCGGGCGCGTTTCCCCCGGGCTTTGCGTGCTTCCGTGCGCAGACGGTCGTTGCGGGATTGCCAGAACCCCACCGGTTTCCAGCGGCGAAACTGGCCATAAACGGTTGGCCACGGCCCGGATTCCGTGGGCAGAAAGCGCCACGGATACCCCCGCGCAGCACGTAGAGAGAGTTCGTCCCCAAGGTGCCTGTTTCAGGACGGTGTGCGGTCAAAACCGTCGCTGGGAAGTGAAAGCGGGAGGATTGTCCGTGGCAATGGCGCGCCAATAGCCCAAATCGCCGTTGGGGCCCGGGTTGTGCAGGCACTTCCTCCCCGCTGCGTATCCTCCGGCTCTTGCGGCGGCGCTTTACGCCGCTTGTCGTAGTGGCTCGGTCGGCCGCCGGACTTGTTTCTTGCTCGCCTTCTTCAGGCGTGCCAGCAGCCACAGGTTATGGGTCAACACGCCCCACGCCAGTGCCAGTTCCCGGTGGGCAAAACCCTTGGCCCGCAGCGGTCGCCCGAGAAAGCTGTGCTTGAGGATGCTAATCCGCCCTTCCGTCTGGGCCCGGCGGCGCTGTAGCCGCGCAAACTTCTTATCTTGGAACTGGGTCGTCAGTTCCGCCGGACAACGCGGGCACAGCGCGTCGAAGATACCTGTGTCTGCCAGCTCCCGGCGGTTGGCCGCACTGGGAAACCCGCGATCCGTCGCGGCCGCGCCCACGCGGCCCCCGGCCCACGCCGCGACGCGGCGCAAGCTGCTGGGCAACAGTGGGCTGTCTGCCGGCGCGGACTCGCGGTAGAATTCAAAGTCCAGGATGATGCCTGGCCGGTTTTCTCCGAGCAACAGCGTGTTGCCGAACTCCACGGCGGCCCCCGCCTTGCCCCGCACGATCACCCGCACGTCCGGGTCATACAGGCTGAGGATCTTTTCGTCATTGGCCACGGGGCGACCGCCGATGATCCGCTCGTGTGCCTGTTTTTGCGCGCGGGGCAAGAGCTCCAGCACGCCGTCGAGCCGGCGCAGGATTTGTTCGGCCTGCGGACGAGTCCATTCGGTGCGTTCCCATTCTTGGTCCAACAAGTCCCGGTGGCGCTGGGCGTGTGCGCGCACGATACCCACCAGCTTTTTCATCTGCCGCAGCACGCGCTTGCGCCCCTGCTTGCGGCCCGCCCGGCGGGCTGGCTGGCTCATCACGATGCTCAACTGATTCATGCGCCGTAGAAACTCCTCTGGTGCGGCCATGCGCTCACGCAGGCCCGCTTGGCGGATGAGCAGCGTGGCTTTCATCAACGTGCGCACGCCATCGCGCAGCAACACCCAGTCGGTGGGGAAATGCACGTTGGCCTTCAGACAGGTGCTGTCCAGGAAATACCCCTCCAGGTCCAGGGCTTCTTGGAGACCCAGCTTGGCCGGCGTCTGCAAGGCCCCGCGCAGCAGTCCCTCAATCACCGCGCGCATTTCCGTGGCTGGCAACCAATGGGCGAAGCGCTGCACTTCGCTCTTGGAAGGGACTTGCACTCGGTCCACCGCATCGACCTGACAGAACCACTGATAGAGCGGATTACCCGCCAACTGGCAACTGAAGCCGCGATAGTCCTCCTGCAACAAGGTGCGCAGGAGCGTGCAGCGTAAAGCCCGGCGCGAGCGCTGCTGGAACTTCCCCTGTGCCACGGCGGTCATTTTGGGCGCGGGCGCGGGTGCGGACGTCCGTTGGTTGAGGGCGCGCTGGACGAAGTCGCGCTCGGCGCCACTGGCGCGCAAGCGGGCATCGATTTGTGCCAGGCGCTGCCGGAAGGTCAGGTAGTCCACATTGCCGACGATGGTGGGCAGTGGCGGGCGCAGTTCCTGTGGGAAAGGAATAATTTGACCGGGCCTGGCGCTAGTCTATACACTAGCGCCGATTATGCCAGCAAAAACTGCGAATACACCGAAGAAATTAGCCATCGCCTATCCGTTGCGCGTCCAAGCCATTCGTTCCCGCGGCCAGAACCCCCGGCTCTACGTGAGCTTCCTGCTGGCCTTGGCCGCAGCCATCGGCCTGGAGCCAGGCGAGACGGTGCAATGGGAGTTGCTCGACCGCGGAGAATTGCATCTGCGGCGGCACAACGCCCCGAACCCCGCCGCCCAGACCCGCGCCAACCATTAGGCGTCGCCACGGCTCATAAGGCCACGATTTGGCCTCCAACCCGCAAAACGCCCCAGTTTCCAGACCGCCGGAACGGTATCCCCACCAATAACGACAGCCA
>CAJCBL010000230.1 GCA_903960515.1 uncultured Verrucomicrobiota bacterium
CATGGCCTTTTACATCGATCTCAACCCCGTGCGCGCCGGTTTGGTGGCCGACCCCAAGGACTACCGATTCTGCGGCTACGGCGAGGCTGTCGCCGGCAATGCCGCAGCCCAGGCGGGCCTCTGCCAGGTGCACGGTGTGAAATGGCAACAATCCCACGCAGCGCATCGTATCGGCCTGTTTGGCACTGGTTCTGCCCCGCGCCTCTCCGGTGCCACCATCGCCCCGGCCGCCTTCCAAAAGGTTCTGCGACAAAAGGGCCAACTCCCTATGGCCACGGTGCTGCGCTGCCGGGTACGCTATTTTACCGATTCGGCCGTGTTTGGATCACAGGCCTTTGTCGCCCTGCATCTGGCCGCGTATCAACGCCGCTACGGCGCGCGCCAACGCAGCGCTCCGCGTCCTCTCCAGCCCATCACCGATTGGGGCGGCCTCACCGTACTGCGCGCCCTGCGCCGAAGCCCCTTTGGATAGATTTGCCGACGTGGCGGGTCCAATCCCATGGAACAGTCAACTTCGCTTGAGCGGCCATTCGGCTGGGGTGTCGAAGAATAGGCCAAGCTGGCGGAGTGATCATGGTTCGTGACCATGGACTCTGGAGCGGTCGGATATCGAGGCGCTTCAAAGCGGGAGGGAACCTAGACGAAGCCCAAGTGGGGCATGTCGGCGGGTGATTCACGCGGCGCTGCCGAGGAGAACCGAGCATTAAGGCGTATCCTCCGAGCTTGGCCGTCCGCGTGGAAAGGGGGCTCGAGCCAAATTGGCGTTGAAGGGGACGGGGGGGGCCGCGCTCTTGTCCAAATAGTTGGCTGTCCCGGGTGCAGGCAAACGCTGCAATCCAGCGACCGGAGGCTCCGGGCCGATGCGCGGAGGCCCAGAAGGGACAGGTCGGAAATTGGACGCACGCCTGGGACCGGCTGCGTCGTGTTAGCAACTGCCACCGATTCCTACACCTGCGGGTTGGGCATCTGAGTCGAAGCGCAGCCCGAAACTCGCAACCCCTCGGCGAACCATCTGCTGCATACGGCGAAACGTATCGACAGGGGGCGCGCCGGCTCGCCGAACGCGGGCGACCAGTTGGTCACCCGCGAAGGAAACGTCATCAGTGAGTCGATCACTCCACGCTCGGGCGCCTAGCGCGGCAGCCACCTCGAGGTCGAAGGCCAGCACTGCTACTACCCCGGCGCCGCTCAGGCACTCAGCCACAACACCTGCGCCAACGCCGCAAAGAGCGCTGGCGCGGGGAGCCTTCGTCTCCAGAATATGGGCAGACTCCCGGGAAGATGAGCAGGGCCGGATTGGAGGTGTCGTTCCGAATGCAGGTGGATGGCGATTTCGTCATAGTGGGGATCGTACGATGGCGCGCTCTTCTGAGTCCGCCGCGGACCGCTACGATTGGACCGAGTTCTCGAGCACCTCCTGCACGGGCTCTGCGTTCGGCTCACCCTGAACGCGTACTAAAATCCTGTGACAGCCATCAGGAGCAGCAGATGCGGCGCCCGGGCTGTCAATTATTGGAGGGGACATCATTTTCCGGGCGGAACATCTCCTGCCCGGTATCGTCGATGAAGATCAGGCGCCAGCGCCCGCCGGGGAGCTTGCGCAGTTCGTAGTTGCCCGGGGCATCGCCGGGTTGAGGGAGCTCTTTGGCTAGCGACGGGGTTTCCCTGGCGGCCTTGGCCAACTCGTCGAGGAAGCGCTGTCGAAACTCCGCATCGGTGAAGTCGCTGGCGGGCCTTTCCAGCACGGCCATTTCGAGGCATTCCTGCAACAGCCTCCAACGCATCCTTTGCTCGTGATAGCCGGTGTGGTTGCTTACTGGAACGGTAGGGAACACTGCGGCGCTGCCGCCTCCGAGGGCGAGTGCGGCGGTGAGTACCCATATTCTGGTCGTGACCGGAGCGCGGCCCGGCAGATAGCATAGGAAGCTGACCCCACCGCCGGCCAGGAGGGCGAGGATTGCGAAAAGGCCGCCGTAGCCCCAGGCGTCCGACGGGGCGTACTTGGTGAGCCCTTGGGCCTTCCTGAAGGGGCGCCACTCGACGACCATGTCCTTCCGCATTGCCGCAGGAGACAACGTGCCGGAAAGCCGGGTGGCGATCTGCGTGCCCGCGCACAGTTCGCGAAGCGCGGTGTGCGAAAGGTGGATAAGGTCCTCAGCCGGAGCCGGTATCGAAGTCTTGTTCGAGGCGCGCGGCGAGGGCTGGACGCCCTCGGTGAACTCCACCCGGCCGCAGGACAGCCTCGAAAGCCCGTCGACCTGCGCAACTGCGTCGCCGAAGACGAACAGTTCGACATCCAGGGCGGTGTGAACGCCGGTGCCGGTGAGTTTCATCGGGTAGATGGGCCGGGGTGTTTTGAAGGTGAAGACCAGCGGTGCAGGCGCCTGCATTGTAGCGGAGGAGACGGTGCGGTGAAGCCTGGCTGCGATGAAGCAGCCTCCTGCGCTGGCGTGCTCCGCGACCACGGGGGCCGCCGCCGCGGGCAGGCCGAAACCATGCTGTTTGAGCCAGTCGTTGATCGGCCCTGCGTCCGTACCAGTGATGGTGAATACCTCGTAGTCGCCGATGAGTTGGCGGTCGATCATGGGGCCGCCCGCAGCGGGGCCTGAGGGCAGGGCTCGCACCTTTCCGAAGGCGGGAATGCACATAGCGACGAGCAACATGCCGATGACTGCCAGCAACCAGATTGAGAATGCTCTTCGAGGGACCAGCCATAGCGACCATGCGATCCCGCCCAGAATCGCGACGGGAATCAGCAGGCCCCAGTAGGTGTGTCCCCGTGTGAGTTCGTCGACGAATGCCCAGCCTATCAGTACGGCCAGGGATCCGGCGATCACCGCCCAGAACCTGCTAAAAGCAGTCTTGGCCCGATCTGGATCGAGAAACAAAAACAGAAGGGCCGGGAGGCAAACCACGAAGGCGAACGGCAGTACGCCGAGCGAAGCCGGCGGAACGATCCGCGGCTGGAATACAGCATGCAGCGCCGGCAGGATGCCGGCTGTGGCGGGTTTGATTTCCGGTTTCGCCGGCAAGGGAACGACCCACGCGAAGTCCTCCCCCTGCCCGACAAAGCGCGATTCGATGACGAGGGTCTCGGTGCCGTTGCGCCAGACGAGCAGCGCGCGCTGGTCGGGCATGGATACCTCCGGTGCCGCCACGGGCGTGAGGATGATGCCGTCGGCCTGGAGGTGGGGAGCGGCGGCAATCCAGAGGCTGGCGACGAGGATGAGCGTTCTGCGCATGGGAGGGGCCAAGGGTTTAAGGCTTTGTTCTTGGCGGGCGTCTTTCCGGGCTCCTCCTCGGCCTGCTTCTCCCTGGGCTGTGGCAGTTCGCCGAGGGCGTGGGCGCGAGAATCCGTCTGTTGGGCGATACGGAGTTGGAAGGCAAGGACCTCCTCCGGCGTGACCGCGCGCTGGAGGCGCTTTGACGCTCTTGCGTAGGCCGGAGCTTCGGTGACCGTCGCAGGGGAGTGCATGCACGCGACCTGCGCTCTGAAGCGCGTGCAAGCACGCTCCTAGGCCTGAACTGTTGCGCCTCAGGAGCGGCTGAAGAGATCGGCGATGATGTCCTCCAGCGGCACCTCCTGGATGGTGAGATCCTCGACGCCTCCGGCTGCAAGAATCTCCTGGAAGACGGGAACCACCGACTCCGACGGCGTATGCACGAGCAGGGCACCGTCGTCGGCCGGGGCGATGGTGCCCACAGAGGGTCTCCACGCCTCGGGCCAGCGGCCCTCGGCGGGACGGAAACGGATGATACGCTGGCGGCTCTCGGCGGCGTTGAGCGTGTCGATGGCGCCGTCGTGGATCTTGCGGCCCTTGTGGATGACAATGACCCGCTCGCACAGCGCCTTGATGTCGGCCATGTAGTGGCTGGTGAGCAGGATGGTGACCTTGTGGCGGCGGTTGTAGTCGGCGAGGAAGCGGCGCACGGAGCGCTGGCTGACGATGTCGAGGCCGATGGTGGGCTCGTCCAAGAAGAGCACGCGGGGGCGGTGCAGCAGGGCGGCGATGAGCTCCATCTTCATGCGCTCGCCCAGCGAGAGTTCGCGGACCATCACTCCGAGCTTGCTGCCGACGTCGAGCAGGGTGACGAGTTCGTCTAGCGTCTCCTGAAACTGGTTTTTTGGCAGAGCGTAGATGTGGCGCAGCAACTGGAAGGACTCGTTGGCGGGCAGGTCCCACCAGAGCTGGTTCTTCTGGCCCAGTACGAGGGCGAACAGACGGCGGTATTCATTGCGGCGCTCGGTGGGGTCGTAGCCGCCCACCCGGGAGCGCCCGGAGGTGGGGAAGATCAGGCCGGCGAGCATCTTGAGCGTGGTGGTTTTCCCGGCACCGTTGGGCCCGAGGAAGCCGACCAGCTCGCCCTCGCGGATGGAGAAGCTCACGTCGTTGGCGGCGATCACCTCCTCGAAGTCGCGCCGCACCAGCCCCTTCACGCCGCCCCAGAAGCCGGGCTGTTTCTTGTAGGTGCGAAAGGCTCGGGTGAGGTGCTCGACTTCGATCATGAGCGGGGCATTCAAACGGCTTCGGCTCTGGTGGCAAAGCCAACCGTAGGGGCCGCGAGGCGTGCCCAGGCTTTGCGGATGTGTTTTCGTCGTTTGCCTCCGCAGCCGGGCCCGCCACGCTCCGGGCCAACTCAACGCCTCTCCCGTATGAACGATCCCCGCTTCGACCAACTCGCCGGCGTGCTCACCGGTTTCTCCACCTCGCTTGCCAAGGGCCAGCGCGTGCTCATCGACGCCTTCGACGTACCGGAGGAGATGGTCATCTCCCTGGTGCGCGCCGCCCGGGCCCGCGGCGCCTTGCCGTATGTGCAACTCCATCGCGCCCGCATCACCCGGGAGTTGCTGCGCGGGGCGGAGGAGGCGCAGTACGCCGCCGGCGCGGAGGCCGAGCTCTTCCGGATGAAGAAAATGGATGCCTACATCGCGCTGCGCGGCTCGGAGAACATCTTCGAATCCTCCGATGTGCCCGCCGATCGGATGCAACTGGTCAACCGCCTCATGCGGCCCGTGCTCAACTGGCGCGTGGACAAGACCAAATGGGTGGTGCTGCGCTGGCCCACCTCCGCGATGGCCCAGCAGGCGGGCATGAGCACCGAGCAGTTCGAGGAGTTCTACTTCCGCGTCTGTACCCTCGACTACGGGCGTATGCGACCCGGCATGGCGGCGCTGGTGAAGCTCATGAAGCGCACCGACCGCGTGCACCTCACCGGCCCCGGCACCGACTTGAAGTTTTCCATCAAGGGCATCGGGGCCGTGCCCTGCGGGGGCCTGCGCAACATCCCCGACGGCGAGGTGTTCTCCTGCCCGGTGAAGGACAGCGTGGAGGGGGAGATCACCTACAACACCGCCTCGGTCTACCAGGGCGTGGAGTTCTCCGGAGTGCGTCTGGTGTTCAAGCAGGGCCGTATAGTCGAGGCCACATGCAGCGGCGACAACAAGCGCCTCAACGCGATCTTCGACTCCGACGCCGGCGCGCGCTACGTGGGCGAGTTCGCCCTGGGTTTCAACCCCCACATCCTCCAGCCCATGCGCGACATTCTCTTCGACGAGAAGATCGCCGGCTCCTTCCACTTCACCCCCGGCCAGGCCTACGGCGAAGCCGGCAACGGCAATCGCTCCCAGGTGCACTGGGATCTCGTATCGATCCAGCGGCCCGAGTGCGGCGGCGGCGAGATCCACTTCGACGGCAAACTCATCCGCAAGGACGGTCGCTTCGTGCTCAAGTCGCTGGAGAAACTGAATCCCGAATACCTGCTCGGCGGCCAGTGAACCGGCGCGTGCGATCATGTGCCCCAAGCCGTCGACCGAGATGCCTGTGCCCTCCATGAACAGACTCGCAGGAGCCCGGTGGCGCGCTCGCGTAGGCACGGCCGGTCTGCAGCGCCAGCCCTGCCTTAGCGCCAGTCATTCAGTTGTAGCAGGAGCGTCCTTGCCCGCGATTCAGGGCTCGGATCGCGTGCAAGCACACTCCTGCGACGGATACCGCAGACCGGGGACTGTCCGCGCGCAAAGCGGTGCGATTGCATGCTTGAGGTTTAAGTGGCGGATACACCGAGTGCCATGAGCGATGCCCGCAAGGTTCTGCGAGAGATCGGTGAGCAACGCGCCCGCACCGAGGCAGAGGCGCAGCGTTGGGCGGGGTACCGCAGGCGCTGCGGCCCGCCGCGCTGGTTTCTGCTGCTGCTTGTGGCGCTGGGCAGTGCGAGTGTTGTGCTCGTGCTGGAGTCGCTCAACTCGGCGGCCAACAAGCAGGCGCTGGCCGGCCTGGGCCGGATCGGGCTGGTGATCTACGCGGTGATCTGGCCGCTGCTCCTGGTCTATGTAGAGGGCCGCCGCCGGAGCGGGCTCAAGCAGATCCTCGCGCAGGAAGCCCCGGAACTGGCGGCGAAACTCAAGGACGAGCGGATTCTCTGAATGCGATGAAACGAGTTCGTGGATTCGGCGGGGTGATAATGGGCGGCGTGCTCGCCTGCGCTCAGGGGGCGCGTGCATCCACGCTGGCCTACATGGCGCGGATGAGGGGCTCGTCGCGGCGCCGGCGCTGGAGTGCGCGCCGCATGGCGTGTGTTTTGTTCTGCATCTGCGCTGCGTATTTGGGATGGGCCGAGTGGACGGTACGGCACGCCGCAGCGGGGCGGATCTTCGGGGCACCGGACTGCCTTCCGCCGGCCGACGTAGCGCTCGTGCTCGCCACCGCCCGATCCATGGGCGGTGGCCTCGCCAACTCCTTCTATGCGCCGCGGCTCGATGTGGCTGCGGAGCTGTTCCGGTTGGGCAAAGTGCGCGGCCTCCTCGTGAGTGGGGACAATTCACGCTCCGACTACAGCGAGCCCGATGATATGAAGGCCGATCTGGTCGCACGCGGCGTGCCGGAGCGATATGTCACCTGCGACTATGCCGGTTTCTCCACCCGCGATTCGATGCAGCGCGGCAGCCGGGTGTTCGGGCAGAAGCGGGTGATTGTGGTCTCGCAGCGGTTCCATCTGGAGCGGGCGCTGTATCTTGCCGGTGCAGACGGGCTCGAGGCCTTCGGCTGTGCCGCCGCCGAGGCGCCGCTGGGTTGGCGCATTCGCGTGCGTTTGCGCGAGGTGTTGGCTCGCGGCAAGGCGGTGCTCGACGTGGCCTTGGGGCGTGGGCCTAAGTTTCTGGGCCTTCAAGAGAGGGTCCCGCTTGCCGGCGCAGAGTAGTGCCACTCGCTCCACAAATTTCCACGTAACTAATCTTCGATGCCCGACCCCATGCATACCCCAATTTCCGCCCCCGAGCACCAAGCGCCCGAGTTCATCAACCGGATCCCGAAAACGGAGACGCATCTGCACCTTGAGGGCGCCTTGCCCTTCGAGCTGCTGCAGCGGCTCGACCCGGTGAAGTTCGCGCGCCCGCCGGCCTCCTGGGCGCCGGAGTATCGCTTCGGCAGTTTCGGCGAGTTCGACCAGCTCATCCTCGGGCTGCTCGGGCCGTGGTTCACCTCGGCGGCGCGCTACCATGAGGCGGCGGCGATCGTGTTCAGGCGGCTTGCGGAGCAGAACGTCCGCTATGTGGAGACGAGTTTCCACCTGCCGATCGTGCAGTTCATCGAGGCCCGTGGAGAGGAGATCCTGCAGGCGATCCTGGAGGCTGTGCCCGCCGGGATGACGGTGCGGGTATTTGCCGGGCTGGTGCGCGATTGCCACACCGGCCCCATGCCGGCCGTGATCACCGATGCCCTGCGCTGGAAGTGGCTGGCCGGGTTCGATCTGCACGGCCACGAGACGTTGCCGTTGGAGGAGTGGACTCCCGAGGTGTGGCGGCGCGCGCGCAATGCCGACAAGGAGACCAAGGCCCATGCGGGCGAATTCGGCGGGGCGGAAAACGTGCGCGAGGCGGTCGAACGGCTCGGGGTGCGCCGAGTGCAGCATGGCGTGCGTGCTGTGGACGATCCCTCTGTGGTGGCGCTGCTGGTGCGCGAGGGCGTGACCCTCGACATCACTCCGATCAGCAACGTGAAGCTGGGCGTGGCCCGCTCGCTGCGCGAGCACCCGATCCGGCGGCTGCACGAGGCCGGGGTGCGCTGCACGTTGAGCACCGACGATCCGCTGATCTTCGGCAACACGCTTACCGATGAATACGCGGGCCTGGCGGCCGAGGCCGGCTTCAGCCCTGCCGAACTCCTGCAACTGGCCCGCAACGGCTTTCTCGCAGGCACGATGCCCGAGCCGGTGAGGCGAGCGGCGCTGGCCGAGATCGCCGAGTTGGAGCGGGGCGGGGTCTGAGCCGCGACCGTTCAGTCCGATTGTAGGGTCGGCCCTTGTGTCCGTACCGCTGCCTGAGTTCAGCCTTCAGCATTCCGCCTTCAGCCTTCGCTTCCCGTAGGGCCGGACTTTGTGGCCGTCCCGATCTGATCGCAGGCGCCGCGCCGGCAAGGCAAGGTCCGCCGCATCGCAATCAACTCCATTCCCGAGCTTGCCCGGATCGGGTTTGGCTGGGCGGGCGGGGGGCGCGGGCTTCTGTGGTTCTGCGGCAACATCCCGCTTGTCGCCGGCCCGATACGGGCAAATCCTGTTCGCTGGTACTCAATCCTCCACTCCATGCCATTCACCCACACCATCGAAGACCGGATCGTGCATGTCGAGTGGGCGGGGATCGTGTCCAAGGAGGACCTTCAGGCCATCGGCAAGCTCATGCCCAGGTTGTCCGCCGAGCTCGGGTTCGCTCCCGATGTGCTCCATACTTTCGATGCGGTCACTGGCTACGGCTTCCAGCCGATCGCCGCCTACATGGTGTCGCTGCTGCGCAAGCGGGCGGTCATTCCGTGCCCTGTGCGCTCCGCTTCTGTGGTGAAGACCCCGGAAGCGAAATCGTTGGCTAGCATTTTCAAGGCGCTCAACCGTTCCCCCAATCTGACGATCGAGATCTTCGAGAGCGAGGCTGCGGCTCGCCGCTGGATAGGCGAGAAGTGAGTCGGGCGGGTCCTTGGGCGTTACCATGCTTTCGTAGGAGCGTGCGTGCACGCGATTCAGAGCGTAGATCGCGTGCGACCACGCTTCTAGGGAGGGCCCTGGAGTTCGTGCACTGCCAGAGCGCAAAGCGGTACGACTGCACGGTAACAGCTAAGCCGTGACCATGCAGTCCGATTGTAGGGGCGGCCCTTGTGTCCGTACCGGCTCGATCGCAGACGGTGCGTAGTGCCAGCGCACGTCGGGGCCGAAGTGCAGCCGAGCAAAGCCTGCCGGTGCGTTCACCGTGCGACGAACCGGGGCCAGGGACAGGGAGACCTGAGGGGGCCAGTGGCGTATCGGAGCGGTGGTGGTTGAGCATTTCCCCTGGGGCGGTCAATGCCTTGGATCGGGGACGGCTGCGGGCTGCCGGAGCGGAGAGCCGGAGGGGTGCGCAAAAAGGCCCGGCCACTGATGGGGCCGGGCCTTGGGAAGTGGAGCGTACGCGCCGGTTACTCCTCGGCGGTTTTCCTGGATACTGGCTTCTTTGCTGCGGGCTTTTTGGCCGGCTTGGGAGCCGCCTTCTTTGCGGGGGCGGTTTTGGCGGGCTTCGCCGCGGTGGAGTCGGCGCCAGCGGGGGCGGCCTCGGCGGTCGTGAAGGGGGCTGCGCCGGACTCGCGTCCGAGGGTGGAGGTGCCCTGCGGGTCGTAGATGTAGCCCACGCCGTGGATGGTGCGGAAGGCGGCCAGACCGATGCCGTGGTCCTCGAACATGTCGCGGACCTTCACGATATACTGGTCGAGCGAGCGGCTGCGTACATCGGCGTGGATACCCCAGACGGAGTGGATGAGGGCCTTGCGCGGGATCACGACGCCGGGGTGGTCGTTGAGGTAGGAGAGGATGCCCAGTTCCTTGCGGCCGATCTTCACCGTCTTCTCGCCGGGGAACTCGATCTCCAGGCGCAGCGGCAGCACCTTGGCCCCGAGGAAACCGAAGGGGGAGTCGGTAACGCGCACGTTCCTGGAGACGTTGAGGTCGCCGGTGGTCTCGGCGCGGCGCAGCACGGCTCGGATACGGGCGACGAGCTCGGGATAGCTGAAGGGTTTGACGATGTAGTCGTCGCCGCCCATCTCATCGAGTCCCTTGATCTTCATGACCTCGGCGTTGGCGCCGGTGACAAAGATGGTGGGCACCCGTATGTCGTCCTGGCGCAGCTCCTGGAGGAAGGCGAACCCGCTCGAATCCGGTAAATGGAGATCGAGCAGCATCAGGTTGGCGAAGTTGTGTTTGAGAAAGCGTGCCGCCGGGGCGCAGCGGTAATAAACCTGGGTCTGCATGCCGGCGTTTTCGAGATGCTCGGCGATGACGTTGGCGAGCTGTTCTTCATCCTCTACGATCAGGATGAGCGGCTTCGAAATCCGGGACATGATAAGGGGCGGGGGTTGCAGTTGGCGGTGGTCTCTCCTGGCGGCGTTGGCACTTTCGTGGGGGCCGTCGCCGGGTTTTACCTATGTGGGCGAGCAGGGAGGAGTTGGCGAAAACTGTCAAAACCATAACAAGTATCGGTTTTTCAGCTTCTTAGGCCCGCGAGCTTTTGGGCTTGAGCCGGGTAGGGCGGTAGGGATGCATGGCGGTGTGCCTGAGATCAAACCACTCCTGATGCTGGGCCTGCCCAAGGGCAGCCTGGAAGAATCGACCAAAAACCTCTTTGCCAAGGCCGGTTTCAAGATCACGACCAGTTCGCGGTCCTACCGGCCTTCCATCGACGACCCCGAGCTCGACGGCCGGTTCATCCGCGCCCAGGAAGTGAGCCGGTATGTCGAGCACGGATTCTTCGACTGCGGGCTCACCGGCCATGATTGGATTCTGGAGAACGAGTCCGATGTGGTCGACGTGTGCGATCTGGTCTATTCGAAGGCCTCCACGCAGAAGTCGCGCTGGGTGCTGTGCGTGCCCGAGGCCTCCTCGGTGCAGCGCGCCGAGGATCTCGAGGGCAAGCGCGTGGCCACTGAGATGGTGGGCACCGTGAAGCGCTATTTCGCCAAGAAGAACATCAACGTGGAGATCGAGTTCTCCTGGGGCGCCACCGAGGTGAAGGTCCCCGATCTGGTCGATGCGATCGTAGACATCACCGAGACCGGCTCCTCCCTGCGCGCCAACAAGCTGCGCATCGTGGATACTCTCCTGGAAACCAATACCAAGCTGATCGCCAACAAGGCCAGTTGGGCCAACCCGGCCAAGCGCCGCAAGATCGAGATCATCGCCATGCTGCTCAAGGGCGCCCTTGAGGCCGAGAGCAAGGTGGGCCTCAAGCTCAACCTGCCCAAGACCTCGCTGGAGGCCATGATCAAGACGCTGCCTTCGCTGCGCAACCCGACCATCTCCCCGCTGAGCAATCCGGAGTGGGTGGCCCTGGAGACGATCATCGACGAGTCCATCGTGCGCGAGATCATCCCCCAGCTCAAGAGCCTGGGCGCCGAGGGCATTGTCGAGTACCCGCTCAACAAGGTCGTGTACTGAGCGTTCGCTGGCGCCGGCGGCCGCCGGCGCGCTTCACCCGTCACCGGGCGGCCGCGCGAGTTTCCTCGCGTTGCCGCTCCCGACATGAGAGGCAAGACCCCGTGCGCACCGTCACGCTCGGCCTTTTGCAGCATGCCTGCGGCCTCCAACCCGAGGCCAACCTATGCGCCACGCTCGCCCGCGTGGAGGCGGCGGCGGCGCGCGGTGCCCAGATCGTGTGTACGCAGGAGCTCTTCCTCTCGCCCTATTTCTGCCAGAGCGAGGACTACGCGGCCTTCGCCCTCGCCGAGCCCGTGCCCGGCCCCACCACAGCGGCCTTCCAGGCCGTGGCGAAGAAGCTGGGCATCGTGATCGTGGTCTCGCTTTTCGAGCGACGCGCCCCGGGGCTGTATCACAACACCGCCGCCGTCATCGACGCCGACGGCTCGCTGCTGGGCATCTACCGCAAGATGCACATCCCCGACGATCCGCTCTTCTACGAGAAGTTCTATTTTACCCCCGGAGACACCGGCTTCCGCGCCTGGCAGACCCGTTTCGGCCGTATCGGCGTGCTCATCTGCTGGGACCAGTGGTATCCGGAGGCTGCACGCCTCACCGCCCTCCAGGGCGCGGAGATCCTTTTCTACCCTACGGCCATCGGCTGGCACCCGAGCGAGAAGGCCGCCCTCGGCGCCCGCCAGCACGCCGCCTGGGAAACCATCCAGCGCAGCCACGCCGTGGCCAACGGCTGCTATGTGGCCGCCGTAAACCGCGTGGGCCACGAGGCGCCCGCCGGCGGCGAAGGCCTGGAGTTTTGGGGACAAAGCTTTGTCGCCGGCCCCCAGGGCGAGCTGCTGGCCAAGGCCGGCGCCTGCTCGGAGGAGACGCTGCTCGTCCCCGTGGAGCTGGGCGCGCTCGACTCTGTGCGCACCCACTGGCCCTTCTTGCGCGACCGCCGCATCGACGCCTACGCCGATTTGGGCAAACGTTTCCTCGATTGACCGTGCCCGACCTCCCATCACACCCCCGCCACGTCTCCGCCGTAACGCCTTCGCCGGCGGCGCTGGGCTTCCGCATGCCCGCCGAATGGGAGACCCAGGCAGCCGTGTGGCTGTCCTGGCCGCACAAACGCAAGACCTGGCCCGGCCTCTTCCGCTCCATCCCCGGCACCTTCGCCGAGATCGTAGCCGCCATCAGCCGCTTCGAGCCGGTGCGCATCAACGCCGCCGCCGAGCTGCAGCCCCGCGCCCGCGAGCTGTGCGAACGCGCCGGTGCCCGCATGGCCCGGGTGCGTTTCCTCGACCACCCCACCAACGACACCTGGTGCCGCGACCACGGCCCTATCTTCCTCAAGCACGCCGTGACCGGCGAGGTGGCACTCAGCGACTGGCAGTTCAACGCCTGGGGCGGCAAGCACCTGCCCTGCGACCTCGACAACCTCATACCCTCGGCCATCGCCCGGCACCTGCGCCTGCGCCATTTCACCAATACGATGGTGCTCGAAGGCGGCTCGCTCGACGTAAACGGCGCCGGGCTTCTGCTCACCACCGAGCAGTGCCTGCTCAATCCCAACCGCAACCCGCACCTCACCCGCGCCCAGATCGAGCAGAACCTGCGCGACATCCTCGGTGTAACCACAATCCACTGGCTCGGCCAGGGCCTGGTGGGCGACGATACCGACGGCCACGTGGACGACCTCACCCGCTTCTTCAAGACCGACGGCATCGTAACCTCCGTGGAGACCAAGCGTGGCGACGCCAACTTCGCCGCGCTCGACGACAACCTTTCCCGCCTCCGCAAACTGCGCACACCGGAAGGGCGGCCGTTCGACCTGGTGGAGCTGCCGATGCCCGCCCCCTTGGCCTTCCAAGATGTTCGGGTGCCCGCCAGCTACGCGAATTTCCTCGTGCTCAACGGCGCGGTACTTGTGCCCACGTTTCGCCAGGCCAAGAGCGACGATGCCGCCTGTGCGATCCTTGGCACCTGTTTCCCCGGCCGGGAGATCGTGCCCATCGACTGTTTCCATCTCATCTGGGGCCGGGGCTCGCTGCACTGCATCTCCCAGCAGCAGCCGGCGTGAGGTCGGGGCCATGCAAGCACGCGAGCGTTTCGCCCGCCACGGGGTGCCCGATGCATGAGGAGCGTGGTTGCACGCGACTCGCGGAGGAGGTCGCGCGCAAGCCGGCCCCCTGCACAACGGGCACGGTGGCGGAGATCACGTGCAAGCACGTTCCCATGACAGGACAACCACGAACCGCCTGAATCCATTTTTATGAAACTGAAATCTCTCTTCTCCCTGCCGGCTTTGTTGGCCGCCCTGCTGCTGGGCGGCTGCCAATCCATGGGCGGCTCGCTCGCCGAGCGATTCAACCCCGCGCCGGTTGTGCGCACCTTCGAGGCGCCACAGGACCGTGTCTTTGTCGCCGCCAAGGCAGCACTGGAGGCGCTGGGCTACACAGTACGCAGCGCGCTGCCCAAGCGCGGAGTGATCGAGGCCAGCGGCCGGCTCTTCCTCGACAACAGCTTCCGTTCCTCCGACCAGCTGTCCTGCCGGGTGGAGATCACGCCCACTCTCGAAGGGCCTGTGGCGGTGCGACTGGAAGTGCGCAAAGCCTCGGAGGAGCGCACAGCTGCCGGGGCGATGAGCCAAAGCGAGCGAGTGCTGCCGCAGGGCGCCACGCATGACCGTTTCTTCGAGGAGTTGCAGCGCCGGCTCTGATAACCGGCGTCGCTGATTTTGCCTCTCTACAGCTTGAGGCGTGTTAGGCGCAGCGAAGCCCGCAAGGGCTGCGCGCCGCCTGAAACGCTACCAGGTGGGCGCGCGGTTTCGCGCTCTGATGCTGCGCAAATTCCGTTTCCCGTCGTATCGGGAGCCTGCTGGCGCACGCTTCGAGGATTGAATCGCGCGCAGGCCGGCCCCCAACCGAATGGTCGCTGCTCAGGTGAAATCTTCGACCGGCAGCAGCAGCGACGGGCCCTTCACGGCCGGCAGCTTCGCGATGGCGGCACGGGCCTCATCCATCGCGGCGCGGCTGGCGGTATGCGTCATCAGGATAAGGGGGACGGTCTCACCCTCGTGACTTTCGGGCTGCACGATGGAGGCGATGCTGATGCCGGCCGTGCTGAGGATGGAGGAGACCTGCGCGATCACGCCGGGTTTGTCGACGACGTTGAGGCGCAGGTAGAAGCGCGAGGAGGTTTCGCTGAAGGGCACCACGGTGCCCTCGGCGCAGTGCGCAAAGGCGGGCACGCGGTCGAGGGTGCCGCGGGTGATGTCGAGGCCGGCGTCGGCCAGATCGCTGAGCACGGCGGAGGCGGTGGCGTCCTTGCCGGCGCCGCGGCCGTAGTAGAGGCTGTCGCCGATCGGGAAACCGGAGACAAAGACGGCGTTGAAGACGTCGTTGACGCTGGCCAGCACGTGGCCCTGGGGCACGAGAGTGGGGCTCACCGCCACGCTGATGCGCGCGCCGGCGCCGGGCTGGGTGTGTTCACCGTTGGCGGGCTTGGCGAGGCGCACGGAGCCGAGGAGCTTGATGGTGTAGCCGAGTTGCTGGGCGAAGCGGATGTCCAGCGGTGTGAGGGGGCGGATACCCTCGACGTGGATGGCGTGGTGGTCGACCCAGAAGCCGTGGGCGAGGGAGGCGAGGATGCCGGTCTTGTGGGCGGCATCGTGGCCGTCGACATCGAGGGAAGGGTCGGCCTCGGCGTAGCCCAGGCGCTGGGCGTCGGCGAGTACGGCGTCGAAGGGGGCGCCTTCGCGCGTCATGCGAGTAAGGATATAATTGCAGGTGCCGTTTACGATGCCGTAGATGCGCTCGAAGCGGTTGCCCACGAGGGCCTCGCGCAGTGTCTTGATGATGGGGATGCCGCCGGCCACGCTGGCCTCGTAGTAGAGGTTGGTGCCGGCCTTCTTGGCGGCGGCGAAGAGC
The DNA here is from genome assembly GCA_903960515.1 of uncultured Verrucomicrobiota bacterium. Taxonomy (GTDB): domain Bacteria; phylum Verrucomicrobiota; class Verrucomicrobiia; order Opitutales; family Opitutaceae; genus CAJCBL01. Next base: position 15,351 of record CAJCBL010000230.1, read on the forward strand.
TCGGGGCCGTGGGCGGAGAGCAGTGCTTTGTTGGCGGTGACGACGGCCTTGCCGGCCTGGAGGGCGGCGAGGACGATGACCTTGGCGATGCCGGTGCCTCCGACCAGCTCGGTGACGATCTGGATATCGGGGTCCTCGACGACGTCCTTCCAGTTGAGCGTCATGAGCGCTTGGGTGATCGGGTAGGGGCGGGGCTCGTCGAAGGCTTTGACGGCGACCTTTCGCACCACTAGGCGGATACCGGTTCGTGCCTCGATGAGCTCCGAGTTCTGCTGGAGGGCGTTAAAAACGCCGCTGCCCACGGTGCCGCCGCCGATCATGCCGATATTGACCTGTTTCATAGAGGTAAGGCCGGAGCAAAAAGGCGCGGCGGCCGGGCGACAATGTTTGTTTGGTAAAATCTCAGATGCACGTGCCTTGAGCGGCGGTGGGGGGCGGGAAGGTGAAACAGCGTTTCAAACACCTGCGGGGAAATTTCCCCGCCGGGCTTGGCAGGGCGGGCAGGTTCTGATTGCTCTGCGCGATGGATTATCGCACCAAGGCAGAATTCTTCCGTCGCGGCATCACCGGCGGCTTCATCGACGCGGCCGAAGTCATCGCGTGGTCGGACGAGGTCATCGTCGCCGCCCCCAAGGCCGAGGACTGGATGGTGGAGATCTCCTCCTGCGGGACCGACGACCGCCTCGCGATCCTGGGGCACCTCAACGCCGTAAAGGGCGTGGTGGACGAAGCCGCACTGGCCGAGATGCTCAAGGCTCGCGGGTAAGACTGTAATGGTTTTTTCCAGTGCCGGCGGCGACTGCGGCCGGAGTTGATGAACGGCGGCCCTAAGCGCCCAGCCACGGGGACTCGGGGCGTACCGGCGCCGAGCCCATGCAGCGGGCCGATTCATTTAACCGGCGTAACTGTGGCGCCGATAGGGCAATGCGCGTTGACCCTCGGGCGGGTTTCCGCGCAGCGTGTGCTTGCACCGCCACAACCAATCAGCGGGCCACACCCGCTGTTTCCCTATCCCCATGCCCCCTGCGCCGCGCACCCCCTCCCCGGCCTGGACCGCCCGCCTGCGGGCAGCCCACGTCATCCTCGGCTCCCTGCTGCTGGCTGTAGCCGCCCACGGGGCAGGTGATCCCGCCCAGGAAGCGGCCATCCGCCTCCACCGCCAGGGTACGCTCATCATCGTGGCCCCACCAGGAACCTCAGTCGTAGTCGAGCAGACCCGACACGAGTTCTGGTTTGGCGCAGCTCTGGCCAACCATGCGTTCGACGGCAGGATGTCCAGGTCCGACACCGGCCACTATCGGGAGGTGTTCTTGGCCAACTTCAATTCCGCCGTCACCGAGAACGCGCTCAAGTGGCCCAACATGGAGCCCAAGCCCGGAGTGGTGGACTACGCCACCGTGGACGCCATCCTCAAGTGGACTTCCCGCCACGAGATCCCCCTGCGCGGCCACAACATCTATTGGGGCGTAAACGACATGGTGCAGCCGTGGTTGAAGGATATGGACGCGCCCACTTTGCGCGAGACCCTCCAGAAGCGGGGCGAAGACATCGGCCGCCGGTATCGCGGCCGCTTCGCCGAATACGACCTCAACAACGAGATGATCCACGGCGACTTCTACGCCGACCGGCTGGGGGCCGGGATCACCCGCGAAATGGCAGACTGGGTGATGAGCCAGGACCCCTCCGCCAAGCTCTTTGTAAACGACTACGACATCCTCACCGGCAGGCGCCTGGCGGACTATGTCAGGCATATCCGCGATCTCCTTGCTAAGGGGGTGCCGATCCAGGGCATCGGCGTGCAGGGCCATCTGCATGGGGATACTTTCAATCCCTCCGATTTGACCGCTGCGCTCGACGAACTGGCGAAGTTCAACCTGCCGGTGCGTGTCACCGAGTTCAATTTCCCGGGACAGCGTTCGAAGTTTTTCAAGCACCGGGAGATCGCGATGACCGGCGAGGAGGAGCAGGCCAAGGCCAGGGCGATCGTGGAGTACTACCGCACCTGCTTCGCCCATCCTTCAGTGACCGGAATTCTGATGTGGGGGTTCTGGGAAGGGGCCAACTGGATCCCTCAATCCTCGCTTTTCCGCCGCGACTGGACGCCCACCCCGGCCGCCCTCGCCTATCACGACCTCATCTACCGCGAGTGGTGGACCCACTGGACGGGCAGCGTAGGGAGCGAAGGACGCATCGAGGTCCCGGCTTTCTTCGGCACGCACCGAGTGACCATCGGCGGGCGCACCATCCCCGTGGTGCTTCGGAAAGTGGACGGCTCCGCGACGGTCACGGTCCCATGATTCCGCTTTGAATCCATACGAACGGTGACCGTTTCCGGAGAAACTATAAACCTTTGGGTCTAGCCTGGTCGCTCGCTCCCTTGGCCACCTTGCGCAGACGCCAGCGCTGGCTCGCCTCGACGATATAGCCAGCGCACTCTGGGGCATTGCAGCGGCAGGGATTCGAGGCCCAGTGCCGGAAACGGAATCCGTAATCGAAGCTGATCTCTTCGCCTTCGGCTATATCGCGTAGGGCCCCAATCCAGATGTGGCCGCGGCGTTTCTCCGAACGACAGTTTGGGGCGCACGAGTGATTGATGAAGCGGCTCATGTTGCCGCCGCGGCGCCCGTCGATGTCGTAGCGCTGATTGAGCCGGAAAGCCATCGTGCAGGATTCAAGCCCACGCCGTAAACGCTCGAGGCGCTTCGCCTCCCGTCGGGCACTCTCGGCTTTCGTGATCCGCTCGCCTCGATACTTGATGATCACGTATCCGGCCGGGATGGCCACGCGAGCGTAGACGCCATGCCCATGGATATCCGAGCGGGCGCGACGGATCACCCAGGATGGAGGCAGGAGCGGATCGGAGCGTGCAGGGCTTGTACTCAGGTTGTGGGTGGGCCTCTGGCGAGGTTCGCGCCTTGGGCAGTCGAGGCAGCAATCGAATCCGCGGCGGTCACTCCTTAAACGCACGCATCGATCGGGGGAGCGGATGATCGTGGCTTGTGCCGGATGGACCGGCGAGGGCGTCCCAACGCACTTTCGCTCGGCTGATTCGCTTCGCGCTGGAGCCACGAAATAGGGGAGGGGCTTCAACGGCACAGCCGCCACATCTTGAATAGTGGCAAATCCGATCTCATGAAGGATGCGGCGGAGGCGGCACGCTACCGGCCTCCACCTGTTGGTTACGGGGTGACGATTCGAAGCCTCAGGAAGCGCCGCGGGACTCCGGGGGGTGCGACTGCGACGGTATCCTGGGCGGTGACGCGGGTGGGACTGCCTGCGGCGAAGGCCTGGCCGGGGACCGGTGTCCATATGATGAGATCGGAGCTGGCTTCGACGATATAGCTCAGGCCAGTGGCGACGGCGCGGCGATTAAAGCTGAGTGTGAGGTAGCGCAGGCCGGCAGAGTCGACGGTGCCGAGGGTCACGGGGTTGGCAATTATACCGCGAGCGGCAAGGGCGTGGGCGTAGCGCTGGAAGTTGGTAACGCCCGTGCCGTCGGGGTCGGCTGCAGGGCCGGAGACGGCGTCGTTGGATAGATCGGCACCGAGGAAGAACTGGGCGCGCCACTCGGCGAAACTATTAACTGGTCCGCCTTGAATTCCGACCAGAGCCATATCCGCGCCCATGTCTGTTCCGTCGGAGGCGGCGTTCTTGAAAGGACTGTTGGACACCAATTCGAATCTTCCGTTGGCAGGATCCACGAATATTTTGTCCATGGAAAAGACCTGTTTGGACGCGTTGTCCGCGGGGAAATGCGCCGCCCACTCGGCATAGGTGTACCCGACTCCGTATTCCCGAATCACCTGACTCGACGCGGCATTATAGTATCCGTTGTTTGCCACAGTCGTTCCGTGCGGCAGCGAAGAAGCCACATAAGGCCATATGCTCAACGGTAGCAAGGAGGATGGACCGGGTTGTATCAGGAGGTTGTTTCGCATCACCCCGGCTGGATTGAAGTTCCAGTAGTCGTGAATTATGCCGTAGCCGCAATTGTAGAATGTGTTATGCAGGAGTTGGACCTTTTCTGTGATGTACTCCATGTCGCCCCAGCGTACACCAGAATTTCCGATGTTGTAGACAAGATTGTGCTCGAAGAACACATTTGCCTGGTTGTTGTAGAAGCCGACACCACTGCAGTCGCGTATGATATTGTAGGACAGTTGGATGTTGTCATTGAGGTTGTTGCCCCACTTGACGGCAATGCCGTGAACTGCATTATGGATGTAATTGTGCGAAATCGTGATGTTGGTGCAGGCGCGCCCATCGATTTTGAAACCTGCTGCGTCTGGACCGTAGATCTCGCAGTCTCTGAAAGTAGCATTTCGAACGAATCCCCCAAATGATATCCGTATATGAGCTGGATTGTCATAGCCCACTCCGCCAACATTGGTGTCGGATATGATGCAAGACTCTACAATTACGTCCGAGATGGTTTGGGAGGCGTAGCCCAGCGTGATCGTTCCTGATTCGTTTCCTCCTCCACCTTTCAAATGCAGGCCGGCGATCCTTATGTATGCTTGGTTGGCAATGCCTCCTATCCTGAAGACGCCGGTCTGGGTTGCATCTCTGAGCATGCCGTCATCAGGGGTTCCCTGGCAATCGATTACGGGCAAGGCGTCACCCGGGTATCCCTGGAATGTAGTATATGAACTGGGGGTGCCCGACTTTGGGTTGATGTTCCTGTAGCCGGCGCCAGCGTAATTGCCGGCGCGGATGTATGTAGTGTCGCCTCCCGCCATGGCCGAGACGGCATGTGTCAAGGTAAGCCAGGGCTGGGCAAGGCTGCCGTCATGCGTGTCATCACCGGAAGGCGAGACATAATGTTCCGCGGCCAGAGCTGTACCGGCCAAGAGGGAGGGGATCAGAAAGCAGGCGATCAATTTGGGGTATTTCATATTGCATTCCTTTGACTGCTCTAATGGAGATGTCTTTCCATGAGGCGAATTAGTCAAAGCGGTAATAGATAAATAGCCAGTAAAAGGATGCAGGCTTTGCAGAATGTGATGCTAACCCGGTGCGTGACGATGCGGCAATTGTCGTTCGGCTACGGTGAGAATGAAGCGCTCTACGAGCTTCGCTACGTTGGGGGATGGCGGATGAACAAGGATGAAGGGGTGACTATATTGGCCCCGGCAATTCAGGCAGAAGGATGAACGGCTTCGCCGCCCTCCTTCGACTGTAGAGCCGAACGGCTTCTCTCATTGCTACGGAGGAATGGCTGACGAGCTGAATGGTAAACGGAAGGGAACACAGGCCCATCAGTCGCGTGGCCCCCAGCGCGCGGAGTCATACCCAGCAAAATGCACAGTGCCGGCAAATCCAGAGCGGGATTGGCCGCGGAATGGCACGAGCGGCCCCAATAGTTCGAGCGGAAAGCGGAATAGGGCGTTGTTGTCCGAGAGTGGGCGGATTGGGCGGTCGCAGCTGCCACAGGGACCGTGCCTCGGCATGGACTGTGGATTGCGCGGATGTCACGGGTGTGGGAGGACTGGATCGCTTCGCGCTCCAGCTACGGGAGAAAGGTCTGACGCCCTTGGAAAACCGCCTGGCCTGTTCGGCGAGGGCGTGCTCGGAGGGCAGGCTCGTGCGGCGGCCCTCCATTCCCGCTCACGCGGTCGAACTGGTGGCTGGGTCTTCTTCGCCCTTTTGGGGTTCAGCGAGGTCGCCAGATTGGACTCCTTCCTTCCCCTGATCGGCCTGCCGCGCGTAGGCGGTTTTCGCCGGCATGGGGGCGGGAATCGGAGCCCAGGCAGTGAAGGCGTCGGGGGTGAGGCGCAGGGCAGGGGTCACGATTTTGGCCCGCACACGTACCGCCTCCTCGCGCACTTGGGTCATATGGGCTTCCCGGGTGGGGGCGGCTACGCAGAAATACTTCGTGGTGGAGGGGCCACCCAGGCGCCGGGCCGCTGACACGAACTCCTCGAAGCCGCGGTGCAGTCGGGCCCCGGGGCCGCCTCGTTTGCAGGAGAACAGCGCGAGGTTGGGGCCCTTGACCCCGACCACGTCCTCTTCGGTATGGTTGATGTCGCTACCGAAACGCACGGACCAGCGCAGGTCGCGGAAGGTCCCGCTTTGTTTCGCGGCATGCCAGACGCAGACCTCCCACCAGCCGCCGTTGAGAAAGGTCTGGGGAAACTGCAGAGAGCGGGTGGCGGCGAAAAACTCGGTTGAGTTGAGGGGCGAGCGTATGGCGCTTTCTATCGTTTCGCGGGTTCGGCAGGCGATGTAGTGGCACCCTCCTCGCGTCTCCAAAAGGCCGGCGGCAAGGGCCAGTCTGGTGAGCCCGGCTGGCAACTCCGGCAGCCGCCGGTCGAGCATGGCGAGTTGTTCGACCATTGGACCGTTGGAGGACAATGCGGCGAATACATGGTGGCAGTAGTGCTCTTCGGCGGGGTGGGCCCGCAGATACTCGGCAAGCTCAATGTAGGGTGTTGGGTCTTCGCCTGCGGAGATTTGGTTGTGTCCATGGGTTGCGGCCACGACATCGACGTTGAGGCGCAGTTCGGCGCGTGTGAAAGCTGCATCGCCGTCCCTCAGCGACTCGGGAATCGGGACTTTCCCCGGTTGCAGAAAGCGCCGGCATTCGGTGTCGACGTAGATGGCGGACAAAGCCGGGCCGATTGTGGCTGCGAAGGCGCCGATGCTCATCAGCTTGGTGCCTCCGTTGATGTTGACCACCGGCTGCAAGCCGATGGCGAGGGCGTGCTTGCAGGTCCGGCAGACCTTAGCGGCGGTCTCCATGATGTCGGGGGCCCGGGAGAGCGGGAGGGAGCGGATCGGCTGGGTAAGCCCGGCGTGGCGGATAGCCCGTTTGATCCAAGAGGCCTCGGTGGCGGTGCTCGCCGTGTGCAGCATGGTGATGGAGGCAGGTTCAAGCGCCAAGGCCGCGATGACGTTGGGCATGGTCTCCTCGCTGACGAGTTGGATGAGGGCGTATTTTGGGGCGTTCACGGGGACAGTGGCAGGTGATCCAAGTGCGCTCGAAAGCCGGAGTATCCGGCCCCTTGCTATCGGTGTCCATCAATTGGGGTTTCGCAACATGCGGGCCCCTATTTGTCGAAGCGCGGCTGCCCGGCGCGTGGGGCGATCAAGGGGTGAGTGCCATTCGCCGGGCGGTGCGTGGCGGAGCGGATTCCACCCCCGCCCATCGCTGTGTCCGCGATGGCATCATGCCCTTCCGCCCTCAACTGCCTCTCCGCCGCGACCGCTCAAGGCGAGACGGTGCGGACACAGCGTCCGGCCCTACGGGAAGCGGGGGCTGAAGGCGGATGGCTGAAGGCTGAACTCAGGAGAGGTGCGGACGCAGGGGGCGACCCTGCAATCGGACCAGGCAGCGGTGCGGACACAAGGTCCGACCCAGCAATCGGGCCGCCCCCGGCGCTGCTTCGCGGCTCCTCGGGCCTCCCTAAAGCATCCGCGAACCGCTGACGCGATGGAAACGCTGCGCGATGGGCGAGAGCTCGTATACCAACACGTTCTCCTCCTGTTCCATCCGGTCGGCGTGGTTGGCGATCTGCTTGATCAGGTGGTCGGTGATTGCCGCTCCGCGCTCGGCAACGTGCGGCGCACCGGACGGATATTGGCTGGCGAGAATCTCGTGGTGGCGCAGGTCCCAGGGTGAGCGGGTGCATGGCACGCAGGCATAGCAGACCACGGCGAGATCGAGCGGCAGGCCGTCGAGCACAAAGCGGAAGGATTCGCTTTCGGCGGGAATGCGCAGGGCGGGTTCCCAAAGGTCGCGTTGCTGGGCGCGGGAAAGCAGCGGTGCGATGAGGGTGCCGCCGCGGCTTTGCAGGGCAGTCTTGAGGGCGGTGCCGACCACCGTCTGGATCTCGGCCAGGAAGCCGCAGATCTCCTGCGCGCCCGGCGGCTTGCGGCGCAGCGCGCGTTCGTAGACGACGGCGGCCGCCTCGGTGTCGATCTCGATGACGAGGTCGATCCAGCGGTGGTGCTCGAGATCGACAAACCCGGCCCAGGTGGTGAAGGAGCCCACGCCGGTGGCTCGCTCGCCACGGCTGGATACGGCTGGGTTGGCTGAGAGGCCCAGTTCGGTGAGGGCTCGTGGCACAAGCTTCTCGATCTCTCCAGTGGTGAACCAGGTGGGCGGGGGCGAAGCGGGGGCGAGCGGGGGCGGGGCGTTTTCCGCCTCGGACAGCGGGTCGATGTCGGGCTCCAGCGCCTCCGCTGGCGGCTGGAGTTGTTGGGCCACGATCTCGCCCAGCAGGCTGTAGCGGCGGCCCAGCGACTCGAACTGTTCGAGCTGGCGTTGCAGGGCGAGTTGGTAGCCTACGGTGCGCTCGGCCACGCGAACGCGGGCCAGGAGTTCCTCGTGGTCGGTGGGCTTGGTGAGGAAGTCGTCGGCTCCGGCGTCGAGCCCGGAGGCGATCTCCCCTTTGCGGCTCTTCGAGCTGATGATGATGATGTACGGCTGTACTCGCAGCTCAGCGGCGCGCAGGCGGCGGCAGACCTCGGGCCCGTCGAGACCGGGCATGACCCAGTCGAGCAGGGCAACGAGCGGGCCTTCGGATGCCAGCAGTGCATCTAGGGCGGCGGAGCCGTCGGCGACGATCTGGATGTCGTGGTGTGCATTTTCGAGTACACGAACCAAGATCTCTCGGGTGGCTCGGTCGTCTTCGGCTATTAGAACCTTCATGGCGGAGTGGGCTGGGCTCGCAAAAATAAGAGTTGCCGCGGAGGCAATGTTTTATCGACCGGTTCGGCGTGAACTCAAAGACGATTTGAGGGCGCGGGCCTACGGTCCCGCGGGGTGGTGCGCCGTATTCCTCGGATCGTGTCCGGGCGCGCCGCAGTCGGGCGACGCGCAGCAGGTCGGATTTCTAGCAGCCGCCGATTCCCGAGTCGGCGGAGCCGAGGGCAAATTCTCGCGCGAGTGCATGGTCGCGTCTCAGCCAGTTGTATGGAGCGTTCGTGCACGCGATTCAGAGCGCAGATCGCGTGCAGGCACGCTCCTACGGCGGACACCGAAACCTTTGCCCGCACAAGGTAGACATGCGGCCTCAAGAGCCTGCGCGGTGCTCAGCCGTAACCAATCATTCGTAGGAGCGTGCTTGCACGCGATTCAGAGTGCAGATCGCGTGCAAGCACTCTCCTACGGCGGACACCGAAGCCTTTGCCCGCACAAGGTAGACATGCGGCCTCAAGAGCCTGCGCGG
>CAJCBL010000231.1 GCA_903960515.1 uncultured Verrucomicrobiota bacterium
GGACGGCGCAGCGGATCCGCCGGCTGTTGAAGCGCAGAATCGACAAGCGCAGAATCGACCTGTCCCTAATGGCGGCACTTTCTGCGTCGAGTGATGGCGAAGCTTGCTCGCTTGGCACGGGCAAAAGAACGCCGCCCAGGCTGGGCGGCGTTTAGAGAGCTGTGCTCAAGCCCGACGACGGCGCAGGAACGCGATACCGGCGAGAGCTGCGGATCTTGGTCAAATTGCCAAGCTGGACCGCGGAATTGACCTGTCCCTAATACCCGGGATTGCCCCCGAGCCCAATCCCGGCCGGGAACAGGGCGCCAGCCGGTTCCTGTTCTATCCGACATCTTCAGCCTCGCCTGTCACGAGTCCCGACACGACTACCTGAAGTGCGGAATCGACCTGTCCCTAATGGCGGCACCGGCTGTTGAAGCGCATAATCGACCTGTCCCTAAGTCTGGCCCTGCCGGGCCGGGTTGCTGCCGGGTCGGGGGGGCTCGGGCGGGGCGCGACGAGGCTTCCTCGGGGTGAGGATACTCCGGCGACCGCATGGGCCCGATCGGAGGCTATGAAGGGCCAGCCGGCAGAAAAGTTGTCCTTTGCACTGCTTTGGCGCGGACAGCCTTGGCAAGGCCGCTAGTCTTCCATTGAGAAGTGCGGGCACCGGCCGATGTCCTGCCGGCTTCGCCGATGTCGACCTATCCACCGCCCATCAGGCGCAGTTTCGCGCTTCCACCACCAGTTCTGCGACCGTTCGTGGAACGGATATGGTCGTGGGAAAGTGAGTGCGCTTCGGTGTTGCCCCTGCTGCTGCCCGGCACGGGGGCAGAGCTGGTCCTTCACTATCGCGCGCCGTTCGTCGCGGTCGCTGTCGGCGGCCGGCGTTACGCGCTCGCGCCGGCGCACATCTCTTGCTTGCGGGCCTCCTCATGCCGGCTTGTGGCGCAGGGGCCAGTGGGCTTCGTGGCAGTGCGCTTCCGTTCGAGTACAATCCGGCATTTGGCGGCGTTGGAAATGGGAGACATGATCGAGCGCTTCCCTGCGGCCGCAGAACATTTCGGGCCGGAGATCGACGAGCTTCCTGCACAACTGGCGAGGTTGCCCGATTTCGCCGCGCGCGCCGGGCGGGTTGTGCAGTTTCTACTGTGTCGGTTGGCGGGATCCGCCCCGGAACTCACGGCGGCCGACCGGGCCGTCGATGCCCTCTACTATGCGGACCCGGGCGAGAGTGTTGCCGAACTTGCAGATGATTTCGGGTACGGTGTCCGCCAACTCGAGCGCCTCGTGGGCGGCGCGGCGGGCCTGACGCCGAAACGGTTTCTCCGTCTGGCACGTATGCATCACACCGTGCGCCATCTGCTGCTGGCCAAGCAGGCCGACTATCTCGATGCGGCGCTTGCTCGCGGCTACTACGACCAGGCGCATTTCATCCACGAGATGGGCGAGCTTACCGGACATACGCCGAGGCAGGTGCTCACACCTGGCTCCTTTTTGTCGCATTTCTACAATCCACGGCTGCCGCGTTGAGGTAGAGTGGCGGCGATCCTCATCGGTATGAAGAACATAATTGCAATCCTTCCCGCCAAGCCCGGCCAGGGCTCGGCTCTCGAAACAGTCCTGCGCGAGCAGGTGCAGCTCACCGCCCGGGAACCCGGAGCGATGGTCTACGATCTTCTGCGCGACGATGCGCAGCCCGACACGGTCGTGGTGTATGAGCGGTATCGCGACGCTGTGGCAAAGGATGCTCATCTCGCCACGCCGTATCTGGCTGAAACCTTGAAACGCTGCGCGCCGTTGCTTGGTGGAGCTCCTGTATTGCAGCATCTCACGACTGCTGCGTGCATCCGGCACGAACACACGGTGGTCGAGGGCCGGGCCGCCGAGGTGGTGGTGTTGCCGATCGGACCGGTGAGCCTGGTCTATGCGCGCACGGAGCGAGGAGTGCTTGCCTGCGGCGCGATCAATCCGGCCGCGCTGGAGCGCTTCGGCGTCGCTGCGGCCCGGGTACGGCCGACAACCGGCAGTTCTATAACGAGTCTCTCTGACCTGCTCGCAGGCGAGGTGCGCGAGGCAAACCCCGCAGCGCTAGCCTTGGGTATCGAGCCCGGGATGAGCGGACGGGAGGCGTTTGCGAAGCTCTGAGCCAGAGGTGCCCCGTGGGCGGAGAGGCCCGCCGGGCCGGGGCACCTTGGGTGTAGTTCGCTTCTGTGTGGTCTAAATACTGGCTACGCCTCAGGGCGCGTAGAGCCAGAAGCGGCGGGTCTGCTGCTGGTATTTCACCGCGCGCTGGCGCCACTCCTCGTGCATCGCTGCGACGTTGGTCTTCGCGCCGTCGCGCACGAGAGCCATCCAGAGGGCGCGCGAACCGGTGTGCTTGCGGAAGAGGTCGCCTTCCTTGCCCGATGCTGCCGCGAAGGGATTGTTCGGATTCCAAGCGGCTGAGAGCTGCATGAGGTGCAGGCTGAGCTCGGTGGGATGCCAGGCGTTCCAGTCGGTGATGTCGGTGTAGACGCCGCGCATGGGTTTGCCATCGCTGCCGGTGGTGCCGATGACGCTGAAGGACACGCCGGGCAGGTGCAGGGAGTCCAGAGCCCGTTCGATCTCCTCGGGACTCTTTTTGGGGAACGTGATCGTACGGAACGGATACCCAGTGCCCACCCCGTGGCGGAAGCCGCCGATCTGGCAGCCAAGCCCGGTCATCGCATAGCCGGCGGCGGCGGCAAAGTCCCTCACGTAGGGAGAGGTGGGTACAAACTTCAGGCCGGTCTCGGGCCAGCGCATCGAGCGGTGCCAGCCCTTCATCGGGATGACTGCGAGCTTTCCGTGGATGCGCACCGCCTCGGGCACTGTGAGCACTCCGGGAGTGTCCTTGGCCAGGTTGGCCAGTTCGCCGATGGTGAGCCCGTGCACGTAGGGTACTCGGAACGACCCTACATAGCTCATCAGGTCGGAGTCGAGAGGGGGGCCGTCGACCTTCAGGCCGCCCAGCGGATTGGGACGGTCGAGCACGATCACCTCCTTGCCGTTTTCAAAACAGGCCTCCAGGCAGACCTTCATCGCGCTGATGAAGGTGTAGCTGCGCGTGCCGATGTCCTGCAGGTCGATGACGAGGGCGTCGATGGACTTGAGCTGGGCCGGCGTGGGCTTGCGGGACTTGCCGTTGTAGAGGGAGAAGACCGGCAGGCCGGTGGGCGCGTGAATCGTATCCTGGTAGTTGTTGCTCGCAGGGATGGTGCCGTCGATGCCGTGTTCCACTCCATAGAGGGCCACCAGTTGCACCCCGGGGGCACGGCGGAGGGCCTCGATGGTGCTCACTCCGCGGCGGTTCACCCCGGCGGGGTGGGTGAGCAGGCCCACGCGCTTGCCTCGCAGTGCCGCAAAGTTGTCGGCCTCCAGCACGTCGATACCGAGCATGACCGGGAAGATCCGCTCCGGCGGGCGCGCTGCCACGGAGGCGATGGGCAGTGCCGGGTGGGCTGCCGGGACCTTGGCGGACTTGGGTTGGACCTCGGTGCAACCGAAACCGCAGAGGGCGAGGCCAAGTGTGAGCAGACAGCGGAGACGAAGCAACGGGCGCGCGGCCGTGGGGAACATGGGCTGCTATTCTTAAGGGCTGCACGGGGGCGTCGAGGAGAAACAGGCCTAGGCTCTGCGATGGAGCGCGTGGCGGGAAGCCGCCGCGAAATCCGGACCAAGGGGAGGGATCGCGCCCGCGCGGCTCGAGCGCCAGCGGCTTGCCGGTCGGGCGACCAGGGCGAGGGCACAGGGGCTCAGCGTGGGCTCTGGCTATGGGCCGAGTTGAACGAGCCCGTTTGGCCCGGTTGTAGGGGGGCCTTGAGTTGGTGCCTAGGCGATCGCAGGCGGCACGGTGGACTGACGTGCTTCGTGGCGGAAGGTTCGATGCGACTGCGCCTCCCCATTTTTGGTGGAGAACCGAACAGAGCGAACGGAGCCGGCATTCATGGGGAACGGCTGTGATAGCCACAGGTGCGGCAGAGTGGGGAACCTGTGCCTGGGGACCTTCGTGGCGCCGACTGCACGGAGGGGGCGTGGGCGGCTGAGCAGTTCGCATTCCATTTGTATTTAACTACTCGGAGCGGGCTCTATGGTGCCGCGCGATGACCCATGAAACCTTGATACCCCTTGGCTGGGCTGCGGCCTTCACTGTATTCGGCGCCTTGCTCGGGATCGTGCTGGTGCTGGTGGCGGCCTCCTTCGTTCCTCGCCTGTTGAACAAGCTCACGCCCCACATCGACGAAGGGCGGGAGATAGCCCGCGGCAACCGTGCCGTGGCCCACTATTTCGGCTTGGTCTGCGGAGCCAGTATCCTCGGGCTCAGTCTGGTGGTGGCGGCGGCCGTGCTCGGCGGGATCATCACTGCTGCTCTCTGATGCACACCGGCACTTGGCGGAGTATTGGGGTGGCGCTTGCGCTGGCAGCCGGCACCTGCACGGGGTTCGCCCGAGGCGGCGGGGGCTGCCTCGCGGCCGGCACGCTCGTGGCGACCCCCTCCGGCGACGTGGCGGTGGAGACACTCCAGGCGGGCTCCATCATATGGGGCTGCGTCGAAGGGCAGAGGGCTCCGGTGCGACTGGCCGCTGTGCGGCAGGTGGAGGCGGCGGAGTTCGTGGAGGTGGCCGGAGCCGATGGCGCGGTTGTGCTGGCTACCACAACACATCTTTTCCAGGTAGGCGCGGGTGAGTTCCGGGCGGCCGGCCAGCTCGCTGCCCCGGGATCGGGCGGCTTCCCGGTCGCGCGCCAGCGCTGCCCGGCGGCCCGGCCCGCCTACGATCTTCTCGTCGAGTCCGGTGGTGTGTTTTTCGCCAACGGTCTGCCGGTGCACAACAAGGGGTGTTTCCTTCCCGATACGCCCGTGCTTCTGGCCGACGGCACCTCGCGCCCGATCGGTGAGGTGCGGGTGGGTGATGGAGTGCTAGCCTTCGATGCCGCCGGTCGCACCGTGCCGGCCCGGGTGAAAGCGGTGCTGGTGCACGAGGTCGAGGGTTACCTCGTGGTGCGCACGGAGCGGGTCGAGCTGCGGGTTACCGAGGAGCATCCATTTTTCGTTGGCGAGGGCACGTTCAAGACCATCGGGTCGCTGCGGGTGGGCGACACGGTGTGGGCGCACAACGGCGCGGGGGCGTTCACCCCGCAGCGGCTGCTTTCCGTGGAGCGGGTGCAGGCGCATACCACGGTATTCAATCTTCAGACCGAGGAGCCGCACACCTATTTCGCCGACGGGATCGCTGTGCACAACAAGGGCGGTGGTTGTTTCGCCGCTGGCACACTGGTGGCCACCCCCAGCGGGGAGCGCGCCATCGAGGAACTCGCGCTTGGCGACGAGGTGCTCGCTCCGGAGGCCGATGGTGCGCTGTGTACGACTACGGTCCAAGGGCTCTATCTCAATTTCACACCGTTGCTCACGTTGCATACCGACCGGGGAATGCTGGGCACCACCGCCGAGCATCCGCTGCTCGGTGACGGCGGAGGTTTCGCCCGCGCCGATGCCTTCGAGGTGGGCGACCGGCTTGTCTGTGCCGGAGGGCTGGCGACGATCGAGCGGATCGAGGCCGGGACCGACCCTGTGCCGGTGTTCAACCTGAGCGTGGGCGGGCCGCATGCTTTCTTCGCCGACGGTTTTGTTGCCCACAACAAGGGAGGCGGCGGCTTCCGCAGCAGTAGTCACTCCTCCGGGACCCGCAGCGGAGGCAGCGCGGACCCGGGGGCGCTGGTCGTCGTTGGCGGAATCATCGTGCTGGTGATCGTCCTCAAGGTGTTTGGCAAGGTGGAGAAGGGCGGCGGGGTGGAGCTCGACTTCTGCTTCGACCGGTCGGCGATCGAAGGGAAGGCCGCCAAGACTCGGGCGATGCTCGAGTTTATTGCGCGGGTTGACTCGAAGTGGACGGCGGCGGCGTTGACCGAGGTGGCGCGTGAGACTTTTCTGGAGTTGCAGCGGTGCTGGATGGCCCGCGAATACGGGCCCATGCAGCCCCGCATGATGCCCGATCTCTACGAGCAGCATTGCGCGCAGCTCGCCGGGCTGCGGCAGACCCATGAGATCAACAAGCTCGACCAGCTTACGGTGGAAGGCGTGGACGTAGTGCACGTTTGCTACACCGACCGGCCAGCAGACCGCACCTTCACCGCGCTGATCACCGCCAACGCCCGTGATATCTATCTGGATGATCGCACTCAGGCGTTCCTGCGCGGGGATGCCGCCCCGGCGAGGTTCCAGGAATTTTGGACCTTCCAGATGCTCGAGGGCCAGTGGCGGCTGCGCGACATCGAGCAGACCCGCGAGTCCGCCGCGCTCACCACGGAGAATCTCTTCGAGCAGTTCACGGACGTAGGGCGCGACCAGATCTACGGCGCCACCGCCGGGGAGACCGGCCCAGCCGGTCCGGCTCTGCCTGCGGCGGTCTTGGATAAGGACGACAAGATCGGGCGCCTGCTCAACTTCCTGGTTCAAACCGATCCGATCTGGAAACGCGAGGCGATGACGGCCACGGCCCGCCGCGTGTTCCTCAACGTGCTCCTCGCTTGGCAGGACGGCCGACCGGAGGCCTTCACCGGCGTAGCCCTCAGCCCGGAGATCGACACCCATCTGCGCGCGGTCAACGCGAGCAACACCGCGGGCAGTTTGAGGGTTGAATACCGCAATCTGTGTGTTCGCAAGGTGGAGATCGTACACGTGGACAACCGCGACGACCGCACTCTCGACAACTTCACCGCCCGGATCGGCGCCCACGCGCAGGTTGTCGTGCTGCGTGGAGAGACCGTGGTCCGGCGCGATCCCGATGTGCGCGCCTGGGTGGACTACTGGACGTTTGGGCGCGACAACGGCCGCTGGGTGTTGCGCGAGATTCTGCCCGATGAGCAGGGCGCCTCCATCGTCGACCGTGAGAATGTTGATGAGGGCAGTTCGGCGCAGATGCTCGAGTGGTACTATTCGAAGCCACGGGCAACGTGATGCTGAGGTGGCGACTCCCCCCGGCGAGGGCCACCCGGGCAGGGCGGGGCGGGTGAGCGAATGGGGAGCCCATCGCAGGAGCGCCCTTGCACGTGATTTCCGCCCGGAGTCGCGTGCAGGCTCTCCCCAATGGAATGGTTACGCCCATTCGTTGCCGAGCCCGGCCACCGCAGCGGCGAGAAGCTCGGGGGCGCGGGCTAGGGCTTCGGCGAGCGGCAGAGCGGCGGGGGAGATCGCGTGGGCGGCGACGCCTGACGGCATGGCGGAGGCGGGGAGTGGGCCGAGCGAACCGGCGAGCACGACCACGCGTTTGCCGGCTGCTGCGGCGGCGAGGGCGAGCGCGCCCGGGCCTTTGCCAGAGAGCGAGGTGGAGTCGAAGCGGCCTTCGCCGGTGATCACCAGATCGGCGGAGGCGATACGCGTTTCGAGGTCGAGCCAGTCGTGCACGAGCGCCCAGCCGGGGACGAGTTGCGCGCGGGCCGCCGTCATGAGCCCGAAGGCGATGCCGCCAGCGGCACCGGCGCCGTGCGAGTGGGCCAGTGCGGGCGCCTGGCCGCAATGGGCGGAGAGCAGCGCCGCCATTCGGATACTGGCGGACACGAGCTGTGGGAGATCGGCTGGGCGCAGGCCCTTCTGCTGGGCGTAGGTCGCCGCGGCGCCGGCGGGGCCGAGCAGCGGGTTGGCGACATCGCAGGCGACCAGCAGAGGCGGGAAAGAGGAGGGCACGCGGCCGGCGAGTTGCGCGATGTGTCCCCACGCCGCCGTGGTCGGAGGGAAGAGCGGCGCACGGTGCTGGTCGAGGAAACGCAGCCCGAGCGCGGCGAGAGTGCCAAGCCCAAGGTCGTGGGTGGCGCTGCCACCTACGCCGAGGAGGATGGCGCGGGCGCCGCACTTGACCGCAGCGGCGAGGAGTTGGCCCGTGCCGTAGCTGGTGGTGCGCCACGGGTTGCGCTTGTCGGGCGGAACAAGAGCGAGGCCGCTGGCGGCGGCCATCTCGACGACCGCCACGGTATCGGAATCGCGGAGCTGCGGGATGCCGAGCCGGGCCCGGGCTGAGTCGGGGACTCGGGCCCATGAGACCATGCCGAAGGCGGCGATGCGCGACTCACCAAGGGGGCCCACTACGCGGACGGTCGCGAGTTCACCGCCCACTGCAGCCGTTAGAATCCGAGCGAAACCGTCCCCTCCGTCGGAGAGCGGGGCGGAGTCGATAATCCAGTGCGGATGCGCAGCCTGGAGTGTTTCGCTGGTGATGCGGCAGGACTCGGCCGCAGTGAGAGAGTCCTTGAATTTGTCGAACGCGATGAGGACGCGCATGGAAGGCGAATGGGTCGTAGTGGACCTATGGGGTGACGGAAGCGGAACCAAAAAGAATGCACCTACCCGGCCGGGGGGAACGATTTCGCGGCGAGCTGTTGGGCGAGCCAGGTGGTGGCTCCTGCGTTGTCGGCGAACGCTCCGTCGAGCTGGGCTTCGTAGGCGGCGTGGAGGATGGCCTTGAAGTGTGGACTCGGAGAGAGCCCGGCGGCGAGCAGGTGGCGGCCCAGCAGGAGGGGGGCGGGCGCGGCGTTGGCTATGGCGAGCTCGCGGGCGGCAGTGGCGAGTTGTGCGATCCGGCGTTCGGTGCCTGCGCACAGCCGCGGCGGGCGGCCGAGGTGATCGGCGCGCAGCACGAGGAGTAGTTGAGCGATGGAGGCGGGGGCGAGGCGGCGGGCGAGGCGGCGGAGGAGCGCGGGGTTGGGCTCGCCGTCGGCCGGCCAGCCGAGGTGGGCGAAGTGGTTTTCCACCAGTGCGCGCACGAACGGGCGGGTGTCCAAGGGCGAACCGATACGTGCGAGAAAAGCCTCGGCGAGGGGCCCGCCGGCGGGTTCGTGGCCGGGGCTTACCCAGCGCAGTTGGCCGCGTTTCTCCTCCTGGCGGGTGGTCGAGGGCTTGCCGAAATCGTGGGCCAGCACGCCGAACATGACCTCGCGGCGCAGCTCGGGGGCGAGCTCCTGCCACTCGGGCAGGGCGGCGAGGGCGTCGACGCAGTGGCAGGTGTGGATAAATACATCGCCTTCGGGGTGCCACTCCGGCTCCTGCGGCACGCCCACCAGGGAGGCGATCTCGGGGAAATGCACGATCCAGCCGGTTTCCTGAAGCACGCGCAGCCCTGCCGAGGGGTGGCGGCTGTGGGCCGCCCATTTCTCCCACTCCACCCAGACTCGCTCGACAGGGAGCTCCAGGTAGGTCGCCGAGATGCTGCGACATAGCGCCGCGGTCTCGGGTGCGAGAACGAGGTTGAAGCGGCCGGCGAACTGCATCGCACGCAGCACGCGTAGCGGGTCCTCGGTGAAGGCGGAGCTGGTGTGGCGGAGCACTCCGGCGACGAGGTCGATCTGGCCGCCGTGGGGGTCGATGAGCTCTCCGGTAAGCGGATCGAGAGCCATCGCGTTGAGGGTGAAATCGCGTCGGGCGAGCGCGTCGGCGATCGGGAGGAATGGGTCCACACCTACGTCGAAGCCGCGGTGGCCGGCGCCGGTCTTGGTTTCCCGGCGAGGGAGGCTGAAGTCGTAGTCTACGCCGGCTAGGCGCAGCTTGATCACGCCGAAGCTCTTGCCTACGGGATCGGTGGCGCCGAAGCGCGAGAGGGTGGAGGCGAGTTGCTCGCCGGAGACGCCTAGTACCTCGATGTCGAAATCCTTCGCGGGGCGGCCGCAGAGCCAGTCGCGCACACAGCCTCCCACGAGTAGTGGCCGGCCGATGGCGCGCACGGAGTGCAGCGCACCCAGTAGCGGCGCGGGAAGGGCGGGAGGTGGGGGAAGGTTGGGCACGGTGGGACGGGTCAGCCTAGATTCAGAGTTCGGATTCACAGAAGGTAATGAGGGTCACGAAGGACGGGCGAGTGGAGTTTCGAACCGGACCACCGCAGGTGCCTGCCGATGGTGAAGCCAGATGCGAGTGGGGTTTAGGGACCGCTCCTGCCTCATTCTGGTATTTGTATCTTCGTTACCTGCTGTAAGTTGCTGTTGTGAAATCAGGTCTCCTCGCGCCGCCACAGGGCGTGGCCCACCGCCAGCCAGCCGGCCAGCAGGCAGAGGCCGCCCAGCGGTGTCACCGGGCCTAGCCAGTGTGGTCCGCCCAGGGCGAGCAGGTAAAGGGAACCTGAAAAGAGCGCGATGCCGGAGGCGAAGAGGGCCGAGGCGCTGTTGAGGCGGCGGGCGATGCGCGGCGGAGTCTCGCGGTGCAAATACAGTGCGAGGGCCAGCAGCACTACGCTGTGTAGCAAGTGGTACTGCACAGCGGTGGCCCAGGTGGGGAGGCTGCCGCGCGCTTCGAGCAGCGGGCGCAGTGCGTGGGCACCGAAGGCGCCCAAGGCCACGGCGGTGAAACCGGCGGCTGATGCAAAGACGGTTGATCTTCTCCCGGGAGTCGGCATAGGAACGTGGAGGTGCTGGACAGGTAGTTGCAGTTTGGGGGTTGCCCCCGCGAGGCAGTGGCCGAGGGAATCAGTTCCTGGGCGCAGCCGCCAGCGCCTCTCGGCCCCGAGCCGCGACAGAACCACAAACCGACCAAGACACAAACCATGAAGAAAACGATCACCCTCTGCGCCGCCCTGCTTGCCGGCGCCACCGCACTCACGGCCCAGGACTCTGTTCCGACGATGACAGAACCCGCCTATGCCGTGACGGTGGATTTCCCGTTCGTCTCCAAATACGTGTTCCGCGGCGTGAAGATCGCCCGTGAATCGCTTCAGCCCTCCGTGGAGGTCGCCGCTGGTGATTTCTATTCGGGCGCCTGGAGCAACATCCCGCTGCGCAACGAGCACGACGGTGATATCTCCAAGGAGCTCGACCTCTACGTAGGCTACACCCCGAAGATCACCGACAACCTCAAGGCCGACCTTGGCGCCACCTACTACTGGTATCCGCGCGTCGGTCATGGTGTGGACCACGACTCCTTCGAGGTGTTTGGCGGGCTGAACTGGGCGCTGGGCAACCTCACGCCCGCCGTCTATGTCTACCGTGACATCGACCTCGACGTCTGGACCGTGCAGGGATCGATCGGTTACAGCGTGCCGCTGAAGAGTTGGGGCACCTCGCTCGACTTCAATGCCACCATCGGTGCGGTTAGTCCCGACCACGGCGAAGCCTATGACTACTACTCTGTCGGGGTGAACCTGCCTGTGAAGCTCTCCGATGCTGTGAAGCTCAACTTCGGCCTTACCTACACCGAGAACGATCTCGACCATGGCAGGGACCCGGGCCTCTGGGGCACCACTGGCATTACCGCCAGCTTCTGAGCCCTTCCGCCCTTCGAGAATTTCCCGGGCCCGCCTCCCAAAACGGGGGGCGGGCCCGTTGTTTCCCGAAGCGCGGACGAACTGTTTCCCAAACTTTCCTACAAAACCATTGACAACCCGCCCTCCCCCGGGCTTTTCTCTGCCTCTTTTCCGTCCATGAAGACCTTTCTTGCCAAGAAGGAGACCGTCCAGCCCAAGTGGTATCTAATCGATGCCGAGGGTCAGGTGCTGGGCCGTCTCGCCGTTAAAGTCGCCAACATCATTCGGGGTCGCAATAAGCCGATCTATACCCCGAACGTCGATACCGGCGACTACGTCGTGATCGTCAACGCCGAGAAGATCGTGCTCACCGGCCGCAAGGAGGAGCAGAAGACGTACATGTCCTTCTCCGGCTTCGTCGGCGGGCACCGCACTCGCACCGTCCCGCAACTCCGGGCCAAGCGCCCCGAGTTCCTCATCGAGCACGCCGTCAAGGGCATGCTGCCCAAGAATCGCCTCGCCGACAAGATGCTCACCAAGCTGCGCATCTTTGCCGGTCCCGCCCACGATCACGTGGCGCAGAACCCCGAGAAGATCTCCCTTTAATCGCCATGTCCGCTGACACCTCCATTTTCCTCGGCACCGGCCGCCGCAAGACAGCCACTGCACGCATCCGCCTCCAGAGCGGCACCGGCAAGATCGTGATCAATGATCGCGATCTTGAGGCCTACTTCACCACCGAGGCCTTTGTCCGCGCCGCTGTGGCGCCGCTGCTCACTGTTGAGTTGCGCGACAAGGTCGACATCACAGCCAACGTCGCCGGTGGCGGCATCACCGGCCAGGCCGGTGCGGTGGCCCACGGCATCGCCCGTGCGCTCCAGAAGATGAACATCGAGCTGCGCGTGCCGCTCAAGAAGGCCGGGCACATCACCCGCGACCCCCGCGAACGCGAACGCAAGAAGGCCGGTCAGCCCGGCGCCCGCAAGCGTTTCCAGTTCTCGAAGCGCTGAGTGGTCTCCGCGAGTATTTCTCAAAGCCGTCTCCCTTTTTGGGAGGCGGCTTTTTTGCGCTCGGAGCGCTCGGAGCGCTCGGAGCGCGAAGGCGCCGGTCGGCGATGGCGCTGAGCCTGGGGCCTGCGCCCGACCGTTTGCCTTCACGGTCGTGAGGGCAAACGGTCGGGCCTTGAGCGTCTCACCGCCCCGTATCCATTCCCTTGAATCCGGAGCGCCGCGAACGCCTGGCAACTCGCGGTGGCTCCACGGGGTCCTCGATTTGCAGGGTGAGGATCGCGACCCGGGCAGCGGAGCGCCTCGAGAGCGGAGGCCTCAGTGGAATCCCGACTGTGGATCGGCCTTTCGGGCAAAGCCGGTTGGTAATCGTCCCTCGCGCAAGTGTTGGGCGCTAGCAATGGCTGACTCAACTACATGGTTACGCTTGAGCCATAACCATCCATTGGCCCACTTCGGTCGCTCGTTTTGGTCTCCTCCGAAGTTGGTGCCGCGCCGGGGCTCGGTGGCGTGACGCACATGTCAGGACGGTACGGCCGCAAGATCCGACCCTGCGCCACCTTCGGACGAGAAGATGTCCGCGGCACAGGAGTGGCCAACTGCTTCGCCACAGCCCGGTCGCCCTGCAGCCCTCTCGGAAGATCGCTGCGATCCAAGAATCGGGTATCCGACGCACCCCGGCAGGGAAATTCGCCGGGACGCGAACGGCAGTCGGGGTGCTGAGGGCGCCATTGTATCCTCGGGCGTTTCTGTGGCCACCGAGTGCTGTATCGCTGGGTTGAGCTCGGTGGGCGGGGGCCACATGGCCAACCGGCGACCGTATGGCCCCTTGCTCCATTAGCCGCCATTCACTGCCGGTGCCTCTGTTTTGTGCCGGTTTGGCGTCTCCAGTTGAAAACACTTGCAGGGCGCGCCCGAATCGCGATGCCTTCGTGCGGTAAGCTGCGGGCCCGGGGATTACCCTGGAGCGCACCGCCAAGTCCTCCGAAAAACATCCCGACCCCCCGTACGCAAATCATGATACAATTTCCGAACAAGATCCTGTTCGTAGGCTACGGAGCCGTTGCCGAATGCACGCTCCCAGTTCTGTTCAAGCACATCAAGATCGCGCCGCAGAACGTCACGGTGATGGATTTTGAGGATCGTTCGGAGAAATTGAAGAAGTGGTGCGCGAAGGGTGTTCGTTTCGTGAAGGATCGGGTGACCGAGGAAAACCTCGGATCCCTGCTCGGCCAGTATCTTGCTGCCGGCGACATCCTCATCGACCTCGCCTGGAACATAGACGCCTGCGAGATCCTGCAGTGGTGCCACGACCATGGGGTGCGGTACATCAACACGTCCACCGAGCTGTGGGACCCGTATAACTCCGGCAAGCACCCGACCGAGAAGACCCTCTATCACCGGCACATGAACCTGCGCCGTATGACCGGGAAGTGGAAGGTCAAGGGCCCCACTGCCGTGATCGAGCACGGCGCCAACCCGGGGCTTATTTCCCACTTCACCAAGCAGGGCCTCATCGACATCGCCCTGGCCTCCATCGCCGACAAGAAGTTCAAGCCGAAGGATGCCGAGCTCGTCACAGAGCTCATCGCCACTCAGCAGTTCAACCACCTCGCCCGCAAGCTGGGCGTGAAGGTTATTCACTGCTCGGAGCGCGACACTCAGGTCACCAATGTGCCCAAGCAGGTCGACGAGTTCGTCAATACCTGGAGCATCGAGGGCTTCCGCGAGGAGGGCGTGACCACCGTTGAGATGGGCTGGGGCACTCACGAGAAGACGCTTCCCGCGCACGCGTATCGGCACAAGTCCGGCCCGCAGAACCAGATCTGCTTGGCCCGCATGGGCATGAACACCTGGGTGCGCACGTGGGTGCCCAACTATTCGATTCAAGGAATGGTCGTCCGCCACGGTGAGGCTTTCACCATCTCCGACAGCCTCACCGTGCGCGAGAAGGGCAAGGCCGTCTACCGCCCCACCGTGCACTACGCCTACTGTCCGTGCGACAGCGCGATCGCCTCGCTCAACGAGCTGCGCGGCCACAACTACGAACTGCAGGACAACCTGCGGATCATGCGCGACGAGATCACTGGCGGCTCCGACATCCTCGGCGCCTTGATCATGGGCCACGGCTACAACGCCTGGTGGACTGGCAGCGCCCTCAGCATCGAGGAATCCCGCCGTCTCGTGCCGCACCAGAATGCGACGACAATGCAGGTGGCTATCTCGGTCGTGGCAGCCACGATGTGGATGATTGAAAACCCCGCCGAGGGCGTGAAGGTGCCCGACGAGCTCCCCCACGACTTCGTCCTGGACATCGCCAAGCCTTGGCTGGGCAAATTCATCTCCACCCGCGCGGATTGGACTCCGCTGCGCGATTACGACAACGCGTTCAAGGGATACAACAAGCCCGACCTCGACGTGAAGGACCCTTGGCAGTTCAAGAACTTCCTCATCAAGGACGGCGACTGAGGGATTTTCGATTTTAGATGGCCGATTTTCGACTACCGAACGATTCACTGCGGCGCCCGGTGTGCATTCCTCGAAACGTGGGGGCGCCGATTCGCCGGCCCCTGCGGCCGGCTCGGAACGTCGCCGCTACCTCCGGCACCCGCTGAGGCGCTTGCCCCGCCTCGCCACCAGCCATCCGCTACTCACTCTCCGCTACCCGACAATTCTACTATGATCTCGAAGGCCCAACTGCAGCAGCTCGCCAAGGAACACGGCACTCCGCTCTTCATCGTCGATCACGACGCGCTCCGCAAAAACTACCGCGAATTCAAGCGTCACCTGCCCCGAGTGCAGGCCTACTTCGCCGTGAAGGCCAACTCCCTTCCCGAGATCGTGCGCACCCTTTTTACCGAGGGAGCGAGCTTCGACGTGGCTTCAATGCCCGAGTTCAAGACTGTGTATGAGAACATCAAGGGCATGCCCGCCAAGGCCAGGCAGGATTGGATCTGGGACAAGATCATCTACGCCAACCCGATCAAGCCCGAGGCCACCCTTGAGGAACTCGACCAGTACAAGCCGCTGGTGACTTTCGACAACGTCGAGGAGATCCACAAGATCAAGCAGCACGCCCCGAACGCCGGCCTCGCCCTGCGCTTGAAGGTTCCCAATACCGGAGCGATGGTCGAGTTGTCATCGAAGTTTGGAGCCTCGCCTGGGGAGGCCGTCGACATGATTCTCGAGGCCGACCGCCTTGGTCTCACCGTCGAGGGCATCAGCTTCCACGTGGGAAGCCAGACCACGAATTTCGAGAACTACGTACAGGCCCTCAGCCTTACGGCGAACATCTTCAAGGAAGCCAAGGACCGCGGCTACACGAAGATGAACCTGATCGACATCGGCGGTGGGTTCCCCGCCCCGTACGACGCCACAGTGAAGCCCTTCCGCGATCTTGCGAAGGTGATCAACTCCGAGATCGACCGCCTCTTCCCGAAGGACATCCAGATCCTCGCCGAGCCCGGGCGTTTCATGGTCGCCACTGCCGGCTATGCCGTGTCGCGAGTCGTCGGCAAGGCCATCCGCGATGGCAAGCCGTGCTACTACATCAACGACGGTGTCTATCACACCTACTCGGGCGTCATCTTCGATCATCTCCACTATCCGATCAAAGCGTTCAAGAAGGGCCCCACGCAGCTCAGTGCCGTATTCGGCCCAACCTGCGACGCGCTCGACGTCATCTCTATGGCCGAGAACCTACCCGCGCTCGAGCGTGGAGATCTCGTCTACAGCGAGAACATCGGCGCCTACAGCGCCGCCTCCTCCACACACTTCAACGGCATCCCGCCGGCGAAGATCGTGCACGTGAACCTCTGAAGCCATTGCGGAAGGCGGAGTGTGGAAAGCGGAATTGAACCGCCGTTACGCACGTCCCTCGTGTCGCGACGTCGCTCCGGCCGGCGAAGCAGTTGTTGGAACGTGGCCGGAGCGTTGCCGGACAGTGCTAGTCAACTCACGGCGCGGGCGGTGGCGTCGCCTTGCTGCCGTCGTGGGCTTTCGGATCGAAATTGATCCTTAGCTTGGCTCCGGTTCCGAAGCCGGTGCCATCGGGGCCAAAACTGGTGTGCAGCGCGGCTCCCAGCAGCACCACCCGGCCGCTCTTGCGGGAGCGGAACCATGGGACTTCCCAGATCACGCCGGGCCGCAGGGTGAGCGTATCCTCTTGGGTGTGGCCCAGGAGGCGGGTCGAGTCCCATGCCGCTTCGAAGGTGTAGTGCATGGAGTGGTGATCCCAGACCGCACCGGCGCTGAGTGCGGTGGCGTTGTCGGCGAGTTGGTTTTTGCCCGGTTCCCCCGGACTGTCGAGGTGACTGACGATGTCGACGCCCACGCCCCAGAAGAGGCGTATTTCAGGATGGAAATCGAGACGCTTTGAGCAGACTAGGTAGGGGTTGTAGTGGCGCAGCCCATCGGCAAGTTCGACGGGGGGGGCGACTCACGGGAGTGGAGAAGTCGAATCCGATCGCGGTGGACCAGCTGGGGATGGGCCGCGGGCCGAGGTTGTACTTGGTGCCGAGCCCCAGTTTTGAGAGGCCGACTTGCTTGAATAGGGACCCCTGGTCGAGCCCATGGGTAAAGTAGAACTCGGTGGAGGCGCTCGCCTCCCATTTGGAGGTCAGCCCATAGCGCGCGCCGATCGTTGTACGCAGGTAGTCGCGGCCCTTGAGGTCACCGAGGTGTGGATGCACAGAGAGGCGGAAATCGTCCGAGGGGATGGTCTGGGGGAGGTGGCTGGTAAACACCTCGGGGAGGCGCAGGTCGTCGCCGACTATGAGGGGGGGCGGGGTTGCTGTGGCTGGCTCGGCTTGCAGCGGTAGGGCAAACAGCAGGAGGGCTAGGGCGGCGAGTCGGCGTAGTTGCGGGAGATCGGGGCGGCTGGGCTGGGCAGGATTCATCGGAGGAGGGGCTGAAGAAATGAGCCTTGGGACCCGGGCCGGAGCGATCACGCGGTCGCCGAAGAATGGAGCCATTATGAGCGCCCTCGTCGGCTCTGCAACGGATGGATTGAAATAGTGGAGCGGGCCGGGAACTGCTGTGCGTAGGCAAGCCGGGGATGCGGCTGCACTGGACCCCTAGGATTGAGGAACAGGCGGCCAGCGGCGAGAACCCTCGCCCCGATTCGGTGAGCGCGAAAGCAATTCCGCCGCTCGGACGGAATCTCCAGCTGCGAGCAAAGCGGCCTACCGCTAGATGGCGGGGACTACTGAATGGTCCACCGCCGGAGCGGGAGCCACAGGGGGGGCAGGTGAAGGAGCCCGAGTTGCCGCCATGGCGGGGACCTGCGGGATATCCACTCGGCGCTGTTCCTCGGCGGATAGGGCCCCGTAACCTCGATTGCGGTACAGGTAGCTCGCGGTCTGGTAGTAGGCGATGGCCTCGCGGCGCGTGTGGGCGTTGGCGGGAAGGGGCGTGAGGGCGAAAGTGGTCGAGTCGTAGGCAAACTCGGCGGAGCGGCGCGGGGGCTGGAGGATGGTGAGAACGCCCGGTTCGTAGAGCCCAAGTCTCTGGTAGTTGCCGATGAGAGCGCGGCGGTCTGCGGTGGCCTCGCGCACATCCCATCCGAAGAAGCGGCTGGCGTAGGTCCAGTGGAGCAGTCCTAGAAGGGTGGGGGCGCAATCGATCTGGCTCATCAAATCGCTGACGTGGCCGGGGGCGATCTGGCCGCCAGGGGCGTAGATGAGCATGGGAATCCGATAGTTCTGGACGGGGAGGGCAGCCCGGCCGGCGGAGGAGGCGCAGTGGTCGGCCACGATGACGAAGATCGTGTTCTTGAACCATGGCTTTTGGGCGGAGTCGGCGATGAATTTGCCTATGGCGTAGTCGGTGTACCTCACCCCGCCGGCGCGCCCGGAAGTCTTCGACGGGAGGTCGATCCGGCCCTCAGGGAAAGTGAAGGGCCGGTGGTTGGAGGTGGTCATCAGGAAGAAATGGAAGGGCGTGCCGGCGGCGTGGTCGGTATCTGCTTCGCGGATGGTCCAGCGGAAGAGATCCTCGTCGCAGGCGCCCCAGGCGTTGGCGAAGGTGATATCGCTGGCGGCTGCGGCGGAGCGGTCGACGATGCGGTAGCCGTTGTTGCCGAAAAAGGCGTTCATGTTGTCGAAATAGCCGTATCCGCCGTAGATGAACGCGGTGTCGTAGCCGCGGCTGCGGAAGACGCTGCCCAGGGTGAAGAGGTCCTCGTTGTGCGGGCGTTTGATGAGCGAGCGGCCCGGGGTGGGCGGCAGCGAAAGGGTGAGGGCTTCCATGCCACGGTCGGTGCGGGTGCCGGTGGCGTAGAGTTGGTCGAATACGAGGCTGCGGGCCGCGAGAGCGTCGAGCTCGGGGGTGAGCCGGGATTGGGAGTTGAAGCAGCCCAGGAACTCGGCGCTGAGGCTCTCCACCGTGATTTGGATGACGTTGGGGTGCAGCTCAGGCCCGGCATGGGTGACCAGGCGCAGTGTGTCGCGAGGGTCCTTGGTCAAGGGCCGGCTGCCGTCTGCGGCGAGTTCGGAGCGGAGGAGTGCAAAGGCGTCGTCGACGGGCAGCGTTGAGTACAGGTGGTCGTAGTCGATTACGTTGGACCGAAAGGCGGCGAAGAGGGACCAGAGGCCGTTCTTTGCGAGCTCCCGGTTGTAGTTGTTGGCGAAGGAGGGCAGGAGTTCCTCGTTCAAGCCGAGCCCAAGCGCCAGGCAGGTTGCGGAGATTATGGCGGTGCGGCGCCAGCGTGGGCCAGCGGGCTCACGGGAGTGGTCGAGCCAGAGGCGCAACCAGCCGGTCCGTGCGACCAGCAGATGCAGGGCCAGCGCACCGCCGGCGATGCCGGCGAAGATCAGCGGCAGCGGATAGGATTCCTGGATATTGCTCACCACTTCGCGCGCGTAGACCAGGTAGTCGATGGCGATGAAATTGAAGCGTGCTGCGAACTCGTCCCAGAACAACCACTCCGCAACGGCCCCGAAGAGCTGAGCCGTGAGGAAACCGAAGAGGGCGGCGTGGACGCAGACGCGGCCTAGGCGGCGCTCGAGCAAGCCCTCCGGCAAGACGGCCAGCAGCAGCGCCAGCGGCAGGGCACACCAAGCAGTCTCGCCAAGATCGTAGAGCAGGCCCCAAGCGAAGGAGGCTGCGAGGCTGGCCGACCAAGTGACGTCGGCGCCGGCTTTCACGAGCAGAGCCACGCGGATCATGAGCGCAAATACGAGCGAAAGACCGACCAGAAGAGCCACGCCACCGTGGCGGTGGGCGAGCAGGCGGGTGGCGAGTGGCAGCGCGGCGCGGGAGTGGGGGGCGGGCATGGGGCTGTGTGCGTGAGGACGCACGGCATGCACGGTAGCATCCCGGAGTGAAGCAGGCATGAACCGCGGGTGAATGTTCGTTCATGTTCCCGATCTTCAGCACGAGCGCAGCCGGGCCGCCGGCCCGAGCCCGGGTGCTCTCGAGCGGGTGGGCGCAGGTGGCGTGTCCGCTCCCTGTCTGCCACCGTGGCTTGTGCCGAGCTGAGGGCCCCGCGCGCTTGACGCAGGGGCGGGTTGGGCCGTTTCGTGCTGGTGAGGGGTTCGCATGAATGCCAACTCCGCCATCGATCATCGCATGAGCCTCCAACAGAAACGCGCCGACCTCGTCGAAACGATAGGTCTTCTCCCCGACGGGGAGGAGCGACTCGCCTACCTGCTTTCGCGGGGGCGTTCCTACCCGCCCCTCGAATCCCGGCTCAAGACCGATGAGCGACTGCTGCCAGGCTGTGTATCGCAGTTGTGGTTGGTGCCGGATTTCCGCGACGGCCGCTGCCATTATCAGATGGATGCCGATGCGCTGATCACCAAGGGCATCGCAGCGGTGGTGTGCGGTTTCTACAGCGGGGAATTGCCTGCCGAGATCGTGGCGATGGAGCCGGACTTTTTGGCCGAGGTGGGGATCACGCAGGTGCTCTCGCCGAATCGGGCCAACGGGCTCGCGAGCCTGCGGCATCGGATCAAGGCCTACGCCCAGCATTGCCTCGCCCAGGGGTGAGTTCGCCTCTGGGAGGCGAGAGCCGGCTAGCCCTTCGCTGCGTGCCCGGCGGTTCGGTGTCCATCGGATCGCGCCGCTGATAGCTCCACCAAACGGATAGGGCATCGCGCAACCGTAGCGGCTGGCCCACGGCCGCCGCTCCGGTTGTCGTGCAGGCCGCTCAGGCCGCCGGGGGCGAATCCGGTCCCGGTGGCGGGATAAGCGAATACATCACCGGGGTGACCAGCCGCGAGAGCACCAGCGAGCTGATCAACCCACCGAGAATCACGATGGCCAGCGGAGAGAAAAGCTCGGAGCGCTGCAACGCCAGCGGCATGAGCGCGCCGACTGCGGTGGCGGTGGTGAGCACAACCGGCAGGAACCGGACCTCGCCCGCCTGCTCGATTGCCTCCTTCAGCGGCACGCCCTTCTCGCGGAGTTGGTTGGTGAAATCCACAAGCAGGATGCTGTTCTTGATCTCTATGCCGATGAGCGCGATGAAGCCGATCGTGGCTGTGAACGACAGGGTGTAGCCGGTGAGCCAGAGGCCCACGAGCCCCCCGATCACCCCGAGGGGAATCACCGAGGCCACGATCGCCGTGCCACGGAAACTGCGGAATTCGAGCACGATCACCGCCAGCACTCCGAAGAGCGCCACCAACACCGCCGTGCCGAAACCTCCGAAGGTCTCCGCCCGGCTCTCCGCCTGGCCTCCGAGCTCCCAGCGGTACCCCTTCGGCAGCTCCAGCGCGCCGAGGCGCCGCACGACCTCTGCGGTGAGTCTGTCGGTGTTGTACCCGCTTTTCACCCATGCCTTGATCGTGACCGAGCGCTCGCGCCTGAACCGCTGGATGACGGGCGGCGCCGATTCGAACTCCAGCGTAGCCACTTGGCCGATCGGCACGTAAGCACCGGAGGCGGTGGGCACCTGGATATGCCGCCAGTTGTCGAGCGAGGCACGGTCGCCCCGCGGCAGGGCAAGCTGGAGGTTGTACTCGTCGCCGTCGGCCTCGCGGAAGCGGGCCACATTGAGGCCGGCGAACGCCAGACGCACAGCGCGGTCGATCTCCACCTCGGCCACTCCCGCCAGGGCGGCGGCGGCGGCGTTGACGCGCAGCCGCAGGTCGGTGCGGCTGGTGCGTAGTGGGTTATCGATGTTCTCGGTGCCCTCCACCTGCCCCAGCAGCGACTCTACTCGGCCGCCGAATTCGCGCAGCGCGGCAAGCTCCGGGCCAAGCACCCGCACCGCGATCGGAGCGGCGATGGGCGGACCGTTCTCAAACTCCTTGAGCTGTATCTGAGCGCCGGGGATACGGGCGAACTCCCCGCGCATCCGGTCGAGCAGCGCCGGACTGGTGCCCGGATCGAAAGTGTGCAACGAGGCGAACACCTCGGCGAAGCTGGCCTTCTGCTGGTCGCCGTTCTCGTTGTAGTAAACCTGTGGGTTGCCCGTGCCGATGTTGGTGAAGTACCAGTCGATCTCCGGTGTGCGGGCCAGCACGGCCTCGACCTGCCGGGCGATCGCGTCGGTGGCGCCCACGCTGGTCCCCTCGGTGGCGCGGATCTTCACCAGGAACTGGGGCAGGCCGGCCTTGGGGAAGAGGCTGAATCCGATGCTTGGGATCAGCAGCAGCGAGCCGCCGAGCAGCGCCGCGGCAAACAGTACGGTCTTCACCCGATGCTGCATGCACCAGTGCAGCAGCGGCCGGTAGGTGACATGGATACCGCGCATGAGGCCGCGGAGGATGGCGTTGCCCTCGGCCTTCGCATGGCCGCCCAGGAGGCGGCTGGCGAGGAAGGGGATGATCGTTAGCGCCACAATCATCGAGGCCACTACGGTGTACATCACCGCCAGCGGCAGTCCGCGTATGAACTGGCCGGCGTCGGCGGGCATCATCGCCAGGGGAAGGAAAGCGAAGAGCACCGCCGCCGTCGTGCCCACCACCGCTACGGCGATCTGCTCGGTGGCGGCGATGGCCGCCTCGATCGGAGGATGCCCCAGCCGCCGGAACCGTGCGATATTTTCGGCGACAACGATCGAGTCGTCCACCAGCAGGCCGAGCGCGATCACCATGCCTACCACAGTGAGCTGGTTCAGGCCGTGGCCGGTGATATGGAGCATGGTGACGCCCATTGCCAACGACAGCGGGATGGAGAGCGCAACGAGCACCGACGCGCGGAACCCCAGGGGCAGGAGGGTGATCAGCACCAGCCCGATCGCGATGAGGAAGTCCGTCTGCAAATTGCCGATGCGCCGCTGCACGTTGTCGGCCTGGTCGAAGGCGAGCTCCAGCCGCACATCGCCGGGCAACTCCGGGC
Source organism: uncultured Verrucomicrobiota bacterium (assembly GCA_903960515.1). Taxonomy (GTDB): domain Bacteria; phylum Verrucomicrobiota; class Verrucomicrobiia; order Opitutales; family Opitutaceae; genus CAJCBL01. The sequence continues at coordinate 22,511 of CAJCBL010000231.1, forward strand.
GGAACGCCTCGATGCGGGCCCGTACCTGGTCGCGCAGCGCGAGGATGTTCTGGTCGTTGAGCTGGCGCACGGTCACGAACACCGCCCGCTCGCCGTTGTATCGGCCAAAGTGATCGAGCTCCTCGGTCGCCCAGGAGACCTCGGCCACGTCGCCCAGGCGCACCACGGCGTCGTTCTTGCCCCCGAGCGGAGTGCGGCGCACCTCGTCGAGGTCGGCATAGGCGCCGGTGGTCTTGAGGTTGAAACGGCGGGCTCCACTTTCTACCGCTCCACCGGGGATGTTTGTGTTGGCTCCCTGGATCGCGGCGATGACCTGCCCGAGCGGCAGGCGCATCTGGGCCAGCCGCGCCAGATCGAGGGACACTCGCAACTGCTTTTCGGGGTAGGCCCACTTCTGCACGTCGCGCACTCCGGGCACGGCCTCCAGCCGCTCGCGGAGCCGCTCGGCCAGGTCCTGCAGGCGTGCGTAACTGGCGTCCGGTGACACAAGGGCGAGCTGGAGGATTGCCACGTTGTTGGTCTGCCAGCGGCGCACCTCCACCGAGGCGGTGTTGGCCGGAAGGTTGCCGCGCACCGCATTCACCTGGCGCAGCACATCGTTGTATTTGGTGTCGGGATCGTTGCCGTAGAAGAACTCCACCTGGATCACAGCCACGCCATCCTCCACCGAGGTGGTGAGCTTGTTGAGATCGTCGAGCTCCTTCACCGCCTCCTCGACCGGGCGGGCGACGAGGCGCTCCATCTCCACCGCATTCGCCCCGGGGCAGACGACGATCACGGTCGAGGCGGGGATGAGCAGCTTGGGATCCTCCGAACGCGGGATCTCGCGGAATGCGTTGAATCCCACGGCAGCGAGGCAGAGGAACACCAGGATCGTGAACTGGTGGTTACGGACAGAAAAGGAGGTGAGCTTCATGGCGGGTGCTGAGGAAGCTCAGGGTGCGATCTCGATGGCGACGCCCTCGCGCAGGAACTCCGCGCCTATAACCACCACGCGAGCCTCGGGGGGGAGCTCCGTCTCCAGAAATGCCTGGCCGTCGTGCAGCGTCTGCACTGTCACCTTCTGCCGGTGGACGGTATGGCCATCGACTGCAGCGATGAACACATGGGCCGTGCGGCCCTCGCCCTCGACCAGTGAGGTCGCCGGCACGACAGCCCGGCCGGGCACGTCGCCGGGTTGCAGTTCGAGGTCGACCACCGAGCCAGAGCGCAGCGCGGGGGGCGCGCCTTCGAGGCGCACCTCGACCTCGGTGGTGCGGGTTGCGGAGTCGGCGGCCTCGGAAATCTGGACGATGCGGCCTGGGAGCGGCTGCTGGCCCGCGCCGAGCACCGTCGCCGAATCTCCTACACGCAGCCGCGCCGCTTCACGGTCGGGCACGCCGGCGCGGGCGATCCAGCCCTCGTCGTCGGAGGCGAACAATACAGCGACTTGGCCCGGCCCAACCATCTCGTTTGGCTCGACTTGGCGGCGCAGCACCCGGCCGGCGGCCGGCGCGGTGACCATAGCGTGCAGCCGGTTGAACTCGGCGATGCGCAGCGACGCCTCGGCCTGCTCGAGCCCGGTGGTGGCGTCCTGGGCCAACTCGGTGGAGACAACCGCCCGCTCGTGCAACTCCACGGCGCGCGCGCGGTCGCGGCGGGCCTTTTCGACGCCGCTGCGCGCCTGGGCGAGTTGAGCGTCGATCTCGGCCAGGTCGAGGCAGGCGAGCACTTGGCCGGCGGTCACGGTGTCGCCGGCGCGCACCGCCACATCGCGCACCACGCCGCCGACCTTGAAAGAGAGTTGCGCCTCAGTGCGGCGGGCAACCACCCCGGGGACCCTTACCGGGATTGCCCGAGTGGATACGACCACGGGGGCGACCTGCACCAAGGTGGCCGGGCCGGCGGCGGGCGAGGCCGCGATACCTGCGGAGGCAAGGAGAAGGAGCGGCAGTAACGGGAGGATGCGCTTGGCCATGATGGCTGACATAGTGTCAGCCACCGGTCGACCGTCAATCTCGTTTCCCGGCGAGGGCCCGGCGCAGCAGGGCGAAGCCGGTCTCGATCGTCTTTGGGATGTCGAGACCGAAGCACTGGCACAGGTGCTCGCCCTTCACCGCCAGCAGCTGGCAAAGGCCGTGGCTGAACGCCCACAGGCAGGTGCCCACAACATGGGGATCTCCGATGTCGCTGCGGATGGAGCCGTCGCGCATGCCGCGGATGACAAAGCTTGCCTTGAGCTCGTTGACCTCGCCGTGCAACGCCTCCACCCGCTCATAGAGCTCGCGAGCGGCGCTGCTGTCGGGCGGCTGGGCCTCGTACACCGCCAGGATTTGGAACTGGGCCGGCGCATCGGAGTGGAGCCCGAAGTAGATGCGCCCCATGGTCTCAAGCTGGTCGAGTCCCGAATCCTTGGGGTCGATCTGCCGTACGAACCGGTCGCGAAGCTCCTTCATCGCCAGATACACGCACTCCAAAAAGAGCGTGCGCTGGTCGCTGAAGTGGAAGTACACAAGCGGGCGGCTGACCTTCGCCGCCTTCGCGATCTGCCCAAAGGTGACGCTCTCCAGTCCGTGCTCCGCAAAGAGCCGGGTGGCGGCAGCGACGATGGCCTCGCGGCTGTCCTCGCGGGAGAGCGCGCGGGACTTGGTCCTGGCTGGTCGACGCGTGGGCATGGCTTCCACCGTGGAGGAGCCTGACACAACGTCAACGGCGGGTGCGGCTCAAACCGTACCTCCGACGGCTTCGCGTACGAGCGCGGCGATGGCCAGCGGCAGTTCGAGAGCGAGGGCGGCCTGCTGGGCCGGCGGGCTCATCTTGTTCCAGGTGCGCTGCAGGATGCCGATGAACTTTTCGCGCGGATACTCCGAATGCTGCTCGGCGAAGGCGGCGATCTCGTTCTCGAGAAAGACAAGGCAGGCGGCATCCTCGAGGGCCTGCGTACCGGGGTTGGTCTTGAGCCCGACCTTGGAAACCCACGTCGCCACCTCGGCCGCCTCCGCCTCGGCCACACCGGCTTGGAGCAGCAGCGCTCGGGCGCGCTCGGCCTGCTTCACGTAGAGAGCCTTACGCCAGGCGTGGTACCCGGGCTTGTCTTGGGGGAAACTGTCGCGTGGCAGAGCCCACCGCTCGAGGTGCTGGCAACGTGCAGCCAGCCGCAGCAACGGCGCGGCCTCGGGCACGAGGCGTGTCACCCAAGCCTCGACACGGGCGGCATAGATCAGTTCGGCTGGGTGATCGTCGGCCGTGCGCTTGGGATCGGCGGAGTGGGCGGTGTCGACGAGGGAGCGGGCAAGTTGGTAGCAGTCCACTGGGCGCAGGATGCAAAGCGCCAGCAGCAGAGCAACCCCTCGCGCGGCCTGCGGCGGACCGAGACGGAGACTCGGCTCGCTTATCCTGCGTAAGCCGAAGCGCTCGGCCGCCGTACCAGTGCCAATTGAATTCCCGAAGCGGGATTGTATTTGTCGCGGAATTCCACCTCTGCCACTATGGGGCCTCTTGGCGGCACCCGCTTCCTGCTGCCGCCTTCACCCAAAAAATGCCAATAATGAACCCCCTGAAGTTCCTCCTCTGCCTCGGCTTCGCCGCCGTGGCAGCTCAAGCCGCCAACAACTCCCCGATGGCCGAATGGCCGAAGGGTTACTCGGTCGAAATGGTCTCGACTGTTGGTGCGACGACCAACGCATCCGTGCTCTATGTCGACGGCGACAAGATGCGCACCGAAACCAATGCCGGCGGCATGCAGATGATCTCCATCATCCGCAAGGACCGGAAACTGTCCTATACCCTGATGCCGGCCCAGAAGATGGTCATGGAAAATCCGCTACCGGATACCCCCGCCCCCGCCACCACTGGCGGTGAGAGCGTCTGGGAAAAGATCGGCAGCGAGGCCGTCAATGGCGTGGCCTGCACCGTCTACAAGGTGACCGCCGGCGGCGCCACAGTCACGTACTACCTGGGTGCCGACAAATTTCCGGTGCGCATGAAGACCGATCAGATGACCCTCGACTATAAGAATTTCAAGGCGGGCGCACCCGACGCCGCGCTCTTCGAGGTGCCGCCAGGCTACAGCAAGCCCGGCGAAGCTCCTGCGGCCGGCAGTGACAACTCTGGCGCAGGTGCCAACAACGCGCCCGCAGCTTCCGGCGGTTCCCCGGAGGCCACACCTCCCGCCCCCGAGCCGAAGAAGAAGAAGAAGCTCGGCGGCATGCTCGGTCGCTAAGGGTCCCAAACTTTCACGACGCAAGCGTTACACCGCGGCCCTCTCTCTTGAGAGGGCCGTTTTGCTTGAACCGGAGGCGGTTTCGCCAATCCGGCGCGCAACCATAGGCCGCTTCCCGTGCTCCGCTTCAGGCCCGCCAAGGAGCCTAGGTGCCCCCCAGCCCTGCGGGCGCTTACAGCCGCAGGCGCAGTAGCGCCTCATCCGTGATCGCTCTTGTTATCCCAGTCGCGCTACATAGGAGACGGATTCCGCTACTCAGGAGCGAGTTGCCGAGCGATAGGGCCTTGGGTTGAAAGGGATCGCCAAGCCGTACGCCAGCGGCGGGGGCGGATCGACGCAGGACTCATCCCGACTCCGCACCCCTTCGCCGGCATAAAATGGCGCTTCTCCTCTCTCGCCAAGACCGCGCAACCCGCCGGCCGGGTGACTGATGCCTGGCGAGGGCGACGCGGCATCGCCGCTTCTACTGGCCTCGGCGTTTTGATTGGCGGCTTCGACCTAGGGGCATCAGCTCCGGCCTGATACCCTGGCAACTGGCGACGGGTATTCGCGTCCAATTTGCCACCACCCGTAAGGCCTAGGGGCGGACCCTCCGCGCTTGAGAGCGCCAAACTCCCCATCAGCAGGACTCGAGTACAGCCCCACGGCTTCGCCTGTGCCGCCCGCGACGGTGCTTCGCTCGGTAGCCCACGCCACTAGCCCCCGGTTGCTCGGCCACGACCGGGCGCGATTTCCCCAGATCGAATCCATGTGCGGCGGTGGCGCGTAAGCACGTGCCGGTCAGTTTGTTGGGTATTATCGTAACGGCCTCCGATTGCACACAAACTGCGGGCGGGAAAATTTCCGGAGGGACTTATCTTGAAAGGGAATTTACCGATAGGAGGTTGCGCGCCATCGACTGCGATGGCTTAGTGCGTTTCCACTAACCTCACGCCCGTACCATGGCATTCATTTCTTCTGCCTCTTCCGTTTCTGCTGTTTCGTCGCGTGGGGCCAGTAAGGCCCCGAAACTGAGCTTCATGGCTTCGCAATCCTTGGCGAAGCAGAAGTCTTTCGAGCGGAAGGCGAAGAACTATCGGATTCCCTTGGAGTCCCTTGCTATCTTCACGGCGCAGTTGGCGGCGTTGTTGACGGCCGGCCTGCCGCTGGTGTCCTCGCTGGAGGCGCTACAGGAGCAGATGGAAGATCCGGTTTTTCGTGTCATCATCCGCGAGGTGAGGTTGGAGATTTCGGCAGGCAGTTCCTTCTCTGCGGCAGTGAAGAGGTTTCCGAAGGGCTTCAATGCGTTGTTCATCTCGATGGTCGAGGCGGGGGAAGCCTCGGGCAATCTCGCCGAGATTCTCCAGAAGGTGGCCGCCTATTTCGAGTCCTCCGTCAAACTCACCAAGAAGGTGAAATCGGCGATGGCCTACCCGATCGCGGTCATCGGCTTGGCGGTGGTGTTGGTGAACGTGCTGCTCGTATTCGTGATCCCTGTGTTTGCGGAAATGTTCTCGGGCTTTGGCGCAAAACTGCCCGCTCCCACACAGGTGCTTATCGATGTGAGCAATTTCCTGAAGCCGGATTTTGGGTTCCCCGGGTTCATCACCAAGATCAGCGTGATTCATGTTGGAGTTGGAGTCTGGGGACTGTGGAAGTGTTGGCAGAAATTCACTGCCACGCCCAAGGGCCGCGAGTTCAAGGATCAGTTGGTGCACCGTGCGCCCATCTTTGGCCCGCTCTCCCATAAGATCACCATGTCCCGTTTCTGCCGCACCTATGCCACGCTGATGCGCTCTGGTGTGCAGATCCTGAGGACCTTGGAGATCGTTGCTTCCGCGAGCGGGAAGACGCAGGTCGAAAAGGCCTGTGTCGACATCGCCAAGCACATCAGCCAGGGCGGACAGGTCTCGGAGGTAATGGCCGCCAACAGCTATTTCCCCCCGATGATGAAGCACATGATCAAGGCCGGTGAGTCTACCGGCAATGTTGACGGGATGATGAGCAAAGTAGCCGACTTCTTCGATACCGAGATTGATGCCACGGTAGGTGCGCTGACCTCCCTGATCGAGCCGCTGCTGATCTGCTTCCTGGGCGTCGTGGTGGGCGGTATCGTTATGGCGATGTTCCTGCCCATCTTCAACATGGCCAGCATCATCAAGTAGTCTGGCCCTACTGCACACCTTCCGCCGGGCGCACTCTACTCCTGTGCTTGCTCTCGGCCTTCCACTTCCGTTCTCTCCTCTTCATGCCCTCCTCGATTCTCATTGTCGACGACTCGAAAGACATCCACGGGATGTTGGAAGCGGTCATCCAGCCCATCGGGTTCCATGCGGCCTTTGCGAGCGATGGGCCCAAGGCGCTGGAGCGCTACAAGGCCGAGCGCTTCGATATGGTGCTGGTCGATGTGAAGATGCCGTTGATGGACGGCATCACCCTGCTGCGGGAGCTCAAGAAGCTCGATCCCAATGCGGTGGTAGTGGTCATGACCGCCTACGCCAATCCTTCCTATGCGCTGGAAGCGCTCAAGCTAGGGGCCTTCGATTTCCTCCAGAAGCCTTTCAAGGTCGATGAACTTATCTCCGCACTGAAGCGCGGAGTAGAGTTCAAGAAGCTCGGCCTGAATCGAGCAAAGAAGGCCCAGCCCGGCGGGGCACCCCAGCTCGGTGCCGACGAAACCGTAGCGGCCGACCAACTGGAAGCTTTTGTCGTCGGCGAGAGCAAGAAGATCAAAAAGATCAGCCCGCAGATCAAGAAACTAACTACATCCAAAACTCCGGTACTGCTCATCGGCGAACAGGGTACCGGCAAGCGGGTGATCGCTGAACTCATCCACGCCCAAGGGTGCCCTCCCGGCAGCCCGATGGTGAGCTTCGACTGTTCGATTCTCAGCGCGGCCGAGCTGCAAGAGGGGCTCATCGGGCCGCAGGGGCAGGGCGGGGTGTGGATTGAGCAGGCCAAGGGCGGCACACTCTACCTCGATCAGATCAATGCCATGCCCCTCGCCATCCAGAAGGCCTTCGTGGGCGTTTTGAAGGCGGCCGGCACCTCCTTCCGTATCAGCTGCTCCAGTAGCGAGGATTTGGAGAAGCTCATCGACCACGGGAAATTCCACGACGAGCTGTTCTATCGCATCGCCGCGCTTCCGCTGATGTTGCCCTCGCTGCGTGAGCGTATCGAGGATCTGCCCCTGCTGTTGAAGAACTTCGCCACCTCGGCGAAGAATCCCAACTTCGATACCAAGCAGGTTGAGTTCGCCCCGGATGCCCTCGCCGTTCTCTCCGCCTATCGCTGGCCGGGCAACATCTCCGAGCTCAGCCATGTGGTGGCCGGCGTGGTGGCCGAAGCTACTACCAAGCTGATCACCGCTGCGCAGTTGCCCGAGCGCCTGCGCGACCTCACGGAATGGCCCACTCTGGACGCGCACATTGAAGAGCAGCGCAAGGAGTATGTGGAGCGCGTCCTTCGCGCTTGTCGCGGCGACAAGGCCAAGGCCTCCAAGGTCCTCGGCGTCGACGTCTCCAAACTGGCCTGATTCCCGCGGCCGGCTCCGCGTGGCGCGGGCGGCTGTGCAGCTCGCGGCCGCTGGCGCCGCCGTTCTTTTGGCGCGGCGCTGAGGCACGCGTCACCATCGCCGGTGGGCACCTCTCCGGTGCTCGACTAATTGGCCCCGTTCCTTCGCACCCTGCACCTCCCCCGGGTGCACCGAATCCGCCCCCACCGCCGCGCCCGGTGTGCGTCGGCTCTGTTCGCTAGGATTCCCGTACGATTTTTCGCGCAGCAGCGCTGCTGCGCCGACTTCCCGCTTGCGCCCCCCTGCGGCGCTTTCCACGCTCCAAAAAATTTTGCCATGCCGAAGCGTACCGACCTCGAAACCATCCTCATCATCGGCGCCGGGCCCATCATCATCGGGCAGGCCTGTGAATTCGACTATTCCGGCACCCAAGCCTGCAAGTCCCTGAAGGAGGAAGGCTATCGCGTGATCCTGGTGAACTCCAACCCGGCCACCATCATGACCGACCCGGAGTTCGCCGATGTCACCTACATCGAGCCCCTCACCGTGGAGATGCTCGAGCGTATCATCGAGGTGGAGAAACCCGACGCCCTCCTGCCCACCCTCGGCGGCCAGACCGCACTCAACCTCTCGATGGAGCTCGATAAGCTCGGCATCCTCGCCAAGCACGGCGTGGAGATGATCGGGGCCAAGCCCCCCGCCATCGCCAAGGGCGAGGACCGCCAGCTCTTCAAGGAGGCCATGCTCAAGATCGGCCTCGACGTAGCCAAGTCCCGCACCGTCCACACTTTGGATGCCGCCCGGGCCGCCGCAGATTTCATCGGCATCTTCCCCCTCATCATCCGCCCCAGCTTCACCATGGGCGGCACCGGCGGCGGCATCGCCTACAACCGCGAGGAGTTCGACCTCATCGTGCAGGGCGGCCTCGAGGCCTCCCCCACCCACGAGGTCCTCGTAGAGGAATGCCTCCTGGGCTGGAAGGAGTACGAGATGGAGGTCATGCGCGACCACAAGGACCAGTGCGTGGTCATCTGCTCCATCGAGAATTTCGACCCGATGGGCGTGCACACCGGCGACTCCATCACCGTGGCACCCGCGATGACGCTCACCGACAAAGAGTATCAGGCGATGCGCGACGCCTCGTTCGCCGTCATTCGTGAGATCGGCGTGGAGACAGGCGGCTCCAACATCCAGTTCTCCATCGACCCGGCCACCGGCCGCATGGTCGTCATCGAGATGAACCCGCGCGGCTCCCGCAGCTCCGCGCTCGCCTCCAAGGCCACCGGCTTCCCCATCGCCAAGATCGCCGCCAAGCTGGCCGTGGGCTACTCCCTCGACGAGATCCGCAACGACATCACCAAGGAGACTCCCGCCAGCTTCGAGCCCACCATCGACTATGTGGTGACGAAGATCCCGCGCTTCGCCTTCGAGAAGTTCCAGGGTGCCAATACCACCCTTACCTCCTCGATGAAATCGGTGGGCGAGGCCATGGCCATCGGCCGCACCTTCAAGGAGTCCTTCCAGAAGGCCCTGCGCTCCCTCGAAATCGGCGCGCGCGGCTTCGGCGGCGGCGGCAAGTTCGGCGACTACGAGATCCCCGACGAGCAGACCATCATCGCCCGCCTGGGCACCCCCAACGCCGAGCGCCCCTTCTTCCTGCGCTACGCCTTCAAGGCCGGCTTCTCCGTAGACCGCATCTTCGACATCACCGCCATCGACCGCTGGTTCCTCCAGCAGCTCTTTGAGATCCACCAGATGGAGGATCAGCTCAAGACCAAGCTGCTCGGCGACCTCGACGCCCCCACGATGCGCCGCGTGAAAAGCGCCGGCTTCTCCGACGCCCAGCTCGCCCACCTCTGCGGCGCCCCGCTCAAGACTGTGCGCGAACACCGCCGCAAGCTCGGCGTGCACACCACCTACCGGCTCGTGGATACCTGCGCCGCCGAGTTCGAGGCCTTCACCCCGTACTACTACTCGTCCTACGGCGACGAGAACGAGGTCATCCGCAGCACCCGCCCCAAGATCATGATCCTCGGCGGCGGCCCCAACCGTATCGGCCAGGGCATCGAGTTCGACTACTGCTGCGTCCATGCCTCCTTCGCCCTGCGCGAGCTCGGCTACGAGACCGTAATGGTCAACTCCAACCCCGAGACCGTGTCCACCGACTACGACACCTCGGACCGCCTCTACTTCGAGCCCCTCACCCTTGAGGACGTCCTGGAGATCTACGAACAGGAGCAGTGCCAGGGCGTGATCGTGCAGTTCGGTGGGCAAACCCCACTCAACCTGGCCACCGCCCTGAAGGCCAACGGCGTAAACGTCATCGGCACCTCGCCCGAGTCGATCGAGCTCGCCGAGGATCGCAAACTCTTCGCCGGCATCCTCGACAAGCTCGCCCTCAAGCAGCCCGCCAACCGCACCGCACTCACCGAGGAGGAGGCCCTCAAGCACGCCACCGCCCTGGGCTTCCCCGTGCTCCTGCGCCCCTCGTTCGTGCTCGGCGGCCGCGGCATGTTCATCCTCTACAGCATCGAGGAAATGCGCGCCGTTATCCGCCAGGTCTTCGAGGTCATGCCCGACAAGCCCGTGCTCATCGACAAGTTCCTTGAGGACGCCATCGAGCTCGACGTCGACTGTATCTCCGACGGCGAGACCGCGCTCATCGGCGGCATGCTCGAGCACATCGAGTTCGCCGGTGTCCACTCCGGCGATGCCGCGATGGTCATGCCCCCGCACACCCTCTCCAAGGCCATGCTTGAGCAGGTGCGCACCGCCACCATCGCGCTGGCCAAGGCCCTCAACGTCGTGGGCCTGATGAACGTGCAGTTCGCCATCAAGGATACCGACCTCTACGTCCTGGAGGTCAACCCGCGCGCCTCACGCACCGTTCCCTTCGTCTCCAAGGCCATCGGACAGCCCCTGGCCAAGATCGCCGCCAAGTGCATGGCCGGCAAAAAGCTCTCCGAGATCGGTTTCACCCGCGAGCTCACCCCGCGCCACTGGTGCGTGAAGGAGGCCGTGTTCCCCTTCGCCCGCTTCCCCGGAGCCACCATCAACCTCGGGCCCGAGATGCGCTCCACCGGCGAAGTCATGGGCATGGACGACGACCTAGGCATCGCCTTTGCGAAAACGCAGATGGCCGCCAAGCCCGCCCTCCCCATCCAGGGCAACGTATTCCTCTCCGTGAAGGACTCCGACAAGGCCGCCGCCGCCGATCTAGGCCGCCAGCTCGTCGCCCTCGGCTTCAGCCTCTTCTCGACCTCCGGCACTGCCAAGGTGCTCGCGGAAAACGGAGTGCCTGTCACCCGCATCCCGCGCCTGGAGGAAGGCCGGCCCAATGTAGTCGACATGATCAAGAACGGCCGCATGCAACTGATCATCAACACGCCCTCCGGCATGATGCCTCGCCACGACGAGAACAAGATCCGCACCGCCGCCGTGATCAACAACATCTCTATTATGACGACCATGGCTGGTGCCTCCGCCGCCGTGCGTGGTATAAAGGCGATGAAGCAGAAGCGAGTAGGCGTGCGTTCGCTCCAGAGCTATGTAGGCAATGTGTTTTAAGGAAGTAGCGAGTAGCGAGGAGTGCCTAGCCAGTAGTGAGTAGTGATGAGTAGCGAATAGCGAAGGAAGGGCAGCGAGTCGGCGCGCAATATAGGCCCCGCGCCGGCTCGTATAGTGCGGCGCTTTTCCGGCGGGTCTATACAATTGAAGTGCGGCCGAACGCTCTATCTGGCTCCATTCCGGTCAGACGGATGTTCCTGTTGCGCCGAGGCTGGATTGCCCGCTACTCGGACGGGCTCATTTTGGGGGCTGGATTTTCGACCTGACCCCTTCGGCGCTCTGCGTTAGGCTTTCGACCGACTGCGGAGCTCCCGAGGAATCAGGCCTAGTATTGCCGCTCTCAGGTTCGAGGCGGCTAGTTTCCGGTCAGTGCACGCAGCTCCACCCAGTCCGTGCCGGGCGTGTTGGTGTTGCCGGTGGTGACGCGGCGCCAGCCGAGCAAAGTATATATAGAACCCGGCGATCCGAGGACGTCTCCAGCGGCGTCGCCAACGTTCCATACAACATCGCCTCTTTTCCAATTTCCGGTGCTTGGCATGGCGGGTCGCCCCGTGAAGAAGGAGTAGCTGCCGCCGCCGTTGGGCTGGCCGCCCATGAAGTAGCCGCCCAGGTTGTCCACCTGCACGTTACCCTTGAGCCGATACGGCACGAGTTTCCAGGACCCGATGCGGTTGTCGATCGGACTCTGGTAGTCGCTGCCGGCGATGTCGTAGGGGATTTTCGAGCTTTCATCGTAGAACCGATTCTGGCCGCCAAGGTTTTCGCCGGCGACCCTGCCGTTGTTGGTGTGCAGCGGCAGTCCGTCGGCCCAGGTGGACGGGATTGCAGCGGTGGTGGCCGTTCCCGGAATGCTCACCAACGTGAACGAGCAGTGCTTCATGTGCAATGGCAGCCCGCCACCGGCGACGTCGCCGTTCTCATAGACGGCCACCGTGTCCCGGGCTCCGGCACGCGTCAAGAAGCTGACCCGCTCGAAGGAACAAAATGCGTGGGCCTGTATGAACTGTATACCTATCCTGGAGAAGCTTTCGACGTTGCAGCCGATCAGCGTGACGCTCGGGTAGCCATACTGAAAATCGCTCTCGGCGCTGTTGTCACCGCCAAACTTGGCCCAGGCGCCGTCGGTGCCGCCGATCGTGCCGCCGGGATTCGTCCTTTCGTAGAGTCCGTTGCAGGCTACCAGTGTACAGTCACCGAGGAAGCGGAAGCCGGACCGGCCTTCGGACACACCGCCCACATTGCACCCCTCAAGGTAAACGCCAGGGCCGCCCCAGCCGCGAATCTGGTCGCCTTCGTTGTTCACTGCCGTGACGTTTGTCAGGATGTACGAGAAGGCGCTCGTCAGGTTTAGGCCGTGGCTTTTGCAACCGAATATATTCAGGTTGTAGAATTGCGAGAGGTATAGGAATCCGGGAGCTCCGCTGAATAGGATGCCCTGTCCGCTGCCCGCGCTTCCATCGACCCCGAAATCATGGAGCGTGAGATGATTCGCGCCGCCGGAGATCGTCAGCACAGCGGTGCAGCCTGCCCCGGCCAGCAGCTTGGTTTGATTGGTGCCTGCGCCGAAGACGGTTATTCCGCTCGCATTGTTGAGCGTCAGGCCGGTTGTGATATACGAGCCTGTTGGGATGAAGAGTGGGCGGCCGTTCGCGATGCAGTAGTTGATGGCCTGCTGGAGCCTTGTGGTGTCATCGCTCCGCCCGTCGCCCACAGCACCGAAATCCCTAGCAGCCTGTCGGACTTCGAGTTTTGTTCAAAATAGTTGCATATTTTGTTGACAGGCAACGTCATGCGGTATTTTAATAGGCCATGGCCGCCCGCTTCTTCAATCTCGACCGACAGACCTCGATGCTCCTGCCCTGCGACCTGCGCGACTGGGTACAAGAGGGGCATATCGTGCAC